>CADCVW010000103.1 GCA_902806235.1 uncultured Sphingomonadaceae bacterium | reverse complement strand
CCTGTACCCCGCTTCCGCCTTCTCACCTACCAACGGTGGCGCTTGCGCCGAATGTCCGCAATAGACGGCAAGCGGACACTCACGGTCGGTCCTCAGAAGCAGCAATTGGCCGTTAGCTGCCTGACTGCTTGTGGGCTCCTAATCATGAAAAGCGGACATCGACCGCGCTCAAGATCCGGAACTGGCTTTTCCCATTTGTCGGATGACCTCGGCCACTGGCGGACCCGCCTCCGCCTGCTTTAGCGCGAACGCAATCTGCTCGTCCGTCTTCCTGGACTTTCTCCTTCCCAGGTCCTTGCCCACAGGCAACTCACATTAGGTAAAAAGTAGCGGGGACGTCACCTGCAGGCGCTCGACTAGGCTCCGCCCAGCATCGCATGCGCGTCCACCACGCGAGCGATAGTCGCCTGGTCCGTCGGCACCGCGCCGTCGAGCATGAGCATCGCCAACCCATGCGCGACCGACCAGGCTCGGAGTGCGAACACGCGCGCGTCGATCCCGGGCGGCGCCAGTGTGGCGGCGTTGGCGAGAAGGAAGGTCATCGCATCGTCTTCGCTCCCTTTTCCCTCCAGCGTCGTCCCCAGCGGCTGGGCGAAGATCAGCCGGAACAGTGCCGGGTTGGCGAGCGCGAACCGGACATAGGCAACCCCGGTAGCGTTGAAGCCCGCCGCGCCGCCGCCTGCGGCGTCATATGCGGCGTGCTGCGCAGCGCCGAGCCGCACCAGCCCGGCCCTAGCGACCGCAGTCAGCAGCGCCTGCTTGTCGGGAAAGTGCCGGTAGACCGCCGTCGCGCTCACCCCCGCGCGCCGCGCTACCTCGCGCAGCGATAACGGTTCGCCGGCCGCGACCACGTCCAGCGCGGCCTCGACCAGCGCGCGGGCTAGATCGCCATGATGATAGGATCGGGATGTTGACACTGTTACCTTTGACGCTATGTTGACACTATCAACATTGCAGGAGCGAGTCGCCGTGGCAAGCACGATCGAAACCGTCATCCGGTCCAGCGTGACCAAGGGGTTGGGCAAGCTCGCTGCATTCAACCGCAAGCGCTTGGCCGTCGGCGACGCGCCTCACCCGTTCCTCTCGGGAATCCACGCGCCAATGACGCGGGAACTGACATTGGTCGACCTGCCGGTCACCGGCGTCATCCCGCCCGTGTTCGATGGCCGTTACTTGCGGATCGGGCCCAACCCGGTGCGGCCCGATCCGGCGGGGTATCATTGGTTCACCGGGGACGGGATGGTCCACGGCTTGGCGCTCAAGGACGGCCGGGCCGAATGGTATCGCAACCGCTGGATCCGCTCGCGCTCGGTCGGCGAGACGCATGCCGAGGGCGCCGCTCCCGGTCCGCGCCATGGCGGGTTCGACACCGTCAATACCAACGTCGTCGCAATCGCCGGCCGCACCTGGGCGTTGGTGGAGGCGGGCAGCTATCCGGTCGAATTATCCGACACGCTCGACGAGCAGACCTACAATCCATTCGACGACACGCTGGCGGGCTCGTTCACCGCACACCCGCATCACGACCCGCTGACCGGGGAGCACCATGCACTGGCCTATGAGGCAACCGATCCCGGTCGCGTCCGGCACATCGTGCTGTCCGCCGATGGGCAGGTCATCCGCGAGGAGCCGGTTGCCGTCGCGCATGGCCCCTCGATCCATGACGCCGGCGTGACCGCGCGCTACGCTGTCATTCTCGACCTGCCGGTCACCTTTTCAATGAAGGCGTTAATCAGCGGGCACGGGTTTCCCTATCGCTGGAATCCGACGCACCAGGCGCGCATCGGCCTGCTCCCGCGTGAGGGTCGCGGCGAGGACACCATCTGGTGCCCCGTCGACCCGGTGTACGTGTTCCACCTCGCGAACAGCTATGAGGACGCCGAGGGGCGCGTGGTGCTCGATGTGGTCGCCTATCGCACCATGTTCGCCGATGGCCGCCACGGCCCCGACGGCCAGAATCTCGGGCTAGAGCGCTGGGTCGTTCACCCGGAGGCGCGCACCGTCGAACGCCGCACCATCGACGCCAGCCCACAGGAGTTTCCCCGCCCCGACGAGCGCCGCTGGGGCCAGCCCTATCGCTACTGCTACACCATGGCCCTACCCGAGACGGAGGAGGACCGGTTCGTCGGCGCCACCGCGCTATACAAGCACGACCTCGAGGCCGGCACGCGTGCGGTGCATGACTTCGGCCCGGGGCGGCATCCCGGCGAGTTCGTGTTCGTCCCCGCGCATGCCGACGCTGCGGAGGATGAGGGCTATCTGATCGGCATGGTGATCGATCTGCCCGCCGAGCGCACTGATCTCGTCATCCTCGATGCCCGCGCGTTCGGCGGCCCGCCGGTCGCCAGCATCCGCCTGCCGCACCGTGTTCCCCCGGGGTTTCACGGCAACTGGCTCCCCGCCGGCTGAGTGCGCCAAGTGCAATCTCGCCGCAGGGTGGCGCGGGAACGAGCCAAAGGAACTCGTCAACCTGACCGGAGAAACAATGCCGGTCTTCTGGCGCAACGCAATCGATGAGCGCGCTGTCGCTGGCGGTGTTGGAGCTGAATGACCTAGCGCTTCCTTGGGCCCGTAATTATAGGCCAGAAGGCCAAGATGTAGCGTCCGTAAGTGCGCGATGAGCAGGCAGGGTGCGGAGGACTGACGCGAGTTTGTCGTACGACGGCCTCCTCAGCCGTCGCGCGTGATCCTTTGCCCGAGCGCCGGCGAGAGCCGCATGACTGCCACCAGCAGCTTTGACATGCGGACGTAAACCTCTTCGCGTCCCGCCTTCAGCCCGGCCACGATCTCGGCAGCGCACGCTTCCGGTGGTGCGAGAAGTTTGCACGGCTGCCGATGCTACGTTCGCGCACCTTGAGCTTCGCTAGCCGAGGCGCGACACGTGCCGCTGATGATCGATGTGCCCGTTCCACCTGATCGAGTCGAAATTGTGCAATCCACGGAGTGCGCGGACTGGGTGGTCGAGCGCGCGAAGGGGTCGGTGATCGGCTACGAGAATGGCGGCGCCTACTGCGTGCGCTTCACGAACCAGCGCACCGAGGCTGCCTTCCGGGCTATGTAGCTGACGGGTGCTTAGCCGCCGGTACGAGCCCTGTGGAGCGTGGGCACGGGCTTCAGGGTATTCGGGGCTCACCTTCCAAAGCGTGAGCAATCGCAGCAGATCGTTACGGCCGAGAGGCTCTCACTCTGAGTCTCCAATGTAACGCCCAGTGGTGGTCGCGATCAGAAGCCAGTGAGCCCTGCTCTCGATTAGCGACGCTACTCGTCGGTGTTCCAGATATCGATGTGCCACCGCCAAGCACCGTCGACTTGGTGCCAGATGACCACATACTTGGCTGTGACCTGCTGTTCGTTGCTCAAGCCGAGCACGGCACGACCAACCTGATGAGCGGCACCGTCCACCACCGCTAGTTCAACGGTTGAGAGGTCGACGTGCGCAATACCCATCTGGTCTGCCGCAGCACGCCAGAACCGTGCAATCTCGTCTCGTCCACGCACCAGCGGAGCGCCCGGCGGCAGAACCAGTGCGTCCTCCGTGTAGGTCTCGCGGGTAGCCTTCTCGATGTCACCTGCATTGAAGGCAGCGCAAAACGCCTGATCCGTAGCTTCGATTGCTTGTCGGACCTCATCGAAAACAGCTTCGACGGCCATATTTCGTCTCCTCCTAGCATACCGAGACCTTGCCAGTCTCATTCTTACCTCAGGCCTTGGCTAGCAACCAGAGACAACGCCGAGGAGCTTTTGAGACCGGTACCGAATGTTTGCGGCAGCCTCACGACAAGCCCGCCTGCCAACCGACTATGACATGCCGCGCGTCACCGACGCCACCGCTGCCCATCATTTGCCTCCGGCTAGCGATGTGTCCCCCGATGATGCTAACGAACGGCGGCTGGCCGGCATCGGGGCGGCGGTATAAGCTCAGCCGCCCTTTCTGCTCAGAAAGCCGTCAGGCGATCTCAAGCCGGACGCCGTCGAGGACCGTGTGGAACTGCCAAGGATCGATGTGGAGGCGAGCTGACGTCACCCTGAATTACGTAGACTGGCGCAAAGCGGACGCGACCCGAATGTCCGCTATGGCTAGAAGGCGAACATTACCTTCAGAAGCTACGCACGAGCGGCGCGGCGATAATGGCACCAGCTGACGAGCTGGGGCTAAGCCGCGAACCTCAGTTGCCGGTGAGGCCGCTGGCGCATGGAGTATCCAACCGCACCAAAGCCGATGAGCATCATGGCCCAGGTCGCCGGCTCCGGCACCGCTGAGGCGACTTGAAACTGAGTAACGAAGCCGCGCGTGTTCAGCGTACCCACGCCCGAAGTACCATTGGTGCGGAACAGGCTCGAGATGCTGTCCCCCGCCATTATTTGGGTGTCGAATGGCGTGCCATTGCTGGATGTCACGTTCCCGCCGGAGAAGTTGGTCGCGTCGAGCAACAGATTGCCGAGCGTCGGGTCGAACAGAAACGGAGTGGCGAAGTTAAACAGCACGTCGAAGTCGCGCGTGGTACCATTCGAGCTTGTCGCCGCGCTCGAGAACGTGATTGACCCTCTCTGGATCACCGCCAGCGCATCCGTGCCTACATTGTCAGCGAACGTTGCACTAAGCCCATCGGGGCTGCGAGAAGTCGTGGACAAACTAAGCGAAAAGTCGGAGATCGTGCGCGAAAAGGCCCGGCCTTCTCCCTCAAAGAGCGCGCCCGTAGATACGCCGTTCGTGCGGAACGCCAAGCCACTGAGCAAGATCGGCGCTGATCCGAACTCAGAAGCGGCGAATACCTGCTGAAATCGGCTGACGTTGATTTGGCCGAAAAGGTTACTGCTGCCGCCATTGCCCTCGACGGTGGCGAGATTGGCGGGCACGACGACAGTATGCGCGAAGGCGGGGGCGCTCAGTGATATTGAGAGAAGCGCGGCAGAAATCATCAGGGGCATCTTCATGAATTCTACCTTTTGCCAAGCCGCTTATTTTGACGGGGTGGGTCAGGTTGAAACGCACGTCAACTGTGCGAGGGACATGAGCTAGCTACAAAGAACCATCTTGTCACAAATCGGGACAATTCACACAGGCTGTCGGCCGTGAGCGGTAAGGGCAGTCCGCGATGAGGCGCTTACCGCCGTTGAGCAACGACGCCTTCATAAGTTTCCGCGCGACGTCTTAGATCGGGTTCACTGGCAGGCACCCACATCGAATCAGCGACCGAGCCGGGTGGTCAACGCGCGCACAGCGAAGCGCGGCCACCTTGCCCAAGGGGAGCCGCAGAGAAATTGCAAACTCGGCGGGGATGCAAGAACGCGACCAAGCATCCGGAGCAGAACCTTCGGTGGCGGTCGCCGTTGCCCTCCTGACCAGCCAATCGTGAGGCGCTCCATGACTCTCTTCTCTGCCCTGCCGAGCACCGCGACGGCGCTCGGCGTAGCCCTCGTCCTAGCGCTCGCTCCGGCCCCTGTTCGAGCTGCGCAGCCCGGCGCCGTGCCGGTCGCCGACGTTCCTAGTCCGCCGCGTGGCGCCTTCGCCGCGCCCAGGCGCGAACGCACGTTCGCGGCCCAGGTGATGCTCGACCGCCTGCGCTTTTCACCCGGCGCGATCGACGGGCGACCTGGCGGCAATACAACCAAGGCAGTCCGTGCCTTCCAGCAAGCGCGCGCGCTGCCCGTCGACGGCAGGATAGATGAGGAACTGGTCGCGCAGTTGCGGGCCGCCGCGCCCGGACCGGTGCTGCGCCGCTACAAGATTGCGCAGCCCGACGTTTCCGGTCCGTTCGCGCCGCGCATCCCGGACGGGCTGGCTGCGCAGGCCGAGCTGGAACGGCTGGCCTACACCGGCCCGGTCGAGCTCCTGGCGGAGAAGTTTCATATGACGCGCGCGGTGCTGCGCGCGCTCAACCCCGACGCCGACTTCGCCGTGGCCGGGACAGAAATCGTGGTCGCGGCGACGCGCGACGGCGGCCTGCCCGGCCAAGTCCTCCGGATCGAGGTGGACAAGGCCGCGGGCGCTGTGCGCGCCTACGCCGAAGACGGCGAGCTGCTCGCCGCCTACCCAGCGACCATCGGAAGCCGGAGCCTGCCGAGCCCGAGCGGGCAAACGGAGGTGCGCGCGGTCGCCCCCGACCCGGCCTACTATTTCGACCCGAAGCGGCTGTCCTGGGGCCCCGACCGGCGCCTGACGATCGCCCCGGGGCCGAACAACCCGGTCGGCGCTGCCTGGATCGACCTCGCCAAGGACGGCTACGGCATCCACGGCACGCCCGAACCGCGGCTGATCGGAAAGACGGCGAGTCACGGCTGCGTGCGCCTGACGAACTGGGATGTCGAGGAGCTCGCCGCGGCCGTGGAGCGGGGGGCGGCGGTGGCCTTCGTCGGTGGCTGACCGGCACGCCGCCCCGGGCGCGTCAGCCCGGCAGCCAGATCGCCGCCGCGACGATCAGCGCCACGGCCGCGAGGAGCAGGGTGCCGAGCCACAGCGTGGCCTTGGGCGCGCTCGCCGCATACTCGTTCTCAACGCGCGCGGCGGTGCGGCGGTGGTTACGGAAGGCGACGGCCAGTACGAGCAGGCTTAGCAGCACGAGCAAGGACGCCCCGGCGCGAGCCAGCCAAGGCGGGCCCGCGCCGCCGAACAGCTTGGCGAAGCCGACGGCTGCGGCGAGTGCCGTCATCGCCGTGCGCCACCAAGCGGCCAGCGTGCGTTCGTTGGCGAGCAGGGTGCGGTCGCCGGCCAGCGTGGTGCGCTCGCCGGGTCCCTGCCCGGTTCCGGACGGTTCGGTCATGGACGGATGAACGCGCGGTGGCGCGGAACGCCACCCGCCGGCCATGGCCCGCCCCGATCCCGTGCCCCGGCCGCCATCACGCCGAACGTCGGCCTGATCTGGCGCGCGTTGGACTGCCCCCTCACCATGAAGCTGGCCGGACGCGAGGAAAGGAGCCGAACGGGAGATTGACGAGACGGGCGGAGCGCCCGCGGCTCCGGGTCGCCCGCCTCACAACCCGAACAGCTTGAGCGCCGCGTCGCCGACCCCGCGCAGGCCGCGCCCCCAAAGCCCGCCCCCGCGCTCGCCGAGCGGCATCTCCTCGTACAGGTAACGGCCGGACCCGGGTCCGAAGCTGTCGTTGTACAATTCTTGCCTGCCCAGGAGGTAAGCGCCGAACGCTTCGGAGCGCGACACGCGATACGGCAGCCCGGCGCTGAAGCCGAGCGTGGCGGCCCGGTTGACGCCGCGGCCCGGCCCGGCGGCCTCCAGCCGCACGCCGCGCGCGCCTTCTACCGCCAGGACGGCGGGGCCGTGCAGGACGAGAAAGCGGAACCGCAGCGTCAACCACGCCGACAGGTGACCCAGCCGCCAGTGCCGCGTGATCCGCACCGGCCGCCCGACGGGTTGCACGATGCCGCGGAGCGCGCGGGGGCGGAGCACGAGCGCTGAGCCGCGCCCGACCTCGATTAAGGCGACTTCCGCCAGCGGACCGCCCGTGGCGGAGACCAGCACGCTGTCCGCCCGCTCCACGCGGATGCGGATCAAGGCGACCATGCCGGACGCGAGGCTGCCGAGCGGCATGGTCCAGTCGAGCAGCCATTGGGTCCGCTTGGCCGCGTGGTGCGGCGTGCTTTGCACCGCTTCGGGAAGGATCAGCAGCTCCTGGCCGGGCCCGAGCTCGACCCGCTGCGACACCCCGGCCGGGGCCACCTTCTCGACACGCCCTTCGTCGGCGGCGAGCAGGCGAATGGGCGGCCGGCGCGCGGCCAAGGGCGCCAGGAGGAAGTAGGCGGCGGCCTTGAGCAGCGCCGGCCCGAGGATCGCCGCCGCCAGGATGGCGAGGGCGGTCGGCAGGACGTCGAGCAGCGGCCGGCGGATCCAGAGCAGCCAGTTGCCGCGCGCGGCGTCCTCCGCCCGCGCGATCGCCCCGCGCAGCGCCGCGCGCTGCCGGTCGAGCGCGGCGGCGCCGTCG
>CADCVW010000102.1 GCA_902806235.1 uncultured Sphingomonadaceae bacterium | reverse complement strand
CCGCGGCGGCGGACGCGCCGGCGGGCAGCAGCGCGCGCCCGCCCACCGCCTGCCGCGCGCCCACCCACCAGAGCGCCAGCCCTGCCGTAAGCACTGCGCTGAGCCCGAGCGTCATCGCATCCACCCCCGCCTGCCGGCCGAGCACCCAGGCGAGGCCGAGCGCGGTGAGGAACATCGGCACGGACAGCACGCGGCGGAGCTTGTTCATCCACGGCCCCGGCTTCGGCAAGCGTCGCCGCAGCGCGGGGACGAAGCCGAGCAGAAGGAACGGCAGCGCCAACCCCAGCCCCAGCCCGGCAAAGATCGCCATGGCGGCTCCCGCGGGCAGCAGCAGCGCCGCGCCGAGCGCCGCGCCCATGAACGGCCCGGTGCACGGCGTCGCGACGAAGGCGGCGAGCGCGCCCGTCCAGAAGGCGCCGGCAGCGCCGCCGCGGCGCGCGAGCGCGTCGCCGCGCGCGAAGCCCGGCAGCTCGAACAGGCCGGCGAGGTTGAGGGCGATCGCGTTCGTCAGCAGCAGCAGCGCCAGGATCACGCGTGGGTCCTGCAGTTGGAACGCCCAGCCCGCGGCCGAACCGGTCGCGCGAAGCGCGAGCAGCAGCCCGCCTAGGCCAAGCACCGTCAGCAGCACCCCGCCCGTATAGGCGAGCGCCTCCGTCCGCGCGCCGCGCTCCGTTTCCCCTGCGCGCGCGAGGCTGAGCGCCTTGAGGCTGAGGATGGGGAAGACGCAAGGCATGACGTTGAGCAGGAGGCCGCCGAGCAGCGCGCCGCCGAGGGAGAGGAGGATGGCCCAGAGGTCGCCCCCCTCGCTCACCGCCGGCACGGGGCCAGGCGTCGCGCGCAGCTCCAGCCCGCGTCCGTCGACCTGGAGCACGCCCGAAACTTCGCGCAGTCCGGCCGCGTCCATCCCGGCAGGAACGTCGATCAATAGCAGGTCGCCTTCGCGCCCGACCCGCTGCGGGGCGGCGTAATCGAGCGCGCGCTCGGTAAGCGGGAAGAAATAGGCCCCCTCCCCCGCCGCCGAGGCGGGATAGGGCACGGCGAGCCGCAGCCGCCCGTCGGCGGCGGCAAAGCGCGCCGGGGACCCGAGCGGCTTGGGCAGCGCCGCCCTCCAGCCGTCGAACCGGGCCCGGTCAGCGGGCGCGACCGCGCCGTTGCCCACCACCAGCTCGGTGGCGATCTCGCCGCGCTCGGGCACGCAGACCTTGTCGGTGCAGGCGAGCCATTCGAGGTCGCCGCGGATCGGCAGCCGCGTGCCGGGCGCGAGCTTGGCGGGCACAGTCAAGTCCACCAGCTTCGCGTAATCGCGTTCGTAGGTGTAATTCATCAGCCCCGACAGCAGCAGCCGTTCGGGAACGGGGAAGCGCATCGGTCCGGCAGTCGCGCCCTCGGGCAAGTTCCAATCGACCGACGGTGGCCGCCCCGCGTCGCCGGGGTTGGCCCAGTAGCCATGCCAGCCGGACTTGGGCACCATGCGAATCGCCAGCGTCACCGTGCTGCCCGCCGCGGGCGTCGCGGTCTCCGCGACCAGGGAGGCGGCGATGTTCGTCTCCCGCGCGCCCAGCGGCGCGGTCGCGCAGAGCAGCGCGAGCAGGACCAGGAGCAAGCTTGGCAAGGGGCGCGTCACGCGGGCTATATAGGGCGGAACCCGCCTTCGCCGCTAGGAACCCCCATGCTCCGCCGCTCCCTTCTCTGCCTGTCCGCGCTCGCCCTGTGCCTCGACGCGCCCGCCGGGGCGCAGTCGCTCCCCGTCCCCGCCCGCTCCGTCGCGCAGACGCCGCCGCGGCTGCTGGTGGTGATCTCCGTCGACCAGCTGTCGGCCGACCTGTTCAATCGTTACCGGCCGAGCTTCACCGGGGGGTTGCGGCGCATCGCGGGCGGCACCGTGTTCGCCCGCGGCTACCAGGCGCACTCGGCGACCGAGACCTGCCCGGGCCATTCGACCATCCTTACCGGGGCGAACCCGGCGCGCACGGGCATCGTCGGCAACAATTGGTTCGAGCTCGCCAAGCGGCCGGACCGCGCGGTTTACTGCGCGGAGGACATCGCCGCCGCGCCGGAAGCGGGCGCGCGCTACGCGCCTTCCGCCGGGCACCTGCTGCTCCCTACGCTGGGCGAGCGGCTGAAGGCGGCGAACCCCCGCTCGCGCAGCGTCGCGGTAGCGGGCAAGGACCGCGCGACGCTGATGATGGGCGGCAAGAAAATCGATCAGGCCTGGTGGTGGGATGCCTCCGCGCGCCGCTTCGTCGGGCGCGGCAGCCCCGCCCCCGCGCCGGTCGGGGCGGCGGTGAACGCCAATCTCGCCGCCGCGCTCGCCCGCCCGCGCGAGCCACTGCCCTTGTCCCCGCGCTGCGCCGCGCTGTCGCGCCCGGTGAGGGCGGGCGAGGTGACGGTGGGGACGGGCCGCTTCGCCCGCGCCGCGGGGGACGTCCAGGGCTTCCAGCGCTCCCCTGAGCTCGACGGCGCGACGCTCGCGCTCGCCGCGGGGCTGGTGCAGCAGCTGGAACTCGGCCGCGCGCCGGGCGGCGCGCCGGACCTGCTGGCGATCGGCCTGTCCGCGACCGACTACGTCGGCCACGCCTACGGCAGCGGCGGCGGCGAGATGTGCCTGCAGATGGAGTCGCTCGACCGCGACCTCGGCGAGTTCCTGGGCTTCCTCGACGGGCTGCGCGTGCCCGACGCCGTCGCGCTCACCGCCGACCACGGCGCGCACGACGTTCCGGAAAGGAGCGGGCCGCACACGGAGCGCGCCAACCCGGGGCTGACGGCGGAGGCGATCGGCAAGCAGGTGGGCGCGGCGCTTGGGCTCACCGGCCCCGTGCTGCGCGGCGAGGGCGGGTTCGGCGACGTGTACGTCGATTTGGGCGTGCCCGCCGCGCGCCGCGCCGCCGTGATCGCCTACGCCGCTACCCGGTTCCGCGCGCATCGGCAGGTCGAGGCGGTGTTCCTCGCCGACGATCTCGCGCGGCAGCCGCTGCCGACGGGCGCGCCCGACCGCTGGACGCTCGCCCAGCGCGTCCGCGCCGCCTTCCACCAGCCCCGCAACGGGCAGCTGATCGTCGTGCCCAAGGCGACCGTTTCGCCGGTGGCGACGCCCCGCCCCGGCTACGTCGCCACCCACGGCACGCCGTGGGACCCGGACCGGATGGTGCCGATCGCCTTCTACGGCCCCGGCATCGCGCGCGCGGACCGGGTGGAGGCGGCGTCGACCGTCGACATCCTGCCGACGCTGGCGGCGATGCTGCGGGTGAATGCGCCCGCGCCGGACGGGCGGTGCTTGGATGTGGCGCGAGGGTTGTGCCGGGGGCGGTAGGACGGACGCCGGTCAGCGAACGGCCGTCATCCCGGGCCTGAGCCGGGACCCACCTGCCTGTCCGCTGCCGGAACAGGGAAAGGTGGGTCCCAGCTCAGGCCCGGGATGACGGAGGGGAGAGTGAAGTTGGCAGGCCGTCGTCCCAGCGGAAGCTGGGGCCGCCATCGAAGCGCGCCGCCCTCTCTGCCGCCGGCGGCGAGGTGGTCCCTCGCAAACGCGGCCCCAGCTTCCGATGGGACGACGTCCCCACCCTATCTACTCAGTATCTACTCAGTCCAGGTTCGGCCGCAGCCACCGCGCCGCCGTGACCTCGTCCACCCCGCGCCGCCGCGCGTAGTCCTCCACCTGGTCCGGCCCGATCCGCGCCACCCCGAAGTAGCGGCTGTCGGGATGCGCAAAGTAGAAGCCGGACACCGCCGCCGTGGGCAGCATAGCGAAGCTCTCGGTCAGGCTGATGCCCGCCGGCTCGCCCCCGCCCAGCAGCTCGAACAGCAGCGGCTTCAGGCTGTGGTCGGGGCACGCGGGGTAGCCCGGGGCGGGGCGGATGCCCTGATATTCCTCGCGGATCAGCGCGTCCGGCGACAGCGCCTCGTCCGGCGCGTAGCCCCACAGCTCGGTGCGGACGTGGTGGTGCATCCGCTCGGCGAAGGCTTCGGCCAGCCGGTCGGCGAGCGCCTTGAGCAGGATGTCCGAATAATCGTCGTGGGCGGCGCGGAAGCGCGCGAGGTGCGCGTCGATGCCGTGGCCCGTGGTGACGGCGAAGCCGCCGATCCAGTCCTCCTCCTCGCTGATGAGATCCGCGAGGCACATGTTGGAGCGGCTGTCGCGCTTCTTCATCTGCTGGCGGAGGAAGGGGACGCGGAGCTCCTTGTTGCCATGGAGCACCCACAAATCATCGCCGTCGCGGCGGCAGCGCCACAGCCCCGCCACGCCCTCCGCGCGCAGCCACTTCTCGCGGACGATGCGCTTCAGCATCACCTGCGCGTCCTTGAACAGGTGGCGCGCGCTTTCCCCCACCACCGCGTCGTCGAGGATCGCCGGATACTGGCCCGCGAGCTCCCACGAGCGGAAGAAGGGCGTCCAGTCGATGTACTTCACGAGGTCGTCGAGCGGCCACTCGTCGTAGTGGTGCAGCCCCGGACGAAGCGGCCTCGGCGTCGCATAGGCCGAGGCCCTGAATCCGTTGGCGCGCGCCTCCTCCAGGCTCGACAGCGCGTTGGGCGCGCGGCCCGCGCGGGCGTCGCGCACCGCCTGATAATCGGTGGCGGTGCGCTCGACCAGCTCGTGACGCTGGGTGTCCGACACCAGGTTGGACGCCACCCCCACCGCGCGGCTCGCGTCGAGCACGTGGAGCACAGGCCCCGAATAGGCGGGCGCGATGCGGAGCGCGGTGTGAACCTTGCTGGTGGTGGCCCCGCCGATCAGCAACGGAATGTCCATCCCCGCGCGCGTCATCTCCTCGGCCACCGTGACCATCTCGTCGAGCGAGGGGGTAATCAGGCCCGACAGGCCGATCATGTCCGCCTTTTCGGCGCGCGCGGTCTCCAGGATCCTGGCGAAGGGCACCATCACGCCGAGGTCGATCACCTCGAACCCGTTGCACTGCAGCACCACGCCGACGATGTTCTTGCCGATGTCGTGGACGTCGCCCTTGACGGTCGCCATGACGATCTTGCCCTTACCGGTCGCGGCGTCGGGGTTCCGCTCCTTCTCCTCCTCGATATACGGCAGGAGGTGGGCGACCGCCTTTTTCATCACGCGGGCGGACTTCACCACCTGCGGCAGGAACATCTGCCCGGCGCCGAACAGGTCGCCGACGATGTTCATGCCGTCCATCAACGGGCCTTCTATCACCTCGATCGGCCGCTCGTGGAGCCCGCGCGCTTCTTCCGTGTCGTCGACGACGTGGGCGTCGATGCCGCGGACCAGCGCGTGCTCCAGCCGCTTGGCGACCGGCCAGCTCCGCCATTCCGCGGCCGCCTGCTCCGCCACGGCGTCGGTGCCGCGGTAACGTTCGGCGAGCGTGATGAGCCGCTCGGTCGCGTCCTCGCGCCGGTCGAAGATCGCGTCCTCGCACGCTTCGCGCAGTTCGGGATCAATCCGATCGTAGACATCGAGCTGGCCGGCGTTGACGATGCCCATGTCAAGCCCCGCGCGGATCGCGTGGAACAGGAACACGCTGTGCATCGCGCGGCGCACGGGCTCGTTGCCGCGGAAGGAGAAGGACAGGTTGGACACGCCGCCAGATAGGTGGGCGTGGGGGCACCGCGCCCGGATCTCGCGGCACGCCTCGATGAAGTCGATCGCGTAGCGCTTATGCTCGTCGATCCCCGTCGCGATGGCGAAGATGTTGGGGTCGAAGATGATGTCTTCCGGCGGGAAACCCTCGGCGACGAGAAGCTTGTACGCCCGCTCGCAGATCTCGACCTTGCGTTCCTTCGTGTCCGCTTGGCCTTGCTCGTCGAAGGCCATCACGACCACGGCGGCGCCGTAGGCCATCACGCGGCGGGCGGAGCTGAGGAACGCCTCCTCGCCTTCCTTCATGGAGATGGAGTTGACGATCGGTTTGCCCGACACGCACTTCAGCCCGGCCTCGATCACGCTCCACTTGGAGCTGTCGATCATCACCGGCACGCGCGCGATGTCCGGCTCGGCGGCGATCAGCTTGAGGAAGGTCTCCATGGCGTGCTCGCTGTCGAGCAGCGCTTCGTCCATGTTGACGTCGACCACCTGCGCGCCGTTCTCCACCTGCTGGCGCGCGACCTCGACCGCGCGGGCGTAGTCGCCGGCGAGGATCAGCTTCTTGAAGGCGGCAGAGCCAGTGACGTTGGTGCGTTCGCCGATGTTGACGAAGGTGGCGCGGGACTCCGCCCGCGACTCGGGCGCTTCGGGGAGATCGGCGATGGCTAGGGACGCCATGGGTAGACTGACCTTTGATGAACTGGGTTCGTCATCCCGGACTCGATCCGGGACCCACCTGCCTTCGACTATCGTGTGAAACGGCAGGCGGGTCCCGGCTCAAGGCCGGGACGACGGTTGTTTGTCGAGGAGCGGCGGTCCCGCGTTCACGCCGCCAGCACCATCGGGTCGAGCCCGGCGAGCACCGTCCGCACCGGCGGCTGCGGCAGCGCGCGGGGCTTCTTGCCCGCCACCACGGCGACGATCGCCGCGATGTGCTCCGGCGTCGTCCCGCAGCAGCCGCCGACGATGTTGAGCAGCCCGGCGTCCGCCCACTCGCCCAGCATTCTCGCGGTCTCCGCCGGCAGCTCGTCGTACTGGCCGAGGTCGTTGGGCAGCCCGGCGTTGGGGTAGGCGAGCAGCAGCGTGTCTGCCTGCCGCGCGAGCGTCGCCGCGTGCGGGCGGAGCTGGGGCGCGCCAAACGAGCAGTTCAGGCCGACGGCCAGCGGCCGCGCGTGGCGCACCGCCGCCCAGAAGGCCTCCACCGAATGGCCCGACAGGTTGCGCCCCGACAGGTCGGTGATCGTCATGGACAGCATGAGCGGCACGCGCGCGCCGCGCGCCTCGCCTGCCTCCAGCACCGCCATGATCCCCGCCTTGGCGTTGAGCGTGTCGAAGATCGTCTCGATCAGGAGGAGGTCCGCGCCGCCGTCGAGCAAGGCTTCCGCCTGCTCGCGGTACACTTCCTTGAGCTCGTCGAAGGAAATGGCGCGATAGCCGGGGTCGTTGACGTCGGGGGAGAGCGATAGGGTCTTGTTGGTCGGCCCGATCGCGCCCGCGACGAAGCGGGGGCGGCCGTCGCGCTGCTGCGCCGCCTCCGCCTCCTCCCGCGCGATGCTCGCGGCGGCGATGTTCATCTCGCGGACGAGGGCTTCCGCGCCGTAGTCCGCCTGGCTCACCCGGTTCGCGTTGAAGGTGTTAGTCGACGCGATGTCCGTCCCCGCGTCGAGGTAGGCGCGCGTGATCTCGGCCACCACCCGCGGCTGGGTCAGCACGATCATGTCGTTGTTGCCCTTCTGATCCAGCGTCAGGGCGAGGTCGCCCCGGTACGCCGCCTCGTCTAGGTTGTACCGCTGAATCATCGTCCCGAACGCGCCGTCCGTCAGCAGGATGCGCTCGGCCGCGAGCGCGCGGAGTCGGTCGGCGACGCTCACGCTGCCACCCCGGCGGACTGGATCAGCACGGGAGCCTGCTCCCGTGCCTTCGGCCGCACGCCGAGCAGGTGGCAGATCGCGTAGGCGAGCTCCGCGCGGTTAAGCGTGTAGAAGTGGAAGTGCCGCACCCCCTCCTCGTACAAGCGCCCGCACAGTTCGGCCGCCACCGTCGCCGCGACCAGCTGCCGCGCGGTGGGGTGGTCGTCGAGCCCTTCGAACAGCCGGTCCATCCACCCCGGGATGCTCGCCCCGTTCATCGCTGCGAAGCGCCTGGCTTGCGCCACGTTGGCGACCGGCAGGATGCCCGGCACGATCTCCGCGTCGATGCCCGCCGCCGCCGCCGCGTCGCGGAAGCGGAGGAAGGTCTCGGGCGCGAAGAAGAACTGGGTGATCGCGCGGCTCGCCCCCGCGTCGAGCTTGCGCTTGAGGTTGTCGAGGTCGTGCCGCTCCGACAGCGCGTCCGGGTGCGTCTCCGGATAGGCGGCGACCGAGATGTCGAAGGGGGCGACCGCCCGCAAGCCCGCCACCAGCTCGGCGGCGCTGGCGTAGCCGTCCGGATGAGCCACGAACTTCTCGCCCTCCACCGGCGGGTCGCCGCGCAGCGCGACGATGTGCCGCACGCCCGCGTCCCAATAGTCTCGCGCGACCTCCGCAATCTCGTCGCGGCTCGCGCCGACGCAGGTCAGGTGCGCCGCGGCCTCGATCGACGTCTCCCGCGCGATGCGCGCCACCGTCGCGT
>CADCVW010000101.1 GCA_902806235.1 uncultured Sphingomonadaceae bacterium | reverse complement strand
CGCGCCCCGGTGGCCGCGACGACCGAGGGGACGGCTGAGCCCGCCGCCGCCCCGGCGAACGGCGACGCTGCGGCCCCCGCCGGCCCGCCCCGGCGCGGTTGGTGGCAGCGCACCTTCGGGGCTTAGGAAGAAAAGGCTCGCCGCGCCGCTTCGAAGGATAGGGGCGGCGAGCCTCCTCCTCCTCATCTGACAAGGTGGACGAGAGGAGATGCTGAGCGCAACCTAAGCCCCTCCCCTTCTGGGGAGGGGTTGGGGTGGGACCGTGAATGCGTAACTGACAGCGAGTTGCTGGAGCGCGCCAAGGAGCTCCGCCGCCGTCCGACCGAGTGGGAGGTACGCCTCTGGCGACACTTCTCCCGCTCTCAACTCGGTGACCACAAGTTCCGCCGCCAGCAGGTGAACCGTCCTTACATCTGCGATTTTCTCTGCCCGGCGAAGGCGCTGGTCGTGGAGATCGACGGGCACACGCACGATCCGGTCGAGGACGCGCGGCGCGACGCCTACCTGCTGCGCCGCGGCTTCCGTACGCTCCGCTTCACGAACATGGACGTGCGCGAGGATATGGACGGGGTGCTGCAAACCATAACCGCCGAGCTGGCGCGCTCGCCCGATCGGTGGCCGGACCCCGTGTTGACGGCCCCACCCCAACCCCTCCCTTAAGGGGGACTCAGGTTACGCCAGCCACGATGCTGTTGCTGTTGCTGTTTCTTTCAAGCAAAGAAGGAGCTGCACCCCGCCTCGCCGAACCCGCGCTGTCCTACAGCCGGCTGATCCACTATGTTTGACTGGTGATCGACCCTCCCCGCCTCGTTCCTTCGGCTTCGCGCGCGGCCGATCCTGCCCGGGGAGGGCCCTCCCTCCCCCGCCCAGCGTCAACTTCTGCCCGCCGGCTCAGGCGCTCCGCCGCCCGCTCATCGCCCGTTAAGCCCTCCGCCCCAAGGCTCCCGACGATGCTCGAATTCCGCGCTCTGCCCCGCCTGCTCCTCGCCGTGCTGCTCAGCATGGCGGTGGCCTTCCAGCCCGCCGCTGCGCAGCGCGCGCTGCGCGACGCGGAAACGGAGGCGCTGTTCCGCGACATCTCGCGCCCGATCATCGCCGCCGCCGGGCTGCGGCCGGAGAACGTGTCCTTTGTGCTGATCCAAGACGACAGCATCAACGCCTTCGTCGCGGGCGGGCAGATCGTCTACATGCACTCGGGCCTTGTCACTGCAGCCGACGATTACAACGAGCTGCAGGGCGTGATCGCCCACGAGCTCGGGCACGTCGTTGGCGGGCACGTCATCCGCTACGGCGAGGGCGTCCGCCAAGCCACGGGCATGATGATTTTGTCCATGATCCTCGGCGCCGCCGCCATGGCTGCGGGCTCTGGCGAGGCAGGCACCGGGATCATGGCTGCCGGCCAGCAGGCCGCGATGGGCAAGTTCCTCGCCTTTTCCCGCACCCAGGAGTCCTCCGCCGACCAGGCGGGCGCGCGTTTCCTCAACGTCGCGGGCATCCCCGGCCGCGGTTCGGTGAGCTTCTTTCGCAAGCTCCAGAATCAGGAGTTCCGCTACGCCATGCCGCAGGACGACGAGGCGGGCTACAACCGTACCCACCCCCTGTCCGGCGACCGCGTGCAGATGCTGGAGAACGTGTACCAGAAGGTCCCCGCCTGGACCGCGCCGCTTGATCCCGCGATGCAGGCGCGCTTCCTGCGCGTGAAGGCCAAGCTCGCCGGTTTCGTGTCCCCAACCCAGACGCTCGGGCGCGAGGTGGCGCGGGGGAACTCCGTCCCCGCCCGCTACGCGCGCGCCTACGCCTGGCACGGCGCCAAATACCCTGACCGCGCGCTTGTCGAAATCGACAAGCTCCTCGCCGAAGCCCCGCGCGACCCGTATTTCCTCGAGCTCAAGGGCCAGATCCTGCTCGAGTCCGGCCGCCCGGCGGACGCGGTGACGCCGCTCCGCCAAGCCGCGGCGACCGCGCCGGGCGAGCCGTTGATCGCCACCCTTCTCGCCCACGCGCTGGTCGCCACGGAGGATCGCGCCAACTACCCCGAAGCGCGCCGCCTGCTCACCAACGCAGTGGGGCGCGACCGCGACAACAGCTTCGCTTGGTACCAGCTCGGCGTGGTCTACGAGCGCGAAGGCGACGGCGCACGCGCCGCGCTCGCCACCGCCGAGCGGCACAGCCTGGAGGGCAACCCCCGCTACGCGCTCGCCAGCGCGCGGATCGCCGTGGGCGCGCTGCCGCAGGGCACGCCCGACTGGCTCCGCGCGCAGGACATCCTGATGGTGTCGGAAGCCGCGGTGGAGAAGGAGAAGAAGGACCGCAAGCGCGGGCGCGGAGCGGAGCGCGAAGGCGGGCTGACCTTCACCGCTGGCAGCCGGTGACGGGCGCCCGGGTCAGGACCGCCGCCATCGCGGGCTTCGTCGGCCTGCTGCTTGGCCTAGGCGGCTACGCGCTCGCCGACCGCGGGTCGGGGCGCGACCGCGCACGCACGGAGGCGATCGTGCGCGACTACCTGCTGACCCACCCGGAGGTGCTGGTCCAGGCCGGCGACCGGCTCCGGCAGCGGGAGGCGGCCAGCGTCGTCGACCGCCACCGCGCCGCCCTGGAGACGCCCTACGCCGGGGCCTTCAAGGGCAACCCGAACGGCGACGTCGTGCTGGTCGAGTTCTTCGACTACGCTTGCGGCTATTGCCGCGCCGCCGACGCCTCGCTCGACCGGCTGCTGGCGGAGGACCCCGGCCTCAAGGTCGTGCTGCGCGAGATGCCGGTGCTCGGCGAGCCGAGCGTCGCGGCCGCCCGCGCCAGCCTGGCCGCCGCGCGCGCCGGGCGCTTCACCGCCTTCTACGACGCGCTCTACGCCGCCGGCCGCCCGTCGCCGGAGACGATCGCCCGAGCGCGGGCCGCCGCGGGCCTGCCCGCGAACAGCGAGGACCCGGCGGCCGGCCGGGAGATTGCGCGCAACCTGGAGCTGGCGGGCGCGCTGGGCGGCACGGGCACCCCCTTGTTCGTGGTCGGCGACCGGGTGTTCCCGGGCATGGTGCCCTACGAAACGCTCAAGGCGGCGGTCGCGGAAGCGCGGGAGCGGCGGACCTAAGCGTCGGCGTCGGCGTCGGTGAGGGCGGGTGCGCCCTTGAACCCCTGCGCCACCACGTACCATTCGGACGACCCTTTGCGGCTCGCCGGCGGCTTGGCGTGGCGCACGGTGGCGAAGCGCTGCTTCAAGGCCGCCACCAGCGCGGCGTCCGCGCCGCCCGCCAAGCTTTTGGCGACGAAGGCCCCGCCGGGCCGCAGCACCTCGCCCGCGAACTCCAGCGCTGCCTCGACCAGCGCCATGGTGCGTAGGTGGTCGGTCTGCGGGTGGCCCACCGTGTTCGCCGCCATGTCGGACAGCACGAGGTCCGCCGGCCCGCCCAGCTCCTCGCGCAGCCGGTCGGGTGCCTCGTCGGCCAGGAAGTCCAGCTCGAGAATCTGGACCCCGTCGATCGGGTCGGTCGGCAGGAAGTCGATCCCGACCACCGCCGCCTTGGGTGCGCGGCGGCGCACCACCTGGCTCCACCCGCCCGGCGCGATGCCGAGGTCGACCACGCGGGACACGCCGCGCAGGAAGCCGAACCGCTCGTCGAGTTCCAAGAGCTTGTACGCCGCGCGCGAGCGATAGCCCTCGGCTTTCGCCCGGCGCACATAGGGGTCGTTGAGCTGCCGCTCGAGCCAGCGCTGCGACCCTGCGGTGCGCCCCCTGGCGGTGCGCAGCCGCTTCATATCACAAAGCCGTCGCGCGCCATCAGCGAGCGCAGGATGCCCTCCCTGATCCCGCGGTCGGCGACGCCCAGCCGCTCAGCGGGCCAGATGTCTAGGATCGCCTCTAGGATCGCGCAGCCCGCCACCACTAAGTCCGCGCGCTCCTGCCCGATGCAGGGCAGCGCGGCGCGCTCGGGGATCGACATGCCGGACAGGGTGGTGCTGATCGCGCGCATCGCCTCCGACGGCACGACCAGCCCGTCGACCCGGCTCCGGTCGTAGGACGGCAGGGCCAAATGCACGCTGGCGAGCGTAGTCACCGTGCCGCTGGTACCGAGCAGCCGGATGCTCCGCTCCCGCGCGGGCAGCTGCTTGGCGAAGCGGGAAAAGGCGTGGATCACCCGCGCCTTCATGCGGGCGTAGGCGGCGAGCCGGTCCTCCGCGGTGCCGAGCCCGGCCGCCTCGCTTTCGCTCAGCGACACCACGCCCCAGGGCGCGCTCCACCAGCTCTTGATGCGCGGGACACCGTCCGCTTCCGCGTCGATCAACACCAGCTCGGTCGAGCCGCCGCCGATGTCGAAGATCAGCGCCGGCCCGTCGCCCGGCTCCAAGAGCTTGTGGCAGCCGAGCACGGCCAGCCGCGCTTCCTCGCCGGGCGGGATGATCTCGAGCGCGATCCCCGTCTCGCGGTGCACCCGCTCGATGAAGTCGCGCCCGTTGGCCGCGCGGCGGCAGGCCTCAGTGGCGACCGATCGCGCGAGGGTGACGTGGCGGCGGCGCAGCTTGTCGGCGCACACGTGCAGCGCGTCCAGCGCGCGCCCGATCGCGACGTCGCTGATCCGCCCGCTCGCTGCCAGCCCCTCGCCCAGCCGCACGATGCGGGAAAAGGCGTCGATCACGGTGAAGCCGCCCTGCCCGTCGGGTCCATCGGACGGCCGCGCGATCAGCAGGCGGCAGTTGTTGGTGCCGAGGTCGAGCGCGCCGTAGGCGTGGCGCGGCCCCGCGGGTCGCGGCGCGCGCGGGGAGATGAAGGCCGGCGCCTCGGCCGCCCCCGGCCTCGGCTGCGGGCCGGCCGCTTGCTGAGCCATACACCCGTCCCTGTTCCAATTCCACCGACGGCAGGTGCCGCCGGAACTTGAGGCGGAACGTAGCGGGACCATGCAGACGCGGCAAGGCGGGCGGGCGCTCGTTGACAGCCCCACGGGGTCCGCTTATCCCGCCAAGTGCTTCTTGCCCCGTCGTCTAAAGGTAAGACTACGGACTCTGACTCCGTCAATCGAGGTTCGAATCCTCGCGGGGCATCCAAGCAGTAGCTCGCGCGGGAAATCCGAGCGTCAGGCGGCCAGCGCTGCCTCACCCACCAAGCCGAACGCCTCCGCCACCCGCGCGTAGCTGTCGCGCCGCGCCGCGTGGTCGGGCAGGATGTTGACCAGCATCACCTCGTCCGCGCCGTACAGCGCGGCCACCTCTTCCGTTTGGGCGCGCACCTCCGGTCCGCTGCCCAGCAAGCTGCGCCGGCGGCGCGGCGGCTGGGGGTTGTCGCGGAGCCACGCTTCCGCGTGCTCCACGCTCGGCACGGGGATGGTGCGGCCGCGCATAAGGTGGGCGAACATCATTGCCGCGGGCAGCGCCAGCCGCTCGGCCGCGGCGCGGTCCTCGGCGGCGATGGCCCAGCAGGCGACGATGAGCTCGGGCGCGGCGCGGCGCGCCGACGGACGGAAGCTCGCGCGGTAGGCGTGGGCGAGCGGAACGGCGTCGCTGTTAATGAAGTCGGCGACGCAGTAGGGCAGCCCCAAGGCGCCCGCGAGCGCGGCGCTGTCCGGGGACGAGCCGAGCAGCCACACGTCCGGCACGGGGCCGGCGAGCGGCAGGCTGTCGCTCAAGGGCGCGAAGGGGTGCTCCGCCGGGAGGCCCCGCTCGTAGTAGGCGAGGAGTTCGGCCAGGTGGCCGGGGAAGTCGTCGGCCGGCATCGCGCGCGACCGGTCGCGCTGGAGCGCGAAGGCGGTGCGCCCGTCGCTGCCGGGCGCGCGACCGAGGCCGAGGTCGATCCGGCCGGGTGCTAGCGCACTCAGCATCGCGAAGGTTTCCGCCACCTTGAACGGCGAATAGTGCGGCAGCATCACCCCGCCCGAGCCGACGCGGATGCGGCGGGTGGCGAGCGCCACCGGGCCGATCAGCGCCTCGGGCGCGACGCCCGCGAGCGAGTGGGACGCGTGGTGCTCGGCGAGCCAGTAGCGGTGGTAGCCCAGCGCGTCGGCGAGCCGTGCGAGGTCCAGCGTGTTGCGGAGCGCGTCGGCGGCGGTCGCCCCTTCCGCGATGGGCGACTGGTCGAGCACGGAAATGCGTAAACGGGTCATGGCGCGCATGTAAGCACGCGACCGGAACCGGCCAACGCCGCCGCCGTTGCTCCGTGTCATGCTCGAACACGTCCCCCACTGGCTCGGCGCGGCGTTGAGCGGCGTCCGCGCGGGCGCCGAGCGCTTGACCGTCCTCCGCCCGGAACTGGCGGGCGCGCCCGCGTCCGTCTCCTTGCGCTCCACCGGCTTCGCCGACGGCGGCGAGCTGCCCGGGCGTTACACGGCCGACGGGCCGGGCCCGTCGCCGCCGCTGTTCTGGACGGGCGTGCCCGAAGGGACGGCCGAGCTCGCGCTGATCGTGGAGGACGCGGACAGCCCGTCGCCGCAGCCGCTGGTCCACGCCATCGTGGTCGGGCTCGACGGCCGCGACGGCTCGCTCGCCGAGGGCGCGATCGGCGGGGACGAGGCGGCGGTCGACACCGGCCGCACCTCCTACTTCACCGAAGGCTGGCTGCCGCCCGACCCGCCGACCGGCCACGGCGAGCACCGCTACGCCTTCCAGCTGTTCGCCTTGGCCGCGCCGACCGGCTTGTCAGGCGCGCCCGGCCGCGCCGCGCTGGTCGAGGCGATGGCGGGCAAGGTGCTGGCGGTTGGCGTGCTCACCGGCACCTACTCGCGCGACCGGCGGGCGGCCGCGGTCGGCCCGGCGGGCGCGGGCGCCGCCGCGCGCTAGGCCTGCGACGAGCCGGAACTCGGGCCGGGACCGCGCACCGCCGCTCCCGTTGGTCTCGCATCGTTTCAACCGGAGAAGTATCCATGCGTAAGCTCCCGACGATCTGCACCCTCGCCCTGCCCCTGGCCGCCTGTTCCACCGTGGACGACGACACCCGGCTCGGCCGCGTGGCCGAAGGCGCGGCGATCGGCGCGGCCGGCGGCGCAGCGGTAGGCGCGGTGGTCGACGGCGTCGGCGCGGTGGAGGGCGCGGCGATCGGCGCGGCCGTCGGCAGCGTGGTCGGCGCCGTGCGCGATAACGACGGCCGCCGCGCGTTCCGCGACGCCGACGGGCGCTGCTATTACGTCAACTCGGCCGGCAGCCGGGTGTACGACGGCTCGCTGCGCTGCTGAGCAAGTAGCTGATAACTCTCTCCCCTTCAGGAGAGAGGAGCGAGACTTAGGTCCGCGAAGCGGGCCTTAGTCGCAGCGGAGAGGGGCAGCGTGGTCAGTAAGAGGACCAAGCTTGCAGCCCACGGCCCGCTCCGCGGGCCGGCTCCGGGCGGCGAGGTGCCCCCGGCACGTCGCTGCTCCGCCCTACGCCCCCTCTCCCAACCCGTAGCGGCCGGGAAGCCGGCCGCTACGCCCCTGAAGGGGAGAGAGCTTTATTTTACCTCACCCCCCGACGGGCGTGCCGCCGTTCGGGTGGAGGATCTGCCCGCTCATGTAGCTCGCGTCCTCGCAGGCGAGGAACAGAAAGGCGGGCGCGACCTCGTTCGGCTGGCCGGGGCGGCCCATTGGCACGCTTTCCCCGAAGGTCTCCATTTTCTCGGGCGTGGAGCCGCCCATCGGGTTGAGTGGCGTCCAGATCGGCCCGGGCGCGACGCCGTTCACGCGGATGCCTTCGCCGATCAGGTTCTGCGAGAGCGATCGGGTGAAGGCGGTGATCGCCCCCTTGGTCGCCGAATAGTCGAGCAGCTCGCCCGAACCCTGAAAGCTCGTCACGCTGGTGCAGTTCACGATCGCCGCCCCGCTCTTTAGGTGCGGGCGGGCGGCCTGGACCATGTGGAAATAGCCAAAGATGTTGGTCTGAAAGGTGCGGCGCAGCTGCTCCTCCGTAATGTCGGCGATGTCCTTGTCCGGATGCTGCTCGGCGGCGTTGTTGACCAGAACGTCGATCTTGCCGAACGCCTCCACCGTCCGCCGCACCGCGTCGTCGCAGAAGGCGCGGTCGCCCACGTCGCCGGCGATGGAAATCGCCCGCCGCCCCTCGGCCTCCACGAAGCGCTGGGTGTCCGCCGCGTCTTCGTGCTCGTTGAGGTAGAGGATCGCGACGTCCGCGCCTTCGCGCGCGAAGAGCACGGCGACGGCGCGACCGATGCCGCTGTCCGCGCCCGTGACCAGCACGGCCTTGCCCGCCAGCCGGCCGGAGCCGGGGTAGCGCGGCTCCCACTCGGGCTTCTTGTCGAGGTCGCGCTCGTTCCCGGGCAGCGCGTCCTCGTGGATCATGGGTTCGATGTCGGGCATGGTCGGCTCCTCCGTTCGCGGCGGGTAACGCGCGGCGGCGGCGATGGGCCCGCAACTTAACCTCGGTGAGCGCCGGGCGGCGCGAACGGGTGCAGCGGGTTTCGGTCACGATGGAGGTCGGCATGAACAAGCGCGCACTGGCCATGGCCGCGCTCCTGGCGCTCGCGGCGCCGCTCGGCGGCTGCATGACGACGAACACGGAGCTCCGCGCCCGCGACGCGCGACTGGTCGCCGGGCGCACCTTCGTCGTCACCGGCGCGTCCAGCGGCTTCGGCCGGGGCGTGGCGGAGCGGCTGGGCGCCATGCGCGCCAACGTGGTGCTCGCCGCGCGCCGGACGGAGCTGCTGGAGGAGGTCGCCGCGCGCGTGCGCGCGGCGGGCGGCCGGGCGCTGGTAGTGACCACGGACGTGAGCGACCCGGCCGCGGTGGACCGGCTGGCGGACGCCGCCGCGGCGCGCTTCGGCCGGGTGGACGTGTGGATCAACAACGCCGGGGTCGGCGCGATCGGCCGGTTCGAGGAGATCCCAGTCACCGACCATGCGCGCGTGGTGGACGTGAACTTTAAGGGCGTGGTCTACGGCAGCCACGCCGCGCTGCGCCGGTTCCGCGCGCAAGGGGGCGGCACCTTGGTCAACGTTGGCTCCGTGGAGAGCCGCATCCCGCTCGCCTACCACGCGTCGTACGCGGCGACCAAGGCGGCGGTGCTGGCGCTCGGGCGCGCGCTGAACGAGGAACTGCGGCTTAACGGGCTGCGCCGCACGGTAAAGGTCGCCACCGTGCTGCCCTGGGCGGCGGATACAGAATATTGGGCGAACACCGCCAACTACAGCGGGCGCAGCCCGCGGATGCGGCCGATGGACGGGCCGGGAGAGACGGTGGATGCGATCATCTACGCGTCCCTCCACCCGCGCGAGGAGCTGGCGGTCGGCTGGAAGGCCAAGGGCGCGCTCCGCTCCCACGCGCTGTTCCCCGACCTCACGGAGCGGATCGCGGGCGGCATCGTCCACCGCGAGCAGATGAAGCGGGGTGTTCCCGCCGTGCCCACCGCCGGATCGCTCTACGACCCGAACAAGGCGGCGCGCGGCGTGGAAGGCGGCGCGCGGGCACGGATGAAGCAGGAGGACGAAGCGCGGCGCGAAGTGAAACGCCGGCGTCGGGAGCGCGCGCGGAACTGATGCCGCGCTGCGGCGGCTCAGCGGGCCAGCAGCTCCGCGAGCGCGACGGGGCGATAGCCGCGCGCGTCCACGCCCACGTCGAACTGGCGCGGCAGCGCGCGTAGCTTTCCGTGGCTGTGGCCGTGGAGGTCGAGCGCGCCCTTGCCCTGCCCGTTCCAGCTGCGGAACGGATAGTGGCAGAGCACCAGGCGGACGCCGTCCAGATCCATCTCGTGGTAGTCGCGGACGCTCGCCCAGCCCGCCGCGGCCGCCGTTCCCGGCGGGTCGTTGTTGCCGCGCAGTAGGTGCTTGGTCCCGTTCAGGCGACCGAGCAGCGCCGGCACGTCCACCGCCCGGCGCGCGACGTCGCCCAAGTGCCAGACCTCGTCGCCCGGGCCGACTGCCGCGTTCCAGTTCGCCAGCAAAGCTTCGTCCATCTCCGCAACGGAGGCGAACGGGCGGCGGCCGATGTTCAACACGCGGTGGTCGCCGAAATGGCTGTCGGAAGTGAAGAGGACGGCCACCGGCCGCCTCAGCCGACGGGAAAGGGTCGCGGCTCGCGGGCGGCGACGCGCCCCGACACCGTCGGCCGGGCGGGCCCGGGCGCGGCGGGCGCGGTGGTCCAGCCGAGGTGGGGCAGGCTCACCGACCGCTTGCCGGCCAGGTCGACGCGGCAGACGATCAGGCCCTTCTCCTCGACGAAGGCGAGCATCCGCCTCGCCCGGCCGGGGGAGGTCGTGCGGTAGAGCGCGGCGAGCGCCTCGTCCGAAGGGCACGGCAGGCACTCGCGCGCCGCGCGGGCGAGCGCGAGGAAGGGGGCGAGCATTTCCTCGGGCAGGGCGGCGGCGAGGGCTATGGCCTCCCCCCATTCCTCCTCATCATCGACGCCGGCGCGCGCGAGCGCCAGCCGGCGGGCGAAGCCGGCCATGTCCAGCGTCGCGGGGACGCCGCGCATTCGGCAGCGCAGCACGAAGTCCTGAAAGGCGGCGGCGGGCGGGGGCGCTTCGCCGTCGGCGACGATCTCGGCGATCGCCTGCCGCATCGCTTCCTCCCGCTCCTCCAGGGCAGGCGGTGGGAGCTCCGGCACGGCCGCGAGCGTCGCTGCTGGTGCAGGCGCGGGCGCGGTCGGCGGCGCTTCGATCCGCCGCAGCAGCTGATCGACGGGCACGGGCGCGGGCGGGGGCGGCGCGGCGGCCGGCTGCTCCAAGCCGGGGGCGAGCAGCAGGTCCGCCATGCCGGCGGCTCCTTCGGCCGACGGCGGCGGCAGCGGCACCAGCTTCGGCGCGGCGCTCCGCGCGCCAGTCCTAACTTCGCCGATGCGGACGTTGAGCGGCCGCCGCGACAGCGCCGGACCGAGCGCCAGAAACTCGCCGCGGCCGAGATCCCGGATCGCCTCCGCCTGCCGGCGCTCCATGCCCAGCAGGTCGGCCGCGCGCTGCATGTCGATGTCGAGAAAGGTGCGCCCCATTAGGAAGTTGGACGCCTCCGCGGCGACGTTCTTGGCCAGCTTGGCGAGTCGCTGGGTCGCGACCACGCCCGCCAGCCCGCGCTTGCGGCCGCGGCACATGAGGTTGGTCATTGCGCCCAAGGACGCGCGGCGGACGTCGTCCGGCACGTCGCCGCCGGCGGCGGGCGCGAACAATTGCGCTTCGTCCACCACAACTAGCGCGGGAAACCAGTGCTCCCGCGGCGCGTCGAACAGGGCTCCCAGAAACGCCGCAGCGCAGCGCATCTGCCCTTCCATCTCCAGATTTTCGAGGTTCAGGACCACGGACGCGCGATGGCTCCGAACGCGGCGGCCCAGCCCATCGATCTCCGAAACGCTGTAGTCGGCGGCATCGATGACCAGGTGGCTGAACGCGTCGGCCAAGGAGGCGAAGTCGCCTTCGGGGTCGATCACGACCTGCTGGACCAGCTCCGCGCTTTCCTCGAGCAGGCGGCGGAGCAGGTGCGACTTGCCGGAACCCGAGTTGCCCTGGACGAGCAGCCGGGTGGCCAACAGCTCCTCCAAATCGACGACGACCGGCCGCCCGTCGCCGTCGATTCCCATCTCCACGCCCGTCATCGCCCCGCCCTGGCCGATGCGCGCGGTCGCGGGCAAGCGGAGTCTTGCGATCGCTGGGCCCGGTCAGGACAGCCCGTGGACGAGCCCATCGGCGTCAAGCCGGATATGCTCGGCGGCGGGCGTCCGCGGCAGCCCCGGCATGGTCGTCAACTCGCCGCAGATCGCTACCACGAAGCCCGCCCCCGCCGCCAGCCGCACCTCGCGCACGGGGACGACGTGGCCGGTCGGCGCGCCGAGCAGCGCCGGATTGGTCGAAAAGCTGTATTGCGTCTTGGCCATGCACACGGGCAGCCGCCCGTGGCCCGCCGCTTCCCACGCCGCCAGCTGGTTCAGCACCGAGCGCTCGGCGGTCGCCCGCTCCGCGCGGTACACACGGGTGGCCACCCGGTTCATCTTTTCGAACAAGGGCAGGTCGTCATCGTAGGTCAGGGCGAGCCGCGCTTCCCCCGCGTCCGCCAGCGCGGCGGCCGCTTCGGCGATGTCGACCGCGCCCGCCCCGCCCTCCGCCCAGTGGCGGCAGGGGATCGCCTCGGCGCCGACCGCCGCCGCGGCCTCGCGCACGGCAGCGGTCTCTGCCGGGCTGTCGCCGTCGAACGCGTTGATCGCGACCACCGCGGGCAGACCGAAACCGCGTAAGTTTTCCAGGTGGCGGACGAGGTTAACCGCGCCGCGGCGCACCGCCCCGACGTCTTCCCAGCCGAGGTCGCCTTTCGCCACCCCGCCATTCATCTTGAGCGCGCGGATGGTAGCGACGAGCACGGCGGCGTCGGGGCGGAGGCCCGCCTGGCGGCACTTGATGTTGACGAACTTCTCCGCCCCCAGGTCCGCCCCGAACCCGGCCTCCGTCACGACGTAGTCGGCGAGGCCGAGCGCCGCTTCCGTCGCAATCACCGAATTGCAACCGTGGGCGATGTTGGCGAACGGGCCGCCGTGGAGCAGCGCGGGGGTGCCTTCCAGCGTCTGCACCAGGTTGGGCTTGATCGCCTCCTTGAGCAGCACCGCCATCGCCCCGTCCGCGCGCAGGTCGCGCGCGGTGACCGGGCGGCGGTCGCGGGTCCGCGCGACGACGATCCGGCCCAGCCGCTCCTCCAAATCGCCAAGGTCGCGGGCGAGGCATAGGATCGCCATCACCTCCGACGCGACGGTGATGTCGAACCCGGACTCGCGCGGGTAGCCGTTGGCGGGACCGCCGAGCCCCTGGACAACGTCGCGCAGGGCGCGGTCGTTGACGTCGAGCACGCGCCGCCACGTCACCCGGCGCACGTCGATGTCGAGCTTGTTGCCCCAGTGGACGTGGTTGTCGATCATAGCGGCGAGCAAGTTGTGCGCGGCGGTGATCGCGTGGAAGTCGCCGGTGAAGTGGAGGTTGATCTCCTCCATCGGCGCGACCTGCGCGCGGCCGCCGCCGGTGGCGCCGCCCTTGGTGCCGAAGCAGGGGCCGAGCGAGGGTTCGCGCAGCGCCAGCGCCGCGCGCCGCCCCGTGCGGTTCAGCGCGTCGGCGAGCCCGATGGAGGTGGTGGTCTTGCCTTCGCCCGCGGGCGTCGGGTTGATCGCGGTGACGAGGATCAGCTTGCCCGCCCCCGCGCGGGGCAGGTCGTGCAGAGCGAGCTTCGCCTTGAACCGGCCGTAGGGCTCGACCGCGTCGCTGGCCACGCCGAGGCGCGCCGCGACCTCGCCGATGGAGCGGAGCGGGGCGGCGCGCGAGAGCTCGATGTCGCTGGGCATGACGGGGGCCGTAGCGCCGCGCGGCGGACGCGGCCAGCGGCCCCCGTTCCGTCAGAAGCTCAGCCGCAGCCCCACCGTGCCCGCGAAATTGTTCATCCCGTCGCGCAGCGCGGTGCCTTCCACGCTGGCGGCGGCGGTGAGGCCGTCTGCGACGTCCGCGTCCACCGCCGCCTCGTAGCTCAGGAAGCTGCGGTCGCCGCGCAGCGCGTCGCTGGTGAAGGACACGGGCGCCCCCGTCGGCGTAACCGTGATGGAGCGCGGGTCGGCGAGGACGTCGTACTGGCCGGCGAGACGGGCGCGGGCGCGCAGGCTCCCGCCGTTGGGGGCGGCGACCTCGAAGCCGAGCAGCCCGCGCAAGGTTTCCAGCCGCTGACGGCCGAAGGTGGCCTGCGTCGACAGTGTCGTTCCCTCTGAATAGCCGGACAAGCGAATGTTCTGGTAATCGACGCCGACCACCGGGCCGACGAAAGCGCCTTCGCCCGCGACGCTCAGGCTCGCCTCCGCCCGCGCGCCGTAGAAGCGGCCGTCGGTGTCGCCCGAATGCTCGCGCAGCGCGGGGCCGAGGGTCAGGCGGCGGGTCAGGTCGTCGAACTCGATCTCGCCGTAGGTGGCGTCGGCGGCGAGCCGCAGCCCGCCCTCCCGCGCTGCGGCGAACAGGGTGCCGCTGTAGGCGGATGCGTCGTAACCGCCTCGGTCCTCGCCGAAGCGGCCGTCGCCGTCGCTGGAGGCGAAGGACACGCCCAGCGCACTGTTGTCGCTCGGTCGGTAGGCCGCGCCGAGGTTGAACACGGTCGCCTCGTCGCGTACGCCGATGTGCTGGGCGGCGCCGCGCACGCGGAAGGTCGCCACGCCGGCACCGCCGAACAGCTGCGCGCCCTCCTCGCCGCCGATGCCGCGCAGCCCCGCCGCGGCGCGGTGCGCGCGCAGCCGGCCTTCGGCGACAAAGCTCAACTGGCCGATCTGGCGCGGCGCGTAGAGCAGGGAGGTGATCGCCTCGCCCTGGATCTGCTGGGTGATGCCGGCAGGGTGAACCGGATCGGCCAGCAGGAAGGTACGGTTAGCGTTGGGAGTGACATAGTTCTGCGGCAAGCAGACGAGCGAGCTTACCGCGCCGCAGGCGGTGCCGGTGATGTTGGTGATGTTGAACTGGCCGGGGCTGGCGACGATCTCGTTGAATAAGGCGTCGACGTCGTAGAACAGGACGTTGTTGCCCTGGGCCGCCAGCGCGTTTTCGAACACGCTGTTGAAGCGGGTAATGGTCTGGATGTTTAGCGCGACGATCGTGCCCGCGCCCGCCGCCTCCAGCCGGGTGACGAGGCCGGCGAGCGCGCGGGCGGCGTCGTCGAGCGGCGCGCTGTTGCCGACGGCGAAGAAGTCGTTGCCGCCGCCCTGAATGATCACCAGGTCGCGCGGACCGAAGGTCCGGCCCTGCGCCCCGAAGCGGTCGATCTGAGAGGCCACGGAGGCGCGGGTGGTGGGGCCGGCGGGCTGCGCGAGCGCCACGCGGCCGCCACCCTCGGCGTAGCCGGTGCCGCCCTGGATCACGTTAGGGCGTAGATCCAAGGCCAGGTCGGCCGCGATCACCTCCACGAACACCGGGTCCGGGTTGGTGGTGAAGCTGCCCGCGCCGGGTGGCGCGATGGCGGCTTAGGCGCCCACGTCCGACAGGCTGTCGCCGAAGGAGATGATGCGGTCGAACGGCCGGCGCGAGCCTGAGCCGGTCGCCGCCGGGCTGGCGGACTGGGCGGCGAGCGGGCCGGCGACGAGCGCCGCGCCGAGCGCGAGTAGGTATCTCATGGAATCGGCCTCCCCTGTTTCGCCGTCGCAGGAAGAAGCAGCAGACCCGCCGCGCGGTGGCAAGCCGCGCCGGGGCGGCCCGTCAGCCCGCCCGCGCGAGCGCCCGGCCGCGCAGTAGGTCGCTCGCTTTCTCCGCGATCATGATGGTGGGCGCGTTGGTGTTCGCGCTCACCAGGGTCGGCATCACGGACGCGTCCACCACGCGCAGGCCGCGCAAGCCGCGCACCGCCAGCGTCTCGTCCACCACCGCGCGGGCGTCGGAAGCCGGGCCCATCCGGCAGGTCCCGACCGGGTGGTAGATCGTCTCGGCGGATCGCCGCACCCAGGCGTCGATCTCCTCGTCGGTGCGCACCGCCGCGCCCGGCGCGAGCTCGTCGGCGCGGTAGGGATCGAGCGCGACTTGCGAAGCAACGTCGCGGCCGATGCGCACGCACTCGCGCATCACCCGCCGGTCCTCGTGGCTCTGGAGGTAGTTGGCGAAGATCGCCGGATCGTCGAGCGGATCGGCCGAGCGCAGGCCCACCCGCCCGCGGCTTTCCGGCCGCAGCTGGCAGAGGTGGAGCGAGAAGCCGTCCGCTTTGGCCTTCACCTTGCCATGGTCGATCATGATGGCGAGCACGCCGTGAATTTGGATGTCGGCGCGCGACAGGCCCGGGCGCGAGCGGACGAAGGCGCCCGATTCGAGGAACTGCTGCCGCCCGAGCCCGCGGCCGCGCAGCAGGTAATCGAGCCCGATGCCGAGCATCCGGAGCCCGCTGGTGGCCGAGTGCGCGGTGACCAGCCCCGTCGTGCGCCAGTTGAGCGTGACGTCCAGGTGGTCCTGCAGGTTCTCGCCCACGCCGGGCAGTTCGTGGGCGACCGCCACGCCCGCCGCGCGCAGCCGTTCGGGCTCGCCGACGCCCGACAGCTGAAGGATCTGCGGCGACTGCACCGCGCCCGCGCAGAGCAGCACCTCGCCCGCCGCGGCGATCGCCCGCTGCGCCTTGCGGCCGGTGACGTATTCGACGCCGGTCGCCCGGCCGCGCTCCACCACGATCCGCGTGGTGCGCGCGCCGGTGACGCAGTGGAGGTTGGGCCGGAACAGCGCGGGCCGGAGGTACGCTTCCGCCGCGCTCCACCGCCGCCCGTCGGCGATGGTCAGGTCATAACGGCCGAATCCTTCCGGCTCCGGCCCGTTGAAGTTGTCGGTTACAGGGTGGCCCGCCTGCCGCCCCGCTTCGATCAGCGAATGGTGGAACGGGCTGTCGGATTCGCCGCGCGAGACGCGGAGCGGCCCGTCGCCGCCGTGGTGGTCGTTCGCCCCGCCGTGGTGCCGCTCCAGCCGGCGGAAGTACGGGAGCACGTCGGCGAACGACCAGCCGAGCAGCCCCATCTGCCGCCATTCGTCGTAGTCGAGCGGGTGGCCGCGCGCGTACACCATGCCATTGATCGCCGAGCTGCCGCCCAAGCCCCGGCCGCGCGGCCACCACAGGCGGCGGCCGTCGAGGTGCGGCTCGGGCTCTGTCCAGAAGCCCCAGTTGGCCGGGCCCTTCTTCTTGATGAGGTCGCCGACGCCCGCGGGCATCCGCACCAGCACGCCGTTGTTCCGCCCGCCTGCCTCCAGCAGCAGAACGTTGACCGTCGGGTCCTCCGTTAGTCGCGCGGCGAGCACGCAGCCCGCCGAGCCCGCGCCGACGATGACATAGTCGTAGGTGGTCGGCATAGCGCGCCCCCGCTTGACACTTCTTCCCGCTTCCCGAAGGTTAGGCGGCGAAGACGAGGCTGGCAAACGGCCCGGCGGGAGACAGGATGGCCGACCCGACCGCGGGGGCGCGCGACACGCACCCCGTCCACCACGCCCGGACCGCGCCGGACAAGCCCGCCTACGTAATGGCCGGCAGCGGCGAGATCGTGACCTACGCCCAGCTCGACAGGCGCGCGAACCGGGGGGCGCAGCTATTCCGGCACCTCGGCTTGGCCCGCGGCGACGGCATCGCGGTGATGATGGACAACTCGCCCCGCTACCTGGAGGTGGTGTGGGCGGCCGAGCGCGCCGGGCTCTACTGCACCTGCCTGTCGTCCAAGCTGCATCCGGCGGAGGCCGAGTACATCGTCCGCGATGGGAACTGCCGCCTGTTGATCGTCGACAGGGGCGTCGCCGAGTGCGCGAGGACGCTGGCCGGATTGCTCCCGGACGTCGCGCGCTTCGCCTGCGACGGCGCGGTGGAAGGATACGAGCCCTACGAGGCGGCACGCGACGCGATGCCGTCCGCGCCGATCGCCGACCCCTCGCCGGGCGGGATCATGCTCTATTCGTCGGGCACCACCGGCCGGCCCAAGGGCGTCCGCCACCCGCTGCCGGAGGAACCGTTCGGCACCAACCTGTCCGCGCTCGTGCCGCTGGGTCAGGCGCTCTACGGCTTCTCGCCCGACATGGTGTACCTGTCGCCCGCCCCGCTCTACCACGCGGCCCCGCTCCGCTGGTCGATGGCCGTGCAGCAGCTCGGCGGCACGGTGGTGGTGATGGAGCGCTTCGACCCCGAACGCGCGCTCGAATATATCGAAAGGTACCGCGTCACCCACGCGCAATGGGTCCCCACCCATTTCGTCCGGATGCTCAAGCTGCCGGCGGAGGCGCGGCGCCGCCACGACCTGTCGTCGCTCCGCGCGGTGTGGCACGCCGCCGCGCCCTGCCCCGTGCCCGTCAAGCAGGCGATGATCGACTGGTGGGGCCCGATCGTCCACGAATATTACGCGGGAACGGAGGGTCAGGGCCTCCACGCGATCTCCGCCGCCGAATGGCTCGTCCGCCCCGGCTCCGTCGGGCGCAACCTGATCAGCCAAACCAAGATCTGCGGCGAGGACGGCGAGGAGCTGCCCGTGGGCGCGGAAGGCGTCGTATATTTTGCCGGCGGCGCGGCCTACGAATACCACAACGACCCGGCCAAGACCGCGGAGGCGGCGAACCGCCTCGGCTGGACGACGCTGGGCGACGTGGGCCGGCTGGACGCGGAAGGCTACCTCACCCTCACCGACCGCAAGAGCTTCATGATCATCTCCGGCGGCGTAAACATCTACCCGGCCGAGATCGAGAACCTGCTCGTCACCCACCCGGAGGTGGCGGACGTGGCGGTGATCGGCGCGCCGCACGAGGAGATGGGTGAGGAGGTGGTCGCCGTGGTCCAGCCGCGCGACCCCGGCCGGGCGGGCGCGGAGTTGGCGGCCGAACTGACCGCTTTCGCGCGGGCCAACCTCAGCCACGTCAAGGCGCCGCGCCGCATCGACTTCCGCGCGGAGCTGCCGCGCCACGACACCGGCAAGCTCTACAAGCGGCTGCTGCGCGACGAATATTGGGGACGGGCGTGAACTTCGACTACACGGACGAACAGAAAGCGCTGAAGGAGGAGGGCCGCCGCTTCCTCCTCGCCCGCTGTGACAGCGCCGCGGTGCGGAGCGTCCTCGATGACCCGGCCAAATCCTTTCACGAAGGCTTGTGGCGCGGGGTGGCCGAGCAGGGCTGGCTCGGCGCGGCGATCCCCGAGGCTTACGGCGGGCTCGGCCTCGGCCACGTCGAACTGTGCGCGCTCGCCGAGGAGCTGGGCCGCGCCTGCGCCCCCATCCCCTTCGCCTCCACCGTCTACTTCGTCGCGGAAGCGTTGCTGCTCTTCGGCAGCGAGGCGCAGAAGGCGCGCTGGCTGCCGCGGATCGTCGCCGGCGAGGTCGTCGGCGCCTTCGCCACCGCCGAAGGGCCGGGTCCGCTCACCGCGCGCTCCTTGCGCGCGACGGTGTCGGGTGGGCGGCTGTCCGGCGAGAAGCTGCCGGTGACGGACGGCGACGTCGCCGACCTGCTCGTGGTGCTCGCCCGCGACGGCCTGTACCTCGTCGAGCGCGGCAAGGGCGTCGCCGCCGAGGTGCTGCAGACGCTGGACCCCACCCGCAGCGCCGCCCACCTCCGATTTGACGCGGCTCCCGCCGAGCGGCTCGGCAACGAGGACGGCCTCTCCGCCGCGCAAGCCGTGTTCGATCGCGCCGCCGTGCTTCTCGCCTTCGAGCAGCTTGGCGGTGCCGACCGCTGCCTGGAGATGGCGCGCGGCTTCGCGCTCGACCGCTACGCCTTCGGCCGGCCGATCGGCGGCTACCAGGCGATCAAGCACAAGCTCGCGGACATGTACGTCAAGAACGAAGTCGCGCGCTCTAACGCCTACTACGGCGCTTGGGCGTTGAACGCGGGCGCGGCCGAGCTGCCGCTCGCCGCCGCCACCGCGCGCGTCGCGGCGAGCGACGCTTACTGGTTCGCGGCCAAGGAGAACATCCAGGTCCACGGCGGCGTCGGCTTCACATGGGAGGCCGACCCGCACCTCTTCTTCCGCCGCTCGCGCCAGCTGTCGCTGGTCGCCGGCGCCCCCGCCCATTGGCGCGAACGGCTGGTCAGCCAGCTCGAAACGCGCAACGCCGCTTAGAGGAGCTTCGCTCATGGACTTCGACGACAGCCCGCACGAGGCCGAGTACCGGGCGAAGGTCCGCGCTTGGCTCGACGCCAATGTGGCGGAGCATCAGGCGCAGAGCTTCCCCGACGAGATGACGAAGGCCCGCGCCTGGCAGGCGCGCAAGGCGGCCGCCGGCTACGCCTGCATCACCTGGTCGCGCGACTGGGGCGGCGGCGGGGGCACGCCGATCGAGAGCGTGATCTTCAGCCAGGAGGAAGCCAAGCACCCGGTGCAGAGCGGCTATTTCACCATCGGACTGGGGATGTGCGTACCCACCGTGATGGCCTTCGCCGACGAGGAGACCAAGCGGCGCTTCGTCGGCCCTGCCGTCCGCGGCGAGGAGATCTGGTCGCAGCTCTTCTCCGAGCCCGCCGGCGGCTCGGACGTCGCCGCCATCCGCACCAAGGCCGTCCGCGACGGCGTCGACTGGGTGATCAACGGCCAGAAGGTGTGGACCAGCGGCGCGCACTATAGCGACTACGGCATCGTCCTCGTCCGCACCGACCCGGACGCGCCCAAGCACAAGGGGCTGACGATGTTCTGGATCGACCTCCGGTCGCCGGGCATCGAGATCCGCCCCATCCACCAGATGTCGGGCGGCTCCAACTTCAACGAAGTGTGGTTCACCGACGCTTGCGTCCCCGACGCGCAGCGGCTCGGTCCGGTCAACGACGGGTGGCGCGTGGCTTTGGTGACGCTGATGAACGAGCGACTCGCGGTCGGCGGAGGCGGCGGGGTCGGGCCGGGTGACATCCTGCGCTTCGCCCGCGAGCTGGAGGGCGCGGACGGCCCGCTGATCCGCGATCCCGCCTTCCGCCAGCGGCTCGCCGACTGGCACGTCCAGGCGGAAGGCCTGCGTAACACGCGGATGCGGACCATCACGGCGCTCTCCAAGGGACAGACGCCGGGCCCCGAGTCCTCCATCGGCAAGATCATCGCGGCCAACCAGCTGCTCGACCTCGGCAACGCCGCGGTGGAGGCCGAGGACCAGTTCGGCATCGTCGACGACCCCGCGCTCGCCCCGCTCAAGGGCGCGTTCCACGCCGCGCTGATGAACGCGCCGGGCCTGCGCATCGCCGGCGGGACCGACGAGATCCTCAAGAACATCATCGCCGAACGCGTGCTGGGGCTGCCCGGCGAGATACGGGTGGACAAGGAGGCGGCGTTCAAGGACCTGCCGGCGGGCCGATGAGGCTGGTCAGCGACGGCGTGGAGGCGGGGCGGCCGGGGCCGACCCACGCCCCCGCCTACCCCACGCTCCCGGGCGTGGACCTCGTCGACCTCCACCGCTTCACCGCCGGCCAGCCCTGGGCCGACTTCGCCCGGATGAGGAGCGAGGCTCCCGTCATGTGGCACCCTGAGCCGCGCGGCGGCCCCGGCTTTTGGGCGGTCACCCGCTACGCAGACGTGCGGACGGTGAACGGCGACCCCGTCCTCTACTCGTCCGAGCGCGGCGGCATTCTGATGGCCCTCGCCCCGCCCGGCCGCCGCCACGAGCACCTCCACAGCGCGTCGATGAACGCGCTCATCAACCTCGACGGCGGCACGCACCGCCAGCTCCGCCGCGAGCACATGCCATATTTCACCGCCGGCTACATGCGCGAGCTGCGCGCCCGCGTCGCCGCGGAGGTCGCGCGGCGGCTCGACGCGATGGCCGTGCAGGGCGAAGCCGACTTCGTGTCCGGCTTCGCCTCCCACCTGCCTGTGTTCACGCTTTGCGAGATGCTGGGCGTGCCGGAGGAGGACCGCGAGCGCTTCGTGCGCTGGATCCACTTCCTCGAGATGGCGCAGCAGGTGGCCAACGAACAGGTCGACACCCCGCTCGACGCGCTGACGCCCGAGCTGATGGCGTTCATCGGCCTGTTTAACCAGAACGTGGAGGAGATGTTCGCCTACGGCCGCGAGATGCTGCTCAAGCGGCGCGCCGAGCCGCGGGCGGACCTGCTCAGCGCCATCGCCCACGCGCGGGTCGACGGCGAGCTGCTGCCGGACGAGTATCTCGACGGCTCGTGGCTCCTCATCGTCTTCGCCGGCAACGACACCACCCGCAACTCGCTGTCGGGCGCGATGAAGCTGCTGACGGAGAACCCGGCGGAGCGCGAGCGCCTGCTCGCCGACCCGTCACTCCTGCCCAACATGGTGCACGAAGTAACGCGCCTGGTAAGCCCGGTGATCTACATGCGCCGCACCGCCACCGCTGATGCCGAGCTCGGCGGCCAGCGCATCGCCGAGGGCGAGAAGGTGGTCATGTACTACGGCGCGGCCAACCGCGACGCGGCGGTGTTTCCCGACCCCGACCGCTTCGACGTCGCCCGGCCCAACGCCGAGAAGCACATCGCCTTCGGCCACGGCCCGCATATCTGCATCGGCCGGCTCGCCGCGCAGCTGCAGCTGGAGGAAAGCTACCGGCAGATCTTGGCGCGCTTCCCCGGCATGTCCTGGACGGGCGGCATCGACATCGCGCCCAACAATTTCGTCCACGCGATTCGGCGGCTCGACGTGCGCTTCGCGCCCGAGCGGCGGGCGGCCTGACACACGGTGCTGACCCGCGGCGACGACTATCCGATCCACCAGACGGCCGAGCCGATCGCCTACGCCGGCACCGACCGCAACTTCTACGACCGCTACTTCTTCAACGGCTATCCGGCGGACCCGGCCGACGACCGGATATTCGCGCTCGCCTTCGGCGTCTATCCCGCGCTCAACATCGCCGACGCGCACTTCTGCTGGCTGGCCGGGGGCCGCCAAGTCAATCTCCACGCGAGCCGCTGGCTCGGCATGGAGCGCATGGCGCTGGAGGTCGGCCCGATCCGGCTCGCGGTGGAAGAGCCGCTGCGCCGGCTGCGCGTCACCGTGTCCGCGCCCGAACAGGGCGTCGCCGCCGACCTTCGCTTCACTGGCCGCTCCTTCCCGATCGAGGAGCCGCGCTTCACCCGCCGGATCGGCCCGCGCACCTTGCTCGACTACACGCGGCTGACCCAGAACGGGGCCTACGAGGGCTGGCTGGAGGTGGACGGCGCGCGGACGGACGTGGCGGGCTTCGTCGGCACCCGCGACCGCAGCTGGGGCGTCCGCCCCGTCGGCGCGCGCGACCCGCAACTTCCCGCCCCCGACGCCCCGCCCCAGTTCCACTGGCTATGGGCGCCCTGCATTTTTCCCGACCGCGACCTGTTCTTCCATTCCAACGACGACGAGCACGGCCGCCCGTGGAACCGCCGCGCGGTCTGGGCGCCGGTCGGCGCGGGGCCGGAAGAAGAGCGCGCATTCGACGCGGCAAGGGCGCGCCTTTCCCTGCGCCCCGACACGCGCCACGCCGCGGCGGCGGAACTGACGCTAGCGGACGAGCGCGGCGCCTCGGCGGTTGCTTTCGAGCCCACGGCCGACTTCTTCATGCTCGGCCTCGGCTACGGCCACCCGACCTGGGGCCACGGTGTCAACCGCGGCGAGCTCGCGGTCGAGCGCGAGGACTTCGCCACGGCCGAGCTTGACCGCGCTCAGCCCCACCACTTTCATGTCCAGGCGCTGTCCCGCGTCATTTGGCGCGATCCGGACCGCAGTGAACGGGTCGGCCGCGGCGTGCTCGAGCAGCTCGCGATCGGCCCGCACGCGCCGTCAGGCTTCGCCGGCCTCACGGACCTCGCGTGACGCTTGCCGACCAGCTCGCCGCCTACCTTTCCCGGACGTGGGGCGAGCCGGTCGCTGTGCGCGACCTGCACCGCATCCCCGGCGGGGCGAGCCGGGAGACCTACCGCTTCGACGCGGAAGCCGGCGGGCGGACGCGCCCGCTCATCCTGCGCCGCGACCCGACCGGCAGCCTCCTCGATACCGACCGGCAGGTGGAGTTCCTCGCCTACCGCACCGCCCACAGCCGCCTGCCCGTGCCGGAGGCGGTCGCGCTCGAACCCGACGGCGCGGAACTCGAGCGGCCCTTCTTCATCATGGAGCGGATCGACGGCGGGCAGGCCGCCTCGCCCTTTGCCGCCGAACCCTTCGGCGCGCACGCGGCGGCGATCGGCGATGCCTTCTTCACAGCGCTGGGCACGCTCGCCGCGCTCGACGCGGAGGGCACGCCGCTCGGCCGGGCCTCGCGCGCCCCGGCGCCCGGGGACTGCTGGCGCGTCGCGCTGGACGAGTGGGCGGCAGTGATCGACCGGGACGAGGATCACCCGCAGCCGATCGTCCGCGCCGCGATCCGGCGCCTCGCGAGCCGCCCGCCCCCGCCGCCGGCGCGGGTCGCGATCGTCCACGGCGACTACCGCTCGGGCAACGTCCTCCACGACGGCGGCGGCCGCCTGCTCGCGGTCCTCGACTGGGAGATGGCGCACCTCGGCGACCCGCTGGAGGACCTCGGCTGGGCGCTCGACCCGCTGTGGGATCACGGCGAGCCCGGCCGCGCCTGCGGCATGGTGCCACGCGCGGAGGCGGTGGCGCTTTGGGAAGGGGCAAGCGGGCTCCGCGCTGATCCTGCCGCGCTCGCCTGGTGGACGCTGTTCAGCGCCGTTAAGGGCCGCGCGATCTGGACCACGGCGGCCAGGGAATATCGCGCAGGCGGCTGCGTCGATCCCGTGCTCGGCATCTCCGGCTGGTACGTCGCGCGCCGCCACGACGAGATCCTCGCCGAGTTGCTGGAAGGGTTTGCCGCGGCATGACCCCGACCCTGCCGGAGATCCTACGCGGCAATTTCGCCTGCCTCGCGACGCCCGCCCCGCCCGAGGCCGCGGGCGACCATCTCGCCGCGAACGTGTCGGTGATCGCACTCCTCAACCTGCTCGGCGCGCAGGAGGCGGAGCAGGGCGCGGCGGCGGTGCTGGCCGAGAACGCGGCGATCGAGCAGGTGCTGGCGGAGGACGCGGCGGACTACGACGCCTCCGCGCTGACGAACGACCAAGGGTCGCCCGACGCCCGCAACGCCGAGCTGCGGCGCGCGCTGATCCGGCTGCACGAGACGGCCGAGGCGCGCGGTGACCGCGCGCTCGACCGACGCATTCTGCGGCTGTACCGCGTCATGGCCGAAGGGCGGCGGCTGGTGCTGCCGCCGATGCCGGCGGGCTGAGGGGGGCGGGCTTGGTGGCGGAACGGTTCGAGCGGCATCGGCAGCCCTGGACGAGCGACGAGCTACAGAAGCTGCACCTGCTCGCGGGCAAGGGCATGGCGCTCAAGGCGATCGCCAAGGCGCTCACCCGCAGCGAGGAGTCGGTGAAGGAGCGCGCCAAGACGGACGGGCTCAAAATCGCTAAGCTGCGCTGACGCTACCGTTCCCTCGGATGAGATATTCCCCCACTGTTTGGGCTGAGCTTGTCGAAGCCCTTCCTTTCTTCCGACGCCGGAAAAAGGAGAGCCCTTCGACAAGCTCAGGGCGACCGGTCTAGATCGGATCGGACGCAGCTCGCTCCATCGCCCGCTCCGGCTCGCGCAGCCCCAGAAATAGCCCCGCGGTGATCACGAGCCCGGCGCAGGCGATGCCCAGCGCTACCGCGTAGCCGCCCGTCGCGTCGTGCAACCGTCCGAAGCCGACGATGCCCAGAGCGGTGCCGAGCAGCGCCACCGTGAGCACCGTCCCGAACAGCTCGCCGTAGGCGCGCAGCCCAAACAGCCGCGCGGCGAAGAAGGGCAGCAGATCCTGGTCCGCCCCGTTCATCAACCCGGCGAGGAAGACTAGGGCGAACAACGTCGGCAGCTCGGCCGCGCCGAGCAGCAGCCCGGCGAAGGCCGCGGCAGAAACCAGCGCCACCGCCGCCGCCGCGCGCTGCGGGCTGACTCGATCGATCAGCACTCCCATGCCGAGCCGCCCGACGAGCTGCGACAGGCCGTAGGCGGTGAGCAGCCACGGTGCCTCCGTCGGCCCGAGCCCGCGGTCGAGCCCGAATGGCACAAGCTGGGTGACGAGCCCGACGGTGGCGACGTTGATCAACGCCGCGCTCCCGGCGAGGTACCAGAAGCGGCCGGAGCGGCGCGCCTCGCGGGCGGTCGGCCCGACGGGCGGCGGCTCCGACCCCGCCGCGCCTTCGAGCGGCGCGACCGGGCGGTCCGGTACGCCCCGGATCGCGAGCAGGGACAGCGGCAGCGCTACGCCCGCGACCAAGGCCGCGAGCAGCAGCGCCCCGCCGCGCCAGCCCCAGGCGGCGATCGCCCAGCCGAGCGCGGGCGCGAACAGCAAGGTGGTGACCGGCAGCCCCGAGGTCGCCACCGCCAGCGCCGCGCCGCGCGCCGCGACGAAGCGCGCGGCGATCAGCTTGCCCCAGACCAGCGTCCCCGTGCCCGGCACGGACAAGGCGACGCCGAGCGTCAGCAGCTGATACTGCCACAATTTGCCGGCCAGACCCGCCAGCAACAGGTAGCTCGCCGCCAGCACCAGCATCCCGAACAGCATCACGACCCGCGCGCCCAAGCGATCGACCGCGCGGCCGAACAACGGGAACAGCAGCGCCCCGACCAGCCCGACCCCCGCCGCGGTGGCGATCTCGCCGCGGGTCCAGCCGAATTCGACGGAGATGCCGGGCACCAGCAGGCTCGACAGATTCTGGTACAGCCCTGGCCCCGCGCCGATCGCCAGCGCCGCCCCCGCGACCACCGGCCAGCCCGCGCGCCATTCGCTCCTTCCGCTCATCGGCGGGAGGCTAGCCGGTCGGCGCCGCGCGGGATAGCGCGGGGCGGGCCGACGGCGTCACGGTCCGCCGGTCGGCGCGAGCCGGCCGCCCCCGCTTACTTGCCGAAACCGAAGACGTCCTGGTGGTAGCGCCCGTCCTCGATCAGCTCCTCGAGCCAGGCGGAGGCGTGGGCGTGGGTGGCGCCGGCCTGCTGCTGGTGGATGCGGACCAGCGCGTCGCGCACCGCGGGCGCCATGAAGCGCCCGTCGCCGCAGACATAGAGCTGCGCGCCCCGCTGGAGCGCGCCCCAGACCGCCTCCTGCTCGGCCCACAGCGCGTCCTGCACGAAACGCCAGGGGTGCCCGTCGACCGCGGAGAAGGCGAGGTGGAGGTTGGTCGCGCCATCGGCCACCCAGCGCTCCATCTCGTCGCGGAAGAACCAGTCGTGGTCGGGGTGGCGGCAGCCGAAGAAGAGGAGGCTTTCGCCCACGACCTCGCCCGCCGCGCGCCGCGCTTCGCGGTCCTGGAGGAAGCCGCGGAACGGCGCGAAGCCAGTGCCGGGGCCGACCAGGATCAGCGGCGCCGACGCGTCCTCCGGCGGCGCGAAGGGCGGGTTGGGCGAGCGCAGGAAGCCGAGCACGCGCTCGTCTGGGGCGGCATCGCGCAGGTAGGTGGAGGCGAAGCCCTCGTGCCGACCCGCGCCCGACCAGGCGGGGGCGGAGAGCGTGCCGACGAGCAGGTCCACCGCGTCCGGCGAAACGCGCGGCGAGGAGGCGATCGAGTAGAAGCGCGGCTGGATCGCCGGGCTGGCGGCCACGAAGGCGGCGAGCGGCACGTCGAGCGCGGGGTAGGCGCGGAGCAGGTCGAGCAGGGTCACGCGCTTGTCGCCGACCTCCGCCTGATAGTCCTCGCGGGCCAGCCGTTCGAGCGCCGCGCGGGTGTGCGGGCAGCGGGTGAAGCCGCCCAGGCGCTCCACCGCGCGCCGGGAAGCCGTCTCTTGTAGGTCGACATAATCCGCCAGCAGCTGTCGCGCTGGCAGCGTGCGGCCGAGCGGGAGATGGCGGAGGCGGCCCGCGCCGCCGTCGAGCCGCACCAACGCGTCACTGGCGACGCCGAACAGTTGCAGCGCCTCGTCGACCAGCTCCGGCCGGTTGCGCGCGTAGACCGCCAGATGGTCGCCGGTGCGGTAGGTCGTGCCCTCCGGCAACCGCAGCCGGAGGTGCCGGGTCGAGCCGCGCGGGGCTTCCTTCGCGAAATCCCACAGGCTGGGCGGCGCGGGGGTTACCAGCTCGCGGTTCTCTAGCACCTCGAAGAGCTGGGCCTGGCCCGGCAGGACCTCACGCCGCGCCGCGGCGCGATCGACCAGCGTCAGCTCCAGCGCGTCGTCCTCCGCCGCGCTGGCCGTCGCGCCGAGCGACGCCCAGAGCTTGGCAACGAAGGCGTCCACCCCGCCCTCGAAATCCCCGTTCCCGTCCGCCTCGCCGCGTGGCACGAGCCGTCGCGCGCCCGCTCCTTCGAGGCTGCGGTCGAGCAGCTTGGGAAAGGCTTGGTAGTTCGGCCACTGGCTGTTGCCGATGCCGAGCACGGCGAAGCGCATCTCCGGCCAGCGCACTTCCGCCAGACGGCCCTCGGCGATCGCGCGCTCCAGCCGCACCGCGCTGTCGGGGGCGCGGCCGTTGTAGGTGGCGGTGACGATCACGAGGACGCCGTCGGCGGGCGGCGCGTCGAATGCGTCGTCAAGCGACATGGCGACCGTGTCGAACCCGTCGCGCATGGCCCGCGCCGCGGCCTGCTCGGCGACGTCGCGCGCGGTGCCGAGGCTCGTGCCGTGGAGCACGGTGAGCCGCTGGCCGGCGCCCGCCACGCCGCCGACCGCGACCGGCGCGGTCGCCGCCGGCTCCGGCGCGGCGACCGCCAGCCGCTCCTCCGGCCGGCGGCGGCGCGCGCGGACGAAGAAGTCGTGCGGCTTGATGGTCAGCGTTTCTTTGATCTCCAGCCGGTAACCGTGCGGGTCGTGGAGCGCGAAGCGCTGCAGCACCACGGCCAATGCGATCTTCGCCTCCAAGAGCGCGAACTGGCGGCCGATGCAGGCGCGCGCGCCGTTGCCGAACGGCTTGTAGGCGTGCGGGTGGAGTTCCTCCGCGCGCTCGGGCAGCCAGCGGTCGATGTCGAACTCCTCCGGCCGGTCCCACGCCTTGGGGCTGCGGTGGAGTGCAGGGACGACCACGTTGACCTGCCGGTCCTTGGGCAGGCGGTAGCGGCCGCCGATCACCTCCTCGCCGCGCGGCGCGACGGTGAAGCCGGGCGCGGTCGGCCACAGGCGGAGCGTTTCGTCCAGCACGCGGCCGATTACGTCGAGCTTGGCCACGTCGCCGTACTCCAGCCGCGCGTCGCCGGGCAGCACGCGATCCACCTCGGCGTATGCGCGGGCGAGAACGTGGGGGTGGCGGAGCAGCAGGTGGAGCGCGAAGGTCAGGAGCCCGCTGGTAGTCTCGTGCCCGGCGATCAGGAAGGTGAGCACCTGATAGCGGATGTTGAGGTCGTCCAGGCCCTCGCCCGTCTCCGGGTCGACCGCGGTGAGCATCAGGTTGAGGAGGTCGCGCGCTTGCGGGTCAGGCCGGGCGCGGCGCTCGGCGATGACGCGGTCGACCACCTCGTTCATGGTGCGCACGCTGTTGTCGAAGGCGCGCGCCTCGCGCCGGGGCGCGAGCTTCTGCTGGATGGGCAGCCGGGTGAGGTTCTTTAGCGTGGCCTCCAGCGCCACGCCCATTGCCTGGAGGAAGGGGTCGAGCTCCTCGCGCTCGAAGCTGTCGAAGCTCCGCCCGAAGCCGGCGAGCGCGATGCTTTCCAGCGTCAGCCGGGTCATGTCGTCGGAGACGTGGAGGTCCTGGCCCTCCAGCCGCTCCCACTTGGCCGCGAGCTGCTCGGCGACGTCACGGAGCAGGTCGAAATAGCCGCGCATCGCGCGCTGGCTAAAGGCGGGCAGCAGGATGCGGTGCGCGCGGCCCCAGTTCGGCTCCTCGGTGAAAGCGGTGAACAGCCCGTCGCCGACCAGTGGGCGAAGCGCCTTCAGCGGGCGCGACGGGTATTTGCGGAAGCGGTTCTCGTCCGACAGCTCGGCGACGAGGTCGGGATCGGACACGAACAGGCCGGGGAACTTGCCGAACCACAGGTGGAAGATGCCTTCTGGGTGCCGGCCGCTGACTTCCGTCAGGTGCTGGATTAACCCGCCGCTGGGGATCTGGTGCAGGTGCCCGAGCACAGGCAGCTTGGGCGCGGAAGGGATGTTCGCTTCGGGCCGCATGTTCATCTCCTCACCCCGGCAGGGCGCTTGTTCATCTGGTAGCGCGACACCGGCCAGGGCTCCATCGCCATCTATTGACAGAAATGTCAATAGCTGCTGCGTTGCACGCGCCGAACTTCGAGCTAAGCCGGGCCGCATGAAAGGTCTCGCCCTCCTGCTCCTGCCGCTCGCCACCGCCCTCCGGGCGCAAGCGCCCCTCGAAGCCCCGCTGCCTCCCGTCCGGCCCTGGTCGGGCGCGAGCGAGCAGCTGGCGGCCCGGCCCGGCGATCCCTGGATTACGCCGGCCGAGGCCGCCGGCTTCGCGACCACGCCGAGCTACGCGGAGACGCGCGCCTGGCTCGACCGGCTGGACGCCGCTTCCCCGCTGATCACCATGGAGCGCTTCGGCCTGACCTCAGAAGGCCGCGAGATGTATTTCGTTCGCGCGGCCAAGCCGAGCGCGGCGCGCAGGCCGGTGGTGCTGGTCCAGGCCGGCATCCACGCGGGCGAGATCGACGGCAAGGACGCTGGGCTGATGCTGCTCCGCGACATCGCGCTGCGCGGCAAGGACCGACTCCTCGATCGGGTCGATCTCGTGTTCGTACCGATCTTCAACGCCGACGGGCACGAACGGTCGAGCCGCTGGAGCCGCCCCAACCAGCGCGGCCCGCAGGAGCAGGGCTGGCGCACCACGGCGCGGAACCTTAACCTCAACCGCGACTATCTGAAGGCGGACGCGCCCGAGATGCGCGCCATGATCGGGCTGATCCGCCGGCTCGACCCCGTGCTGTACCTCGACCTGCACGTCACGGACGGGACCGACCATCAGTACGACATCACCTACGCCTTCTCCGGCTGGCGCGGCTTTTACGCCAAGTCGCCCGCGATCGGGCGGTGGCTCGACGGCCGGTTCCGGCCGGCGATGGACCGGGCGCTGACGCGCGCTGGGCACATGCCGGGCTTGTACGTCGAAGCGGTCGACAACCGCGCGCCGGAGAAGGGCATCCGCCTCGATCCCGACACACCGCGCTTCTCGACCGGTTACGGCGACCACGCGCGCGTGCCCACGGTGCTGCTCGAGACGCACTCGCTTAAGCCCTACCGCCGCCGCGTGCTCGGCACCTACGTCTTCGTGGAAGAAGCGCTGCGGCTGGCGGGCCGCGAAGGCGCGACGCTGCGCGCGGCGATCGCGCAGGACCGAGCGTCCCGCCCGCGAGAGGTCGTGCTGCGCTGGAAGCCGCTGGCGCGCCCGCTCTACACCGTCCCGTTCAAGAGCGTAGCTTACGAGCGCTACCGTTCGCCCGCCTCCGGGCGCGACGAGCTGCGCTGGCTGGGCCGACCGGTGACCTTCGACGCATCCGTGTTCGGCGCCGAACCCGAGCTGACGGCGGCGTTGCCCCGCGCCTGGTGGGTGCCCGCGACCTTGCCGGAGGCGATCGAGCGGCTGCGGCTACACGGCGTCCGGGTCGAACCAGTCGCCGCGCCGCGCGCGGTGGCGCTTGAGATGACGCGGCTGCGCGACCCGAAGCTCGGCCTCGCCAGCGAAGGCCACGTGCCGCTCGCCGCCGCGTTCCTGCGCGAGCGTCGCACGGTCACGATGCCGCCCGGCTCCGTACGCGTGCCGAGCGACCAGCCGCTGGCGCTCGTCGCGGCGGCACTGCTGGAGGCGGAAAGCCCCGACTCGCTGCTCGCCTGGAACTACTTCCCCGAGATCCTGCAGCGGACCGAGTATATCGAGGGCTACGCGATCGCCCCCTTGGCCGAGCGGATGCTGGCGGCGGACCCGAAGCTCCGGGCGGAGTTCGAGGCGAAGCTGGCGGCCGACCCCGTCTTCGCGGGTGACGGCGACGCCCGGCTCGCTTGGTTCTACGAGCGCACGCCCTATTACGACGAGCGCCACCTGCTCTACCCGATCGGCCGCGAGGTGGATTGAGCGGGGCGGGACGCCGCAGGGAGCAGCATCAGGAAGAGTGGGCCGCTCGCGCGGCGAACTCTCGCCGACCGCCGAAACTGGATCAGGGACAGGCCGGTGCTAGAAGCCTTGCGATGAACATGAGGACGACGCCCTTGCGACCGAAGCTCCCGCTGCTCTGCCTCCTCCTGGCCACGGCCGGCTGCGCCACCGCCGAGCGCCGGCGCGCGGAAGCCGCGCCGTCCGCGACGGAGCAGCAGGCCCCCGCCGACGCGGCGAGCGAGGATCGGCGGCTGCTCGCCTTCCTCGACCGGGCGTTCGACGAGGCGACGGCGCTCAGCCCAGAAACCCTCACCGGGCTCGGCGTCAAGCAGCGCTACGGCGAGCTCGACGACTATAGCGACGCCGCCCGCGTCCGGCGGCGCGAACTCGCCGAAGCGCAGCTCCGGCGCCTGCGCGCCGAGTTCGACCCCGCGCGCTTGAGCCCCACCGGCCGGCTCAGCTTTCGGCTCTTCGAGGACGGCGCGGAGAACGGCCGCCGCCAGTTCGCATGGCGCTGGCACCAGTTCCTCTTCTCGACCAACGGCAGCCCGGCCGGCCAGCTGCCGGTGTTCCTGATCAACCAACACCGGGTCGGCACCGTCGCCGACGCCGAAGCCTATGTTTCGCGCCTGCGCGAGGTGGAGCGGGTGATGACGGAAGTCGCCGGCGTGGTCCGGACGCAGGCCGGGATGGGTATCGTCCCGCCGCGCTTCGTCTTCGCCCCCGTCCGCGCTGACGCGCGCAAGGTGTTGGCCGGCGCGCCGTTCGCGGCGGGCTCCGATGGCACGCTCCTCGCCGATTTCCGAAAAAAGGTTGGCGCCCTGGACGCGCCGGCGACGGTCAAGGAGCGGCTGATCGGGGAAGCGAGCGCGGCGCTCGCCGGCCCTTTCCGGCGCGGCTATGGGACGTTCCTTGCAACGCTCGACGCGATAGAGCCCAAGGCGATCAGCGACGCGGGCGCGTGGCGGCTGCCGCAGGGCGACCGCTACTACGCCGACCGGCTCCGCTTCTTCACGACCACGGACATGACTGCCGACCAGATCCACGATCTCGGACTGTCGGAGGTGAAGCGCATCCAGGCCGAGATGGAGGTAATTAAGGAGCGCGTCGGCTTCCGCGGCACGCTTCAGCAGTTCTTCGCGCACATCAAGAACGGGCCGCAGTTCAAATATCCGAACAGCGACGCCGGCCGGCAGCAGTATTTAAAGGACGCCGACGCCTTCGTCGCCCAGGCGATGGCGCAGGCACCCCGCTACTTCCGTACGCTGCCGAAGGCCCCGCTCGAGGTCCGCGCGGTGGAGAAGTTCCGCGAAGCCACCGCGTCTGTCGCCTTCTACAACCAGCCGACGCCCGACGGGTCGCGGCCGGGCATCTATTACGTCAACCTGGCCGACATGAACCAGGTGCTGAAGCCCCAGACGGAGGGTATCAGCTACCATGAAGGTGCCCCCGGCCACCATTTTCAGATCGCCCGCCAGCAGGAGCTCGGCGGCCTGCCCAAGTTCCGCCGCTTCGGCTTCTACGGCGCCTACGTCGAGGGCTGGGGCCTCTACGCCGAGCGGCTAGGGCGCGAGATGGGCTTCTACCAGGATCCCTATTCGCTGTTCGGCCACCTGAGCCTAGAGCTCTGGCGCGCCGTCCGCCTCGTCACCGACACCGGGCTACACGCCAAGCGTTGGACGCGCGAGCGGGCGATCGCCTACTTCCAGGACAACTCGCTCCTATCCGAGCGCGACATCGTCAAGGAGGTCGAGCGCTACATCAACAACCCGGGCCAGGCGACCAGCTACAAAATCGGCCAGCTGCGGATCGTCGCGCTTCGGCGCAAGGCCGAGCAGGCGCTGGGACCCCGCTTCGACATCCGCGATTTCCACGAGGTCGTGCTCGGCAACGGCTCCCTGCCGCTGGACGTGCTGGAGCAGCAGGTCGACGCCTACATCTCGGCCAGGAAGGGGTAGCGCTCGCCCGGCGATCGCCGGGCGAACCCGGCCGCTGGCCGAAGGAACTATCGACACCCGCGCGCGTCGCCCGCCCATGTCCACCTTCGTCGAGCAGTCCGAGCAGATCCAGCACGAGGCCGCGTCCCACCCGACCTCCCCCCGGGACAGCTTCGAGCGCCGCGTGTTCCGCGCCACCGCCGTGGTGCTCGCCACCGTGGCCGCGGCCTATATTCTGTGGGTCTTGATCGATCTCCTGCTGCTCCTGTTCGCCTGCTCGCTCGTGTCCCTGATTCTGCTGACGGTGACCAACGCGCTGCGCCGACGGACGCGGCTGCCGTTCGGCGTCGCGCTGGGGTTGAGCGTGCTGGCGCTGCTGGGGTTGATCGTCGGCGCCTTCGCCTTTTTCGGCGCGACGATGCAGGGCGAGTTCGCCGAACTCGCCGCGCGGCTACCGGCGGCCTGGGCCAACGTCCAGGCGCGGCTGCAGACCTCCGTGGTGGGGGCGGCGATCCTCGAACGCGCAGGGGCGCTCGCGCCGAGCGCGCAGACGATCGTCAACGCGGCGACGTCGGCGCTCGCCGCGGTCGGCGGAGCCTTGTCGGGGTTCGCCTTGGTGCTGGTCGGTGGTCTGTACCTTGCCGCGCAGCCGACGCTCTACGCCACCGGCCTTCTCCGCCTGATCCCCTCGCGCGCGCAGAGCCCGGCGGCCGAGACGCTGGACGCGATCTCCGTATCCTTGAAGAACTGGCTCAAGGGTCAGGCGCTCGGCATGGTCTTCGTCGGCGTCGGTACCGGGCTCGGCCTGTGGCTGGTCGGCGTGCCCGCCGCCTGGGCGATCGGCCTCGTCGCCGGACTGGCCGAGTTCGTCCCCTATCTGGGCGTGATCGTGGCGGGGCTCCCCGCCGTGGTGCTCGGCTTCGGCCAGGGCACGGACACGGGGCTGTGGACGATCGGCGTGCTGATCGCAGTGCAGCAGCTACAGGGTAACCTCGTGATGCCGCTCGTGCAGAACCGGATGGTGGACCTGCCGCCGGCCATCACCATCTTCGGCATCATCGCCGCGGGCATCCTGTTCGGGGTAGCGGGCGTGCTGCTGGCCACGCCGCTCACCATCGTCGTCTTGGTGCTCGTTCGCCGCCTCTACCTCCACGAGGACAAGCACGAGGTGCTGGCGAGCGCGGACGCGCCTGACGCGCCGCCGCCGGTTCCGGCGAAAGCGTAGGCTGGATCGGGGGATCGGCGGGTTGCCTTGCGCCCATCCATGCCCATCGGCCGCCGAACCTCGGCACCGTGCTGGATCCTCGCGATCCATTCCGACGCTGCGCGCGCACCGCGAAGCGGATGTTCAGCCGACTCGTCAAGGTCCGTCAACAGGGCGTTGATCATGTCCGGAGAACGGCACCGCTCAAGCGCGCTTCGCCCATCCCGAACTCAGCAGCGCCGCGATGAAGGCGGCGGTCAACAACAGCACGATCGTGGGCGCCGAGGCGCTATCCAGGAAGAAGCTGAGGTAGACTCCGAGCAACGACGCGATCACGGCGATGCCGACGGCCAGCACCAGCATGGCACCGAAACGGCGGGTGAGCAGAAAGGCGATCGCGCCGGGCGCAATCAGCATGGCGATGGTCAGGATGATGCCTGTCGCCGTGAGCGCTCCCACGACGGCGAGCGATAAAAGACACAGCAGCCCATAGTGGAGCGACCACACCGGCAAGCCGAGCGCGCGCGCCTGCTGCGGATCGAACGCGTGGAGCAGGAGGTCGCGCCAGCGCAAGCCGATGGCGCCGGTGACCACGACGGCGATCGCTCCACTCTGCACCAGGTCCGCCGCGCCGACGCCCAGCATATTGCCGAACAGGATGTGGTCGAGGTGCACGTCGGTCTCGATCGCGGTGTGGAGCACGATGCCGAGCGCGAACATGCCGGAAAACACCACGCCGAGCAGCGCGTCCTCCTTGATGCGGCTGTTCTCCTTCAGCCAGCCGGCGCCGAGCGAGCAGGCCAGACCGGCGGCGAAGGCTCCTAACGCCAAGGGCACGCCGGCGACGTAGGCGAGCACCACCCCCGGCAGCACCGCATGGCTCACCGCGTCGCCCATCAGCGACCAGCCTTTCAGGACCAGGAAGCACGACAGCAACGCGGTCGGCACCGCGGTCAGCACGGCCATGGCGAAAGCCTGCTGCATGAAGGGGAAGAGCAGGGGGGCGAGCAGCGTCTCCATCAAACGCGTCCGGGCGACGGCGCGCGGGCGCGGCGGCGGGCGGCGAGCAAGCCGTGCTTGGGGGCCAGCAGAAAGGCGAGCAGGAACAACAGCGTTTGGAGCAACACGATCACGCCGCCCGTCGCGCCGTCGAGAAAATAGCTGAGGTAGGCGCCGGCGAAACTCGACAACGCCCCCATGGCCACGCTGATCGCGATGAGCCGGGGGAAGCGGTCGGTCAGCAGGTAGGCGGTGGCGCCCGGGGTCACCACCATGGCGATGACGAGCAGGGCTCCCACCGTCTGCAGCGCCGCGACGGTGCAGGCGCTGAGCAGGGTGAAGAACAGCCCCTTCAGCAGCGCCGGGCTGAGCCCGACGGAGCGTGCGTGGTTCTCGTCGAAGAAAACCACGAGCAGGTCCTTCCACTTGGCGAGCAGTACGAGCAGCGACACGGCGGCGATGACCACGAGCTGGAGGGTGTCGCCGGGCGTCACCGCCAGGATGTTGCCGAGCACGATCGTCTGGATGTCGACGGCGGTCGGCGACACGGAGACCATGAACAGCCCGAGCCCGAAGAAGGAGGTGAAGATCAGCCCGATGATCGCGTCTTCGCGAAGCTTTGTCCGCTGGTTGAGGAACAGCATCGCGCCGGCTGCCAGCCCGCCCGCGAAGAAGGCGCCGAGCGAGAAGGGCAGGCCGAGCATATACGCTCCCGCCACGCCCGGCACGATGGAATGGGAAAGCGCGTCGCCAATCAGCGACCAGCCCTTGAGCATCAGATAGGCCGACAGGAAGGCGCACACGCCGCCGACGAGTGCGCTCACCCCCATCGCGTTGATCATGTAGCCATAGCCGAACGGTTCGAGCAGGGTCGCGGTCATGGCGCGTCCCGCTCGCCGTCGTAGAGGATGAAGGGCCGCTCGTCGTCGGAGATCAGCCCCACCGCGCGGCCGCGACCCGCGCCGCCCTCCTTCAGCACGAAATGACGCAGCACCCCGCCGAAAGCGCGCTCGAGGTTTGCTTGGGTGAAGACCTCCTCCGTCCGCCCCGCGGCGAGCACCGTGCGGTCGAGCAGCACCGCGCGGTCGCAGAACTCGGGCACGCTGCCGAGGTTGTGGGTGGAGACCAGCAGCACCCGGCCCTCGCCGCGCAGCCCGCGGAGCAGCTCGACGATGGCGTCCTCCGTCTTGACGTCGACGCCGGTGAACGGCTCATCGAGCAGGATCACCCGGCTGTCTTGGGCGAGCGCCCGGGCGAGGAACACGCGCTTCTTCTGCCCGCCCGAGAGCTCGCCGATCTGACGCTCGCGGTAGGCGCTCATCCCCACCCGCTCGAGCGCGGCGTCGACCGCCTCCCGGTCGTCACTCCGCGCCGTCCGCAGCCAGTTCATCCGGCCGTAGCGGCCCATCATCACCGCGTCCTCAACCAGAACCGGGAAGTTCCAGTCGATGTCCTCGCTCTGCGGCACGTAGGCGACGAGATTGCGCTTCAGCGCGGCTCGTACCGGCTGCCCCAGCACCGTGATGGAGCCGCCGACGATGGGGACGAAGCCCATGATCGCCTTGAACAAGGTCGATTTGCCGCTGCCGTTGGTGCCGACCAGCGCGGTGATGGTGCCCGTCGGCACGGCGAAGCTCGCGTCGACCAGCGCCGTGTGACCGTTGCGGTAGGTGACGGTCGCCGAACGGACGTCGATGCCGGTGCCATCCGCGGCTGCCGCCGTCACGCCGCGAGGCCCCGCGCGATCGTCTCGGCCGTCACGCGGAGCATGTCGAGGTAGGTCGCCACCGGCCCGTTCGCCTCGCTCAGGGAGTCGACGTACAAGACGCCGCCGTAGGCCGCGCCCGTCTCGCGCGCCACCTGCCGCGCGGGGTCGGCGGAAACCGTGCTCTCGCTTAACACGGCGGGGATTCTGTTCGCCCGGACGGCGTCGATCACGCGGCGCACCTGCTGCGGCGTGCCTTGGCTGTCGGCGTTGATCGGCCACAGGTAAAGCTCGCGCAGGCCGAAATCGCGGGCGAGATAGGTGAACGCGCCCTCGCTCGTCACCAGCCAGCGCCGCCCGGGCGGCAACGCGGCCAGGCGGGCGCGGATCGGGGTCGCCACCGCTTCGATCCGCCGCTTGTACCCGTCCGCGTTGCGGCGATAGGTGTCGGCGTTTCCCGGGTCGTAACGGACGAGCGCATCGCGGATGTTATCGACGTAACGCAGCCCGGCGGTTGGCGACATCCAGGCGTGCGGGTTCGGCCGGCCGTTATAGGGGCCTTCGCCGATGCCGATCGGCTCGACCCCGCGCGAAACGACGACGCCCGGCACGCCGCTGAGATTGCCGAAGAACTGTTCGAACCAAAGTTCCAGGTTGAGCCCGTTCCACAGGATCAGGTCGGCGCCCTGCGCCTTGACCAGGTCGCCGGGCGTCGGCTGGTAATTGTGGATTTCCGCCCCGGCCTTGGCGATGGACTCCACCGCCGCCGCGTTTCCCGCGACGTTGCGCGCCATGTCAGCGATTACCGTAAAGCTGGTCACCACCTTGAACCCGCCGTCGTCGCGCCGCGCGCAGCCGGGCAGCCCAAGCGCGAGCAGCCCGCCCGCAGCTGTCAACAATGCGCTCCGGCGGCTCAGCCGCCGTGGCTCGGGGGTCGGCCAGTCCACGCCCATCTCCGTCACGCTTACACCACCCCCGTAACGAGGAACCTTCTTGAATGGTTCTGAAGATTTCGCCACGTCTACAAAACTTAGCCATGGCTACACTATCGTGCTCGCAGGAAGAAGCCATATGATCTGCCCTCGCGCTGGTGTGTCGCCCCCGCTGCGCGGCGGAAGCCGCTTCACCACCGGAACACGATGAGCGACGGGCAGCGGCTGGTCCGCCGTGCCGGCACGCCTACTCGCTCCTTCCTTCCGTCAACTCGCGCGTCAGGCGGGCGAACGCGGCAAGCGTCTGCTCGCTGACGTGGTGCTCGATGCCTTCCGCGTCAGCTTCGGCGGTCAGCTCGTCGATGCCGAGCGCGCGCAGGAACTCTTCGACCACCTGATGGCGCCGCCGCGACATGGCCGCTACCGCCTCGCCGGCCTCCGTGAGGAAGATCGACCGGTAGGGACGGCTTTCCACCAAGCCAGCCCGCTGCAGCCGCTGCACTACCTTCGCCGCGGTCGCGCCCGTCACGCCCACGTTCACGGCGAGGTCGGCGAGGCGCGCTTCGCCGTTCGCCAGGATCAGATCGCTGATGAGCTCGACATAGTCCTCGGCCGTCTCCGTCCGATGCGCCTCTCGCATTCGCTGAAAAGCGGCCGCCCGCCGCGCAGCTCCCGTCAGCTTCGCCATTCGCCTCTCCTCCATGCCGATCGGAGGCGGCTGTCGGCGAGATCAGCGATCTGAATGAAAATGGTCGGGGAAAGAGGATCCCCCAGTCTCACCGACCTAATCCGACAACGGCTCCAAAAACCGCAGAAAACCGCGCCTGCGCCGCGCGGATCGCAGCTGCGACTCCGCAGTCGCACACGTTTTGGCACAATCGCAAGCACATTGTGCCAAGGCAGCTGGATATGAACCAGCAGGGCGCTGAGCGCATATCTGCTTCGTCCGCACCTTGCAGATGCGGCGGTGCTTGAGCTCTTCTTGTTGTCGTTCTTCGTTCATCGAGTGGCATAGACGTAACACGGCAGGGATTGGTGGTAAGCGGAACGGCCGCTTTAGGGCGGCAATCGGCAGAAGCGGACATCGGTTCAGACGCGACGTCGCGGCAGCAATGCGCCCATCGCGGTCGTTCACCGCGTGCGGCTGGGATCTGGTAAGCGGACATCCCTTCCATAAGCTAGATTGCCCCTCAGACGCCCCTCCCTTCGCGTCTTGTGCTCCGTGCTTGAGGCGTAGCGCGATCTGCTCGGCATCTCCCAACAAACTCCATCGCCTCTCGGCCTCAGCGAAAGAGCAGACGGGCCGGCTTGCTTCTCAAAGCCTCACGACGGCTGTTGCCTCGCGGAGCCACGCCACCAGCGCGGCGAGAGCGGGCGGTTGCTGCCTGCGGCTGACATAATAAAGGAAGTATCCGGAGTGCGCGCAGGTCCAGCGGTCGAGCACCGAGACCAGGCGACCCGCACGCACCGCCTCATCGACCTGATCGGCGAAGACATAGGCAAGCCCGCGTCCCGCCAGCGCAGCATCCAGGATCAGGTCGCTGTCGTTGAAGGTCAGCCTCCCTTTGACCCTGGCCGAGAACGGACGGCCCTCCTCTTGAAACGGCCAGGGATGGAGCGCGCCCGTGCCCATGCGATGCCC
>CADCVW010000100.1 GCA_902806235.1 uncultured Sphingomonadaceae bacterium | reverse complement strand
CGGCGCCCCGCGCGCGCCGCGCGCGCGCGCGTGCCGCTGACCAATCGCTCGACGACCTGGTCCGGGTCGTCCGCGACGGCGAGCTGCCCGCGAACGCTTTGCTTGCACCGCTCCCGCCGCCCGTGGAGATCCCCGCGGAAAGCCGCCGTCCCACGGACGTCGTCGGCGTGCTCGCCGACGATCGTTGGGGTCTCGGGCCCGGCGCCTGGGGCGCGGCCGACGGTCGGTTCCTGTCGGGGCTGATGCGCCGCGCGGAGGCGCCGATCGCCTCGCGCTGGCTGTCGGTCCTGCTGCGCAACGCGCTGCTCACCCGCACCCCCGCGCCCGCCAACGTGCAGCCGGTCGACTGGGTCGCCGAGCGCGCCTGGCTGCTGCTGCGCATGGGCGAGGCGGACGCCGCGCGGATGCTGGTGCAGGCGGTCGACGTCGACCGCTACACCCCGAAGATGTTCGAGGTCGCGGGGCAAGTCGGGCTCGCCACCGCCGACCCCCAGGCGCTCTGCCCGCTGTGGCAACCCGCGCGCGCGACCAGCGACGACCCGATCTGGACCTTGGCGGAGGCAATGTGCGCCGGCCTGTCGGGCGAGCAGGGCCGCGCGGCGGCGATCGTGCAGACGGCGCGGCGGCGCGGGCGAATGGAGCCAATCGACCTGCTGCTCGCCGAAAAGGTGGCGTCGGCAGGCGAGGGCGGCCGGCGCGCGATCAACATCCAGTGGGACGGGGTGGACGAGCTCACCGCTTGGCGTTTCGGCCTGGCGAGCGCGACAGCGCTCGCCGTGCCCGATGCGCTGTTCGCCGACGCCGCGCCGCGCGTTCGCGCTTGGGCGGCGCGCGCGCCGCTGGTGCCGCTCGAGCGGCGGCTGGATCACACGCTGGACGCGGCGGCGCTGGGCGTCGCCTCGTCCTCCGCGCTAGTCGACGTGTGGAGCCTGCTCGGCGCGGACGAGGAATCGTTCGGCGATCCGGACAGCGAGGCCGGGCGGCTCCGCCGCGCTTTCGGCGCGCGGGGCGTCTTAGCGCGGCTGGAGGCGATGCGCGCGCTGTGGCGGGCGTCGGAGGACCCCGACCGGCGGCACGCGCGGCACCTTCTCACCGCGCGCCCGGCGTCGCTGCTCAACCCGCAGCCGGCGCTGATCGAGGACTCGGCGGACCTGGTTGAAGCCATGCTCGCCGGGGGACTCGACGCGCAAGCCGCGCGCTGGCTGCCGCTGGTGAATGGCGCGACGGGCGAGGCGGCCGACCGCGCCTACGCGATGCTCGTCGTCGGCGCGCCGGGGGTGGAGAGCGTCGACGCTGGACGGATTGACCGCTTAGCCGAGGCGGGCGAGGACGGGCGTCGGCGCGCGGGCCTGCTCGTCGCCGCGCTCGCCGGGCTCGGCCGTTTGGACGCTGAGGCCGCCACGGGCTACTCGCAGGAACTCGGGCTGCGGCTCGGCCTGGAGAACGCCTGGAACCGTCGGCTGGCCAACGCCGCGGCGACGGAGGACGCGGGCACGGTGGCGCTGGTCGCCGCCGTCGGCCTGCAGGCGCGGCGCTGGGCGGACGTGCCGCCGCGTCACCTGTTCCACGTTGTCCGCGCGCTGCGCCGCGTCGGGCTGGAGTACCAGGCGCGCATGATCGCGGCGGAGGCGATCGCGCGGGCATGAGCGGGGCCGAGGACGCGCAGCTGATCGGGCGCTTCCTGGAGATGATGGCGGCGGAGGCGGGCGCGGCGCGCAACACGCTGGCGGCGTACCGGAGCGACCTGGAGCAGGCCTCTGTGCTTCTCGCCGGCCGGCTGGGCGCGGCGGGGGTGGCGGAGTTGGAGGCGCTCGGCGCGGCCTGGGCCCCGCTCGCCCGCAATACGGCGTCGCGCAAGGCGTCCGCGTTGCGGCGCTTTTACGCGTTCCTGGTCGACGACGGCCTGCGGGTCGACGACCCCTCGGCGGGCCTGCCGCGCCCCGCTGCGCGCCGCGCGCTGCCGCGCGTGCTCGACCGCGGGGCGGTGGACGCGCTGTTCGCGGAAACGGAGCGGCGCGCGGCGGAGCGGGGAGCGCCCGCGGACCTCCGTGTGAGCGCGCTGCTCGAGCTGCTCTACGGCTCGGGGCTGCGCGCGAGCGAGCTCGTCGCGCTGCCGCGCAATGCCATTGCGAGCGACAAGCCGTTCATCATCATCGCTGGCAAGGGCGGACGCGAGCGACTCGTCCCGGTGTCCGAGCGCGCCCGCGCCGCGGTGGTCCGCTGGCGCGCGGTGGCGCCGACGAGCGCGTGGCTCTTCCCATCCGGCAAGGCGCACCTGTCGCGCGTGCGCCTGTTCCAGCTCGTCCGCGAGCTGGGCGCGGCGGCCGGGGTGCCGCCCGAGCGCTTGTCCCCGCACGTGCTCCGCCACGCCTTCGCCACTCACCTGCTCGACGGCGGGGCGGACCTGCGGGCGGTGCAGGCGATGCTGGGTCACGCCGACATCTCGACCACGCAGATCTACACCCACGTCAGCGGCGTGCGGCTGGCGGAGGTGATTGCGCGCCACCCGCTCGTTGACCGCGGAACGGGCGCTGGCTAGCCCGGCCGGGATGCAGACCTACCTCGATTTCGAAAAGCCCGTCGCCCAGCTCGCCGAGCGCGTGGCGGAGCTGCGGGAGACGGCGGCCGAAGGTGCGGTCAATATCGACGCGGAGATCGGGCGGCTGGAGGCCAAGGCCGACCGGCTGCTGCGCGACACCTACCGCCAGCTCAACGCTTGGCAGAAGACGCAGGTGGCGCGCCACCCGAACCGACCGCACTTCAAGCACTACGTCGACGCGCTGGCGACCGACTTCGTGCCGCTCGCTGGCGACCGCAACTTCGGCGAGGACCGCGCGATCCTGGGCGGGCTCGCTACCTTGAACGGTCGGCGCGTCATGCTGATCGGCCACGAGAAGGGTGACGACACCGCCTCCAGGCTGCGGCACAATTTCGGCATGGCCAAGCCCGAGGGCTATCGGAAAGCGGTCCGACTGATGGAGCTCGCCAGCCGTTTCGGGCTGCCGCTGGTGACGATCGTCGACACGGCCGGTGCCTTTCCCGGCATCCAGGCGGAGGAGCGAGGGCAGGCGGAGGCGGTGGCGCGCTCCATCGAGACCTGCCTGTCGCTGCGCGTGCCCTTCGTCGCGGTGGTGACGGGGGAGGGCGGTTCGGGCGGCGCGCTCGCCATCGCCGCGGCGAACCGCGTGCTGATGCTGGAGCACGCCGTTTATTCGGTGATCACGCCCGAAGGCTGCGCTTCCATCCTGTGGCGCACTGCCGACCGCGCGCCGGACGCGGCGGACGCGATGCGGATGACCGCCACCGACCTCGAGGGGCTGGGCGTGATCGACCGCATCGTGCCCGAGCCGCTGGGCGGCGCGCACCGCGACCACGCGGCGACCGTGCGGGCGGTGGGCGAGGCGATCGGCGCGGAGCTCGACGCGCTGTGCACGAAGAGCGGGCGGGAGCTGCGCGACGAGCGGCGCGCCAAGTTCCTCCGCATGGGCGGCTGAACGTTCCGCAACGCGCGTTCAAGGCGCGGTTCAGCGCCGCTCCGCCAACCCGCTTCCCTTCGTTTCCGCCGGAACCGGGCGCGCCGCGCCCTCGTTCGGGCGGGATGCGCCAGAGTATCGGGAGTAGCATCGTGACCAAGAGCAAGTTTCTGACGGCCGGAGCCGCGCTCACCATCATCGGCTGCGGCGGCGCGTCGGTCGCCGACGCGCAGGCCCAGCGGCAGCGGCAGATCTCGGCCAGCGCGCAGCAGCAGGCGGCGCAGCAGCATCCGCAGATCCTCGAGCAATTCGGCGGTCAGGAGACCGCGGCGCGCTCCGCCTATGTCCAGCGCGTCGGGGCCAAGGTGGTCGCGCAGACCGGCATCGCCAATGCGGGCCAGGCTTACCGCATCACTACGTTGAACTCGCCGGTGATAAACGCCTTCGCCGTGCCCGGCGGCTACCTGTACATCACGCGCCAACTCGTTGGGCTGATGGACGACGAGGCCGAGCTCGCGTCCGTGCTCGGCCACGAAGCGGGGCACATCGCCGCTCGCCACTCGCAGGGGCGGCAGCGCACGGGGCTGCTCAGCCAGCTGCTGTCTGTCGGCGTCGCGCTGGTGACAGGATCGGGCAGCCTGGCGCAGATCGCCGGGCAGGGCGCGCAGCTGTTCACCCTCCGCTACTCGCGGGGCCAGGAGTTCGAGGCCGACGACCTCGGCGTGCGCTACATTGCCGCCGCCGGCTACGACCCGCGCGCGGCGGCCGATATGCTCGCCTCGCTCGGCGCTGCGAGCTCCTTGGAGGCGCGGGTCGCGGGGCGGGACGAGCGCTCCACACCGTCCTGGGCGCGCACGCACCCGTTGTCCGAAGACCGCGTGCGCCGCGCGACGCAGCGGGCGCAAGCGACGGGGCGTGTCGGCGCGGGCGCGCGGAACCGCGACCAGTTCCTCGCTGCGATCGACGGCATCCTGGTCGACGACGATCCCAGGCAGGGCGTAATCGACGGCAGCACCTTCCGCCACCCGGACCTGCGGCTGCGCTTCACCATTCCGCAGGGTTTCCAGATGCAGAACGGCACGCGGGCGGTGACCATCGCCGGGCAGAGCGGGCAAGCCCAGTTCGCCGGCGGCGGGGCGGGCGCGGATCTGCGGCGTTACATCGGCCAGGTCTATCAGGCGCTCGGCCAGGGGCAGACCAGCATCCAGTACGCCGAGCCGCAGACGACCACGATCAACGGCATCCCCGCCGCTTATACCGTCGCGCGGGTGAACAGCCAGGGGTCGGGCCAGGTTGACGTAGGCGTGTTCGCCTTCAACCTCGACGGGCGCGGTTACCACTTCGCGACCATCACGCGGGCGGGCGGAGGCTTCGGCCCGTTCGAGCCGATGATCGGTTCGTTCGCGCGGCTGTCGGCGAGCGATGCAGCGGCGATCCGCCCGCGGGTGATCGACGTGGTCACTGTGCGTCCGGGCGACACGGTGGAGAAGCTAGCGGCGCGCATGGCTTATAGCGACGGCAAGGTGGAGCGCTTCCGCGTGCTGAACTCGATCGCTCAGGAGGGTGGCGCGTTGCCCGTCGGGAGCAAGGTCAAGCTGGTGGTGTACGGCGCGCGGAGCTGAGCTGACGCGAAAAAGGGGCGGCTATTGCTCGCCGCCCCTTTCTCAGCGACTTCGGAAATTAGTTGGCGATCGAGTTGTCGAGCTTCACCGCCGTCTTGTTATAAGCGCCGCCAACCGCGCCGCCGAGCTTGCTCATGGACGCCATCAGGGCGACGGCAATGAGCGCGGCGATCAGGCCGTACTCAATCGCGGTGGCGCCCTCTTCCGCCTTCTGCATCTTGCGAACGAACTTGATCATCTCTGGTCTCCTTGGTTGATTGGTTCCGGCCCATCCGCGTGATCGTTATCCTCGACGATCAGCCGAGATCCGATCTAAAACGGAGTAGTTACGATAAAGTAAAGTTGTCGATATGGTTCAAGAACAATGAATTTGTTGAAGCAACTCACCCAACAATGATCAAGTGATCGAGTTGTCGAGCTTCGTAGACGTCTTGTTATAAGCGCCGCCGACCGCGCCGCCGAGCTTGCTCATGGACGCCATCAGGGCGACGGCGATGAGCGCGGCGATCAAGCCGTACTCAATCGCGGTGGCGCCCTCTTCCGCCTTCTGCATCTTGCGCACGAACTTAAACATCTGCGAACTCCTTGTTTACCGTAATGCCGTTCCGGTTGCTTGATCATCACCTCGAGCGAGCAGCCGCAATTCGATTTAGGCGCGAGAAGTTACTAAATGATCAAGTCGGCATGCCATCTGTGACGTTGCCGACAGTCCCCGATGTCTTACCCCAGTGGTTACTTACCGATTTAACGAGCGGCGTCGTCGCGCCCAGCAGGGACAGGGCGATGATGGCGACCAGCAGCGCATATTCCACGGAGGTCGCGCCGCGCTGGTCGGCCGCGAGGCGGTGCTCTAGCTTGGCCATAGCGCGGTCGTCCTTCGCTCGTTCGGCTTGCATTCTCCTATCGGTAAAGACGGCAAGTTAAGGGAGCGTCACCGTGCCAAGCGAATCAAACCTGATCGTAGCTGCCGCTGCGCTCGTCGACGCGGACGGACGCTTGCTCGTGCAGCGGCGGCCTGCGGGGAAGGCGCTCGCCGGCCTGTGGGAGTTCCCCGGCGGCAAGCTCGAGCCGGGCGAGCGGCCGGAGCAGGCGCTGCGCCGCGAGCTGCGGGAGGAGCTCGGCATTGAAACGGACGAAACGTGCTTGGCCCCCGCAGCCTTCGCCAGCCACCCGCTCGGTGATCGCCATTTGATCCTGTTGCTGTTCGCTTGCCGCAAGTGGCGCGGCATTCCGGAGCCGCTGGAGGCCGAAGCGCTGCGTTGGGCGCGGGTGGCGGAACTGTATAGCTTGCCGATGCCGGACGCTGATCGTCCGCTGCTCGGCCTGCTCGACGAGCTGCTCTAGCCTCGGGGGCGGAGCGCGTCGGCGAGCGAGTGGGTGGCGGAGCCGCGCGCGGCGGGCTTGGGCTGGTCGGGCGAGGGCGCCCAGCCGGACAGGAAGATCAGCTCGAAGCGCTCCGGCTCGCCGCTCGCGGCGAACGCCGCCGCCGCGTGCGCGATCGCCGCGCGGGGGAGCGGGCGCTTGTCGCGGCGGGCGAGGATGTTGCTCGCGCCCATCGCGCGCAGGTCCGCGACCAAGCGAAACAGGCTGCGGTAGCGGACTTCGATTCGCACCGTGTCCGCCACCGGCAAAGCGAAGCCGGCGCGCTGAAGGAGATCGCCCGCGCTGCGCGCGTCGATCTGGGGGTGCAGCCGCGGCGCGGCCCCGCCGCCGGCCAGCGCCTCGGCTTCGGCCAAGGCAGCGCGCAGCCGGGGCAGGCTGCCCGCGCCGACAAACGCGCCGAGGAACAGCCCGTCGGGCCTGAGCGCGCGGCGGATGAGGAGCAGCGCGCCGGGCAGGTCGTTGACGCCGTCCAGCGTGCCGGCGGCGACCGCAAGGTCGAGTGCGCCATCGGCGACGGGTAGGTGGTCCTCGTCGCCCTGCAAGCCGCCGGCCGCGGCGGCGAAGCGGTGACCCGGGTCGACCGCCAACGCAGCCAGCCCCGACGCGCGCAGTCGTTCGACGAGGCCCGTCCCGCCGCCGATCGCAAGCGCGCGGGCGAAGGGGCGGCGCACGAAGGCCAGCCGATCGAGCAGCTCGTCCGTCATCTCCCGCCACAGGAAACGGTCGGACGACCCGTCCGGCGCCGCCGCCGCGCGGTCGCGGCGCAGCCGGCGCAGCCGCCGGTCGAAAGGAAGATCCTCGCTCACCGCCGCTGCCCTTGCCGGGCGTGAGAAGCGGCGGCAAGCTCTGCGCGGTGTCCTCCGTGCTCCTCGCGCCTCCGCGCCTTGCTCGACCTCGCGCTACCGCCGCGCTGCAACGGCCGCGGTGCGGTGGTGGAAGCGGACGGGCGCTACTGCTTCGCCTGCTGGGGCAAGCTCCGCTTGATGGGCGACCCGTGCTGCGCGCGCTGCGGGCTACCGTTCTCTTACGAACGCGGCGAAGCGTCCGAGTGCGGCGCATGCCTCGCCGACATGCCGACGTTTGACCAGCTGCGCGCGGCCGTCGCCTACGGCGAGGTGTCGAGCGGGATCGCGCTCATGCTGAAATACGGCTAGCGGCCGGGTGTCGCGCGGACGATGGCGGGCTACATAACGCGGCACCTACCCGAGACGCCGGCGCTGCTCATCTCCGTGCCGCTCCACCGTTGGCGCATCTGGTGGCGCTGCCACAATCAGGCCGCGCTGATCGCGGGCGCGCTGGCGGAGGCGTCGCCCGCTTGCTCGCTCGACCTGAGCGCGCTCGAACGGGTCAAGGCCGCGCCGTCGCTCAAGGGCCTTAGCCGCGGCCAGCGCGCGCGAGCGATGCAGGGCGCGTTCCGGGCGCCAGACAAGGCGCGGGTCGCCGGGCGGTCCGTGGTCCTCGTCGACAACGTGTACACTAGCGGCGCGACGGCGGGGGCCTGCGCGCGCGTCCTCCGTCGGGCGGGCGCGGCGCGGGTGGACATTTTGTGCTGGGCGCGGGTTCTGGACGAAGAAGAACGAGCGGGAGCCGAACATGGCTGAGGTCGAGATCTACACTAAGGACTGGTGCCCTTACTGCGCGCGGGCGAAGCGGCTGCTCGACGACAAGGGCGTCGCTTACGCCGAGCACGAGATCAGCATGGACCCGGCGAAGCGAGCGGAGATGATCGACCGCGCGAACGGGCGCACCACCGTGCCGCAGGTGTTCATCGACGGCCGCCACGTCGGCGGTTCGGACGACCTCGCCGCGCTCGAGCGCGAAGGACGGCTCGACTCGCTGCTCGCGGCGTAGCGGCGTTGCGGATCGCGCTCTTCCAGTCCCGCACGGGGATCGACCCGCGGGAGAGCGCGGAGCGGATCGCGTCCGTGATCGCCCAGGCGGCCGACAGCGGAGCGCGGCTGCTGTTCACGCCGGAGATGAGCGGGGTGCTCGACCGCGACCGGGCGCGCGCGGCGGGCAGCATCGTCGCGGAGGACGACGAACTCGTCCTCGCCGCGGCGCGCGCGGCGGCGCGCGAGCGGGGCGTCTTCGTCCAGCTCGGCTCGCTCGCGCTGCGCCGTCCCGACGGGCGGCTGGCCAACCGGGCGTTCCTCATCGACGACCGCGGCGAGGTCGTCGCGCGCTACGACAAGATGCACCTGTTCGACGTGGACCTCGCGTCCGGCGAGAGCTGGCGCGAATCGGCGAGCTACGCGGCGGGCGACGAGCTGGCACTGGCCGACACGCCCGCGGGCCGGCTCGGCCTGTCGATCTGCTACGACCTGCGCTTCCCCGCGTTATACCAAGCGCTAAGCGGGGCGGGGGCGACGATGCTGGCGGTGCCTTCCGCCTTCACCGCACCGACCGGCAAGGCGCACTGGCACGTGCTGCTTCGCGCCCGCGCGATTGAGAACGCCTGCTTCGTCGTGGCGGCCGCGCAATGGGGTCGCCACGCCGACGGGCGCGAGACCTACGGCCATTCGCTGGTGGTCGACCCCTGGGGCGGGATCATGCTCGACATGGGCGAGGGCGAAGGACTCGCCTTCGCCGACCTCGACCTGGGCCAGGTGGACGAAGTGCGCCGCCGGATGCCCGTGCTCGCGCACCGCCGGACCGTGCCTATATCGGCCGGGTGATCGTGTTCGACCTCCGCTGCGCCGCCGCTGGCCACGTGTTCGAGGCGTGGTTCGGCTCCTCCGCCGACTACGACGACCAGCGCGCGCGGGGGCTGGTAAGTTGCCCGATCTGCGGCGGCGGTGACGTGGGCAAGGCCGTCATGGCACCGGCTGTCCCCGCCAAGGGCAACAGCGCGCCCCCACCAGCGGCGGTGAAGGCGATGCTCCGTACGCTCGCCCGCGCGCAGGCCGAGATGCTGGCGAAATCCGAATATGTCGGCCCGCGCTTTGCCGACGAGGCGCGGGCGATCCACGGCGGCGAGGCGGAGGCCCGCTCCATCCACGGCCGTGCCACGGTAGCCGAGGCGAAGGCGCTGGCGGAAGAAGGCGTCCCGGTGGCGCCCCTGCCGTTTCCGGTGGCCGCGCCCGAGGAGAAGAATTGACGCTCGCGCCCGCGCGGGCGTAACGCCGGGCGAGGCTCCGTAGCTCAGGCGGATAGAGCGACGGTTTCCTAAACCGCAGGTCGGGGGTTCGAGTCCCTCCGGGGCCACCATATGAGGGACGGCATGGACGAGAACCGGGCGGCGATGGACGGCGACCTGGTGGAGCCCGCGCCCAGGATTCCCGTGCCCGACCACGTCGCGGCGGCGGTGCGGACCATCATCGAATGGGCGGGCGACGACCCGTCGCGCGAGGGGCTGCTTGATACGCCGCTGCGCGTCGCGCGGGCGTGGAAGGAATATTGCGCGGGCTACGAGGACGATCCCGGCGTCCACCTCAGCCGCACCTTCGAGGAGGTCGGCGGCTATGACGAGATCGTAATGCTGCGCGACATCCCGTTCCAGTCGCACTGCGAGCACCACATGGCGCCGATCCTTGGCACCGCAACGATCGCCTACCTGCCGAGGGACCGGGTGGTCGGCATCTCCAAGCTCGCGCGCGTGCTGCACGGCTTCGCGAGGCGGCTGCAGGTGCAGGAGCGGCTGACCGCGGAAGTCGCCGACTGCATCTGGAAGCATCTGAAGCCCGCAGGCGTCGCGGTGGTGATCGAGGCGAGCCACGGCTGCATGACGGCGCGAGGCGTGCGCACGCCGGGGGTGGCGATGGTCACCAGCCGGATGATGGGCGCGTTCCGCGACGACGAGCGCAGCCGGCGCGAGGTGCTCGCGTTGATGGGGCGGTGAGGAGGGCGTTAACCGCGCTGGGCGTCGTGCTCCTGTTGTTCGCGGGTGCGGTCCTGTACCTGGAAACGCGGAAGACGGAGGAGACCGGCGGGCCGCCGGTCGCCGCGGGGCCGACGGCGGCCGAGCTGGAAGCGTTCAACGCGCCGCCCGAAGCGCAGCCGGAGCTCGCGCCGGCGGTCGCCTCCGCGCCCGCGGCCGGCGAGGTCGCACCGCGGTTGTCGGCGGTATCGCGCGCGGAGTACGAGCGCGAGCTGCCGCCCGGCGCGGGCTGCGACCTGCAGGCGGGCGGGCGGCTGCTGCTCGTCGCGGTAGCGGACGACGCGGTGGCCAAGGTCGACGGGCGGATCACCCACCTGCGCTTCGAGGGCGGGCTGCCCGCGCTAGTCCGCGGCGGGCGGTTCAGCGCGGACGAGCTATTCATCCGCGTCGAGCCTTCCGCCCAGCTGGTGTCGCGGGACGACGAGACCAGCGGTCGCGCGGCGCGGGTGGAGGTGGCGCACCGCGGCGGCGCGCGCAGCGGCTTCCGCGGGGTGTGGACCTGCGGAGCCTAGAGCCGGGGGAGGGTGACTCCGCGCTGGCCCTGGTACTTGCCGGCGCGGTCGGCGTAGCTGACCTCGCAGGGCTCGTTCCCGCGCAGGAACAGGAACTGGCACGCCCCCTCATTGGCGTAGACGCGGGCGGGGAGCGGGGTGGTGTTGGAGAATTCGAGGGTGACGTGCCCCTCCCAGCCGGGCTCAAGCGGGGTGACGTTCACGATGATGCCGCAGCGCGCGTAGGTGGACTTCCCCAGGCAGATCACCAGCACGTCGCGCGGCACGCGGAAATATTCTACGGTGCGGGCGAGCGCGAAGCTGTTGGGCGGGATGATGCAGCAGTTGGTGCGGCGGTCGACGAAGCTGTTCGCCGCAAAGTTTTTGGGGTCGACGATCGCCGAGTCGACGTTGGTGAAGATCTTGAACTCGTCGGCCACGCGAGCGTCGTAGCCGTAAGACGACAGGCCGTAGCTGATTACCCCGTCGCGGCGCTGCGCCTCGACAAAGGGTTCGATCATGCCGTCGGCTGTCGCCCTCTCGCGGATCCATCGGTCGGACTGAACTGCCACCGCACCACCTCCGTCATCCCGGCCTTGAGCCGGAACCGATCTTCCTTTTCTCCACCGTCGAAAGAAGGAAGGTAGGTCCTGGGTCAAGCCCGGGATGAGGGCAGTGGAAGAGGGTCCCGCTACTTGATGTGCAGCACGCAGATCAGCGTGAAGAGGCGGCGGGCGGTGTCGAAGTCGATCTCGATCTTGCCCGCCAGGCACTCGACCAGCAGCTCGGCGGCGTCGTTGTGGATCGCGCGGCGGGCCATGTCGACCGTCTCGATCTGCGTGGGCGTCGAAGCGCGAACGGCCTGGAAGTAGCTGTCGCAGATAGCGAAGTAGTCGCGGATCGGGCGGCGAAAGCGGGCGAGGCCGAGGCGGACGGTGTCGAGAGGAGCCCCGCCCGCATCCTGTACGTCGATCGCCACGCGATTGTCCTCCACGCGCAGCACCACCTTGAACGGGCCGTCGTGCCCGACCGGCGCGAAGTGGTTCTCCTCCAGCAGGTCGAAGATCGCGATGCGCCGCTCTTGCTCGACGTCGGCGTTGCGCCAGATGATGGTGCGCGTGTCGAGCTGGACGTCGATGATGCGCGGGTCGGCGGGCATCGGGCGGCGATAGCGGGGCTCGGGCCGCTTATCCACATGCGGACCCACGGCTTTCGCCGGCCGCGCGCTTGAGGAGTCGGGCGCAGCGGTCCAAGGTCGCGGACATGGCCGAACCGATCCGACTCGTCGTTCCCCCGGAGGACGGCGCCGCGACCGCGCCCCAGCTCCCGCATAACCTGGAGGCGGAGGCGGCGCTGCTCGGCGCGCTGATGATCGACAACCGGCTCGCCGAGGACATCCAGATGCGGGTGCGGCCGGAGCATTTCTTCGATCCGCTGCACGGGCGCGTATACGACCAGATCCTACGGCTCGTGGACCGCAACATGATCGCCTCGCCCGTCACGCTACGCCCGCTGTTCGACGCGGACGACGACATGAGGGCGCTGGGCGGGCCGGGCTACCTCGGGCAGCTCACCGGCTCCGGCGCCGCCGTGATCGGCGCGCGCGACTTCGCGACGCAGGTGTACGACCTCGCGCTGCTGCGCGCCTTGATCGGCGTCGGACGTGGCATGGTCGAGGGCGCGATGGACACCTCGGAGGAGGTGGATCCCAAGGCGCAGATCGAGGCGGCGGAGACCGAACTCTACAAGGTCGCCGAGGAGGGCGGCGGGCAGGGGAGCGTCAAGAGCTTCGGCCAGGCCACCAAGATGGCGGTGCAGATCGCCGAACGGGCGCTGAACTCGGGCGGCAACCTGTCGGGCATCACCACCGGGCTTGACTCGGTCAACGCCAAGATCGGCGGCCTGCACGCGTCGGACCTGCTCATCCTCGCCGGGCGTCCCGGCATGGGCAAGACGGCGTTGGCCACCAACATGGCGTTCAACGCCGCGCGCCGGCTGGTGCGCGATCTCGAGGACGGCATCGAGCACGCCAAATCCGTCGGCGCGGCGGTGGCGTTCTTCTCGCTTGAGATGAGCGCGGACCAGCTGGCGACGCGCATCCTGTCCGAGCAGTCGGGGATTTCGTCCGAGAACCTGCGCATGGGCAAAATCAGCCAGCAGGAGTTCCGCAATCTCGCCCGCGCGGCGCAGGAATTGGAGGACCTGCCGCTGTTCATCGACGACACGCCGGGGCTGACCATCGCCGCGCTGCGCACGCGGGCGCGGCGGATGAAGCGGCAGCACAAGATCGGCTTCATCGTCGTCGACTATCTCCAGCTGCTGCAGGGCACGGGCAAGGCGGGCGACGGCAACCGCGTCCAGGAAATCTCGGAGATCAGCCGCGGGCTCAAGACGCTGGCCAAGGAGCTGAGCGTGCCCGTGCTCGCGCTGTCGCAGCTTTCCCGTGCGGTCGAGCAGCGCGAGGACAAGCGGCCGCAGCTGTCCGACCTGCGCGAGTCGGGTTCGATCGAGCAGGACGCGGACATTGTTCTGTTCGTGTTCCGCGAGGAATATTACGTCGCCTCGCGCGAGCCGAAACGACCGACGGAGGGCGACGACGCGAAGACGTTCGAAGCGCACGAGAGCTGGGCGCGCGATATGGAGCGCGCCTACGGCATCTCGGAGCTGATCGTGGCGAAGCAGCGCCACGGCGCTACCGGCAAGGTGAAGCTGAAGTTCGAAAGCAAGATCACGAAGTTCAGCGATCTGGCGGAGGATTATCTGGGGTAGCTCCCTCGCCCGCTTGCGGGAGAGGGCTGGGGTGAGGATACGCCCCATTAACAGGCGCTCGGGTAGCGGGCCGCGTGCCCTCACCCAATCCTTCTTCGCAAGCGGGAGAGGGCCTCAGAACGCCGGCTCGTCCGGCCCGCCACCGATCGGGGTGGTGTGGATACCGCATTCCACCTTGTCCCAACCTCGCCAACGACCCGCCCGCGGGTCCTCGCCGGGCCGCACCGGGCTGGTGCACGGCTGGCAGCCGATTGAGGGGAAGCCCTGCGCCTCGAGTGGATGGCGCGGCAGGTCGTGGCGCAGGAAGTAGCGGTCGATGTCCGCCTTCGCCCAGTCGGCAAGCGGGTTGACCTTCATCCGCCCGTCCTTCGCCTCGAAACGCGGCAGGGCGGCGCGGGTGGCGGCTTGGAAACCCTTGCGCCCGCTGATCCAGCCGTCGAAGCCGGCGAGCGAGCGCGCTAACGGCTCCGTCTTGCGAATCGCGCAGCAGCCGTCGGGGTCATAGGACCAGCGCAGCTCCGCCGCGTCCCGCTGCTCGAGGGCGGCCGAGTCGGGGCGGACGGTGCGCAGGTCGCGCAGGCCCAGCCGCGCGGCGAGCGCGTCGCGGTAGGCGAGGGTTTCCGCGAACATCCGGCCGGTGTCGACGAACAGCACGGGGATGCTCCGCTCAACGCCCGCGACCAAGTGCAGCAGCGCCGCCGACTCGGCGCCGAAGGAGGATACGGCCGCGACGGATCCGAGCGCGCCCTCGGCCAGCAGCGCGGTGAGCATCGCGCGCGCGTCCACGGCCGCGAAGCGGGCCTCCAACGCCGCCGCGTCGGCCGGGGTGAAGACGGGCCGCGCGTCGATGACGTCGAGGACGCGCGCGGCGCTAGCCATGGCGCAGTCGCCAGATCGGCACGGCCCCGTCGGCGGCCGGCTGGTAAGCCTCCGGAAAGCGGTGCAGCGCGCGCTCTGCGGCAGCCGGGTTGATCGGCGACTGCGGGGCGAAGCTGTCGAAGCCGCAGCGGCGCATGAAGAGCAGCTGATCGACGAGCACGTCGCCCGCGGCGCGGAGCTCGCCCCGGTAGCCCGCCTCGCGCAAGACACGCGCGGCCGAATAACCGCGGCCGTCGCGGAAGGTGGGGAAGTCGACCTCGACCAGCGCGAGCCGGTCGAGGTATGGCAGGAGCGCGCGCGCGTCGTCGCCCGCCTCCAGCCGTACGGCGGTAGCATTCGATTGAGCGTCGAAGCTGTCGAGCGTGACGGCGGGCTCATCCGTCGGCTCGTCGGCGCGGAAGCGGAGCGCGTTGGCGCTGGTCAGCCCGGTCTCGGGATCGTTCCCCGACTGCGCCTGCTCAGCCACGGTCGGCCTCCGGCAGCTTGGCGACGACCTTGATTTCGAAGCGAAAACCGTGAAGCCAGGTCACGCCGACGACGGTGAGCGTCGGGTGCGGCGCTTCGCCCCAGTAGTCGGGCATCACCTTCAGCACCGTGTCGAACATGGCTTCAGGATCGACGAGGTAAAGGGTGACGTCCTGCACGTCGTCGAAGGTGCATCCCGCCGCCGCGAGGACCGCGAGAAGATTGTCGAAGGCGCGGCGGACCTGCGCCTCGAGCTCCGGTTCGGGCGAGCCGTCCTCGCGGCTGCCGACCTGACCGGACACGAACAGCAGGCCGCCGGCCTTGCTCGCGGGCGAGTAGCGGTTCCGCTCGTACAGCGCGCGGCGGCCAGCGGGGAAGACGACGTCGCGCTCAGCCATAGATCGCCTCCTTAAACGGCTGCATCCCGACGCGGCGGTAGGTGTCAAGGAAGCGCTCGCTACTGTCGGCGCGGAGGCGCCGATAGGCCTCCACCGTCCGCTCCACCGCGTCGACGATGCCCGCCTCGTCGAAGCCGGGGCCGGTGATCTTGCCGAGCGATGCGTCCTCCGCGCCGGAGCCGCCGAGCAGCAACTGGTAGTTCTCCACGCCTTTCCGGTCGACGCCGAGGATACCGATGTGCCCGGCATGATGGTGGCCGCAGGCGTTGATGCAGCCGCTGATCTTGATCTTGAGCTCGCCTAGGTCGCGCTGGCGGTCCATGTCGGCGAAGCGCTCGGCGATGCGCTGCGCCACCGGAATCGAGCGCGCGTTCGCCAAAGAGCAGTAGTCAAGACCGGGGCAGGCGATGATGTCGCTCACGAGGTCGAGGTTGGACGTAGCAAGCCCCGCCGCGTCGAGCGCCTGCCACAGCGCGTACAGTTCGCGCTTCGGCACGTGCGGCAGGACGAGGTTCTGGGCGTGGGTGACGCGGACCTCGTCGAAGCTGAGGCGCTCGGCGAGATCAGCGATCAGATCCATCTGCTCGGCGGAGGCATCGCCGGGGATGCCGCCGACCGGCTTCAGGCTAATCGTGGCGATCGCGTAGCCGGGCTGCTTATGCGCCTGGACGTTCTGGGAAAGCCAGACGCGGAAGTCGGGGTCGGCCAGGTCGGGCTCATCGTCGGCGAACGAGGCTTGGAACGGCGGCGGCGCGAAATGGGCGGCGATGCGGTCCCACTCGGCCGCCGGCGGGTCAATGCCGCCGCCCGGCGCGGCGCGGAGCTGCGCGAACTCTTCTTCCACCTGCCGTCGGTACTCGTCGGGGCCGAGATCATGCACGAGGATCTTGATCCGCGCCTTGTAGATGTTGTCGCGCCGGCCGTAGCGGTTGTAAACGCGGAGGCAGGCCTCGAGGTAGGTCATGAGGGCGTCGGCCCCGACGAACTCGCGGATGAGCGGGCCGACCATCGGCGTGCGGCCCATGCCGCCGCCGACGTACACGGCGCATCCGAGCTCGCCCGCGTCGTTCCGGACGACCTGCAGCCCGATGTCGTGCAGCTTCATCGCCGCGCGGTCCTCGTTCGCGGCGATCACCGCGATCTTGAACTTGCGGGGGAGATAGCTGAACTCGGGGTGGAAGCTCGACCACTGCCGGATCAGCTCGGCCCACACGCGCGGGTCGGCCACCTCGTCCGCGGCGGCGCCGGCGTACTGGTCGGAGCTGATGTTGCGGATGCAGTTGCCGCTGGTCTGGATGGCGTGCATCTCGACAGTGGCCAGCTCGGCAAGAATGGTCCCTGCGTCCTCCAGCTTGATCCAGTTGTACTGGATGTTCTGCCGCGTGGTGAAATGGCCGTAGCCGCGGTCGTACTTCCGCGCGACCTGCGCGAGCATGCGCATCTGCGCGCCACTGAGCGTGCCGTAAGGGATGGCGACGCGCAGCATGTAGGCGTGAAGCTGGAGGTAGAGGCCGTTCATCAGCCGCAGCGGCTTGAACTGGTCCTCCGTCAGCTCGCCGGACAGGCGGCGCGCACACTGGTCGCGGAACTCGGCGACGCGGGCGTCGACCATGGCTTGGTCGTAGTGGTCGTAGCGGTACATCAGATTACCCAGCTGCCGGCGGCGCGATCCGCCTTAGGAAGGGAAAGGTCGGGCCGCACGGTGGGGCCGAGCGCGCGGATGCGGTCCTTGATATGGGACGGGCGGGGGCCGTTCGGCGTGGCTTGCGCATCGACCGCGTACGGCGTGTTCACGCGACGCGCCGCTTCCTCCACGGCCATGATCTCCTCGGCGTGCTCGCCGACGTCGGCCGCCTCCTCGAGGTGGACCGACCAATCGGACCCGGTCCACCAGACCACCGCGCCCGAGGCAAGATCGTTGCCGGTCAACAGCTTCACGCGACGTTCCCCGAAACCTTCGCAAGCTGCGCCAAGCGGTCCTCCGCGTCCGACCGCGCGGCGACCTCGCCGACGACGATGATCGCGGGGCTGCGCACGCCTTCGCGCGCGACCAAGGTGCCGAGGTCCGCGAGAAGGCTGCGCAGCGCGCGGGAACCAGGGCGGGTGCCGCCCTCGAGCACGGCGACCGGCATGCTGGGCGACACGCCATCGGCCATCAGCTTGTCGGCGATCGCGTGGGCGGTGGCGAGGCCCATATAAATCACCAGCGTCCGTCTGCGCCCGGCGAGGCCGGCCCAGTCCTGCTCGGCTAAGCCCTTGCACTGGCCGGCGACGAAAGACACGGCGGACGCGGCCTCGCGGTGGGTGAGGGGGAGCATGGCCTCCGCGGCGCAGCCGACGGCGGCGGTGATGCCGGGAATAACCTCGACCGGGATGCCCCGCTCGCGCGCGGCGTCCACCTCCTCGCCGCCGCGGCCGAAGATGAACGGGTCGCCGCCCTTTAGCCGCACCACCGTCAGGCCGCGCTTCGCCTCGGCCACGAGCAGGTCGTTGATCGCCTCTTGCTTCATCGTGTGCCGGCTGCGCGCCTTGGCGACGGACACGCGGCGCGCGGCTGGGTTGGCGAGCGCCAGCACTTCCGCGCTCACCAAGCCGTCGTGGACCAACACGTCCGCAATGCGCAGCGCCTCGGCAGCGTGAAGCGTCAACAGGCCGGGATCACCGGGACCCGCGCCGACGAGGATGATGCGTCCTGGGAGGAGGGGATTGGCCATGACGGAGGAGGTGGAGCCTGCCCCCACCCCGGACAATCGAGCCTTTTTTGCCCGAAGGACAGTTAAGCTTTCTAGCGGTCGACCAGTGCGGCAGGCAGATCGGCGAGGCCGACGCCAATATGGGCGCGCGCCTGCTCCGCCTCGCTGGAGGTGACGGGGTAAGCGCAATAGTCGGCGGCGTAATAGGCGCTGGGGCGGTGGTTGCCCGACAGGCCGATGCCGCCGAAGGGCGCGTTGGAGGGCGCGCCGTTGGTCGGGCGGTTCCAATTGATCACGCCCGCGCGGACGCTCGCCCAGAAGCGGTTGTAGAGCAGCGGATCCTGCGCGACGAGCGAAGCCGCAAGGCCGTAGCGGGTGTTGTTCGCCTCCGCGATCGCTGCATCGAAGTCGGGCACGCGGACGACCTGGAGCACGGGGCCGAACAGCTCGACGTCGCCGCGGCGCTCGACGTTGGTGACGTCGATGATCGCGGGCGACAGGAAGGGCAGCGCCTCGTTCGGCCGGTCAAGGTGCTTGATAGCGCGGCCGCCGCCGATGATGAGGTCGAGGAACGCTTCCTGCAGCGCGTCCGCCGCCGCGTTGTCGATCACCGGGCCCATGAAGGGGGCGGGAGTCGCGTGCGGCTCGCCCACGATCAGGCGGCGCGAGAGCTTCAGCAGCACCTCCAGCAGCGGTTCGGCGTCCCTTTCCTCCACAATCAGCCTACGGGCGGCGGTGCAGCGCTGGCCGGCGGACATGAAGGCGGACTGGATGGCGATGGTCGCCGCCGTGTCGTAGTCGCGCGGGCGCCACACCACCAACGGATTGTTGCCGCCCATCTCCAGCGCGAGGATCTTGTGCGGCGCGTCGGCGAACTGGCGGTGCAGCACGGCGCCGACCCGCGCCGAACCGGTGAACAGCAGCCCGTCGATCCCCGGATGACCGGCGAGCGCGCGGCCCTCCTCCGGCTTCCCGACCAGCACGCGCAGCACGTCTTCCGGCACGCCCGCCTCGTGCATCATACCGACGAGGTACAGGCCGGTCGCCGGCGTCTTCTCCGACGGCTTGAATACCACGCAGTTGCCCGCGAGCAGCGCGGGGACGATGTGGCCGTTCGGCAGGTGGGCGGGGAAGTTGTAGGGGCCGAGCACCGCAAGCACGCCGTGCGGCTTGTGCCGCACCGCGACCCGCGCGCCCATCGCGCCCTCCATGCGGCGCTGACCGGTGCGGTCGGAATGGCTGGTGACGGAGATGTCGACCTTGGCGACGACGGACTCGACTTCCGTTTTCGCTTCCCATAGCGGCTTGCCCGTTTCCCGCGCGATCAGGTCGGCGAAGTCCGCGGCGCGCCGGCGGGCGAGATTGGCGAAGCGCCGCAGCGTTTCGGCGCGATCGGTGAAGGACCGCGACGCCCAGCCCGCCCAAGCGGCGCGGGCGCGAGCCACCTCCTCGTCGGCGTTGCCGACCGGGCCGGACCAGAGCAGGGCGCCCGTCGCGGGCTCGGTGGAGGTGATCATCGCGGCCATGCGCGCGGGACGTAACGGAGCTTGGCCGCGCGGGAAAGGGCGGGGCCTAAGCCGCCGCCCCGAGCGCCTCACCCATGCGGCGCATGCCGGCGACCTTGGCGTGGAGCGGACCCCAGTCGTCGCGCTCGTCGATCGCCGCCCACAGCGCCTCGACCTCCTCGATGTGCATGGAGCATGGCGCGTCGTCCGCCCAATAAGCGTGATCAAGCGCGCCGGGCGCGGCCGCGCGGCCGACGAGCGCGTCCCGCAGCTTGGCGAAGCAGGGATGGGCATAGGCGCCCGCGTCGCGACGGGGCGCGCCACCGCGCCAATCGAAGAAGAAGCGGTCGATCTCCGCCCCGCTCTCCAGCAGCACCTCGTCGAGCTTGTTGGCGACCGCTAAGTCGTCCTCGGGGGAGCCCGGCGCGACGCCGAGCCGCCGCAGCAACGAAGCCGCGAGCTCGGCCTGGAAGCGGACGGGGAAGGCTTCCAGCGCGGGCGCCAGCTCCTCCACCGGTGCGAGCAGGCTCAAGGACATCGCGAGCTGGGCGAGGTTCCAGTGGATCGCGCCCGGCTGACGGGCGAAGGCGTAGCGGCCGGCGTGGTCGAAATAAGCTGCGGTGAACTCCGGATCCCACTTGGGCGTGAAGCGCCACGGTCCGTAGTCGAACGACTCGGCGGTGATCGCGATGTTGTCGGTGTTGAGCACGCCATGGACGAAGCCCGCGGCCATGTAGGACGCGACCAGCCGCGCGCAGCCGTCGGCGACGAGGCGGAGGAGCTGGGCGGGGGCGTGCTCCTCTGGTTCGACCTCATGCAGCTCGCGAAGGCAATAGTCGACCAGTCGACGCATGTTCGCCTCGTCGCCGAAGTAGGCGAGGCGCTGGAAAGTGCCGATGCGAATGTGGCCGTGGCTGAGCCGCACGAGCACGGCGGAGCGCGTAGGCGAGGGCTCGTCGCCGCGGGTCAGCGCCTCGCCTGTCTCCACGAGCGAGAAGCTGCGCGAGGTGGGGACGTCGAGCGCTTCCAGCATCTCGGTCGCCAGGATCTCGCGCACGCCGCCCTTAAGCGTGAGCTTGCCGTCGCCGAAGCGCGAGTAGGGCGTCCGGCCCGAGCCCTTGGTGCCGAGGTCCATGAGCCGGCCGCGCGCGTCACGGAGCTGGGCGTAGAGGAATCCGCGGCCGTCGCCGATCTCCGGGTTGTACGAGCCGAACTGGTGGCCGTGGTAGCGCAGCGCGAGCGGCTTTGCGAGGCTGCCAGGCAGCGGCTCGAACGCGGCGAAACGCGCGGTCCAGTGTTCGTCGGACAGCCCGGCCAAGCCCACCTCCGCCGCCGCGCGGTCGTTGCGGAAGCGCAGGACGTGCTGCGGGAAGCGCGCGGGCTCGACCGGGTCGTAGAAGGCCTCGTCGAGGGAGAGGATCGCGGTCTCGGGGCGAGGCTCGTTCAGCATCGCCCAGAGATGGGGCGGGGCGGGACGGGCACAACCGTTCGGCCGTTGCGCTTGGCGCGCCCCCGGCGTGGGCTTATAGCGCCGATCGGGACTGCCGAGGAGCGCGCGTGTTCAAGGGTTTGACATCGTTCAGCTACGCCGGGCGCGAGGTGCTGCCGCTGGTGGAAGGCGGCAAGGGCGTGTCGGCGAGCAACCACCAGAGTTCGGGCGCCTGGGCGGCGGCGGGCGGGATCGGCACGGTCTCGGCGGTGAACGCCGACAGCTACGATCCCGAAGGCAAGATCGTCCCGCAGGTCTACGGGCAGCTGACACGGCGCGAGCGGCACGAGCAGCTGATCCGCTACGGCATCGCGGGCGGGGTCGAGCAGGTCCGCCGCGCGCACGAGATCGCGGGCGGGCGCGGCGCGATCAACGTCAACGTGCTGTGGGAGATGGGCGGCGCGCAGCCGATTCTGCACGGCATTCTCGAGCAGACGCGCGGGCTCGTCGCGGGGGTTACTTGCGGCGCGGGGATGCCGTACAAGCTGTCGGAAATCGTCGCCTCCTACGGCGTCCATTACCTCCCCATCATCAGCTCGGGCCGCGCCTTCCGCGCGCTGTGGAAGCGCGCCTATTCCAAGCACGCCGAATGGCTGGGCGCGGTGGTGTACGAGGACCCGTGGCTCGCGGGCGGGCACAACGGGCTGTCTAACGCCGAGGACCCGCTGAAGCCGCAGGACCCGTACCCGCGCGTGCGGGACCTGCGGGCGGTGATGCGCGAGGTCGGCATCGATGACGCGGTTCCGATCGTGATGGCGGGCGGCGTGTGGCGATTGGACGAGTGGGAGCATTGGATCGACGACCCGGACCTGGGCGCGATCTGGTTCCAGTTCGGCACGCGGCCCTTGCTGACCCAGGAAAGCCCGATCCCGGAGGAATGGAAACGGCGGCTCCTGACGCTGGAAGAGGGCGACGTGCTCCTCCACAAGTTCTCGCCGACCGGTTTCTACTCGTCGGCGGTGCGCACGCCGTTCCTGCGCTCGCTGGAGGCGCGGTCGGCGCGGCAGGTGCCCTTCACGACCGCGGCGACTGAGGAGCACGCGTTCGAGCTTGACGTCGGCGTGCGCAACAAGCGTAACCACTGGGTCACCCGCGCCGACCTGCTGCGCGCGCGCGAATGGGCGGGACAGGGCTACACGGAGGCGCTGAAGACGCCGGACGACACTCTGGTTTTTGTGGCGCCGCCCGAGCGCGACGGCATCCGCAAGGACCAGTCGGACTGCATGGGGTGCCTCAGCCACTGCTCCTTCTCGTCCTGGGCGGACAACGAGAAGAACTCCACGGGGCGGCTGGCCGACCCGCGCTCCTTCTGCATCCAGAAGACGCTGCAAGATATCGCGCACGGCGGGCCGGTGGACGACAACCTGATGTTCGCCGGCCACGCGGCGTTCCGGTTCAAGAAGGACCCGTTCTACTCCAACGGCTTCGTGCCGACGGTTAAGCAGTTGATGGAGCGCATAGCGGTGGGAGCGTAGGGGCCGCCTGCCCTCACCCCTTCAGGGGAGAGGAGCAAGACTTAGGTCTGCGAAGCAGGCCTTAGTCGCAGCGGAAAGGGGCTGAGCGCCAAGAAGCAGGACCGAGCTTGCAGCTCCGCCCCTCTCCCAATCCTCTCTCCTGAAAAAGAGAGTGCTTTCTTACGCCCAGCCCTCCAACACCTGGTCAGGCGGCCTGATCCCGTCCACCCAGGCGCGGATGTTGGCGATCACCTTGTCGCCCATCGCCAGCCGCCCCTCCATCGTCGCCGATCCCATGTGCGGCAGCAGCACCAAGTTGGGCAGGCCGAGCAGCCGCGCCGGGACCGCGGGCTCGTGCTCAAACACGTCGAGCCCCGCGCCCGCCAGCCGCCCCGCCTCCAGCGCTTCGGCGAGCGCGTCCTCGTCAACGATCTCGCCGCGCGCGGCGTTGACTAGGTAGGCGCTGGTGCGCATCAGCCCGAGGCGCCGCGCGTCGAGCAGGTGGTGGGTCGCGGGTGTGTGCGGGGCGTTGATCGACAGGATGTCGACCGCGCCGAGCATCGCGTCCAAGTCCGCCCACCAGGTCGCGCCCGTTTCCGCCTCGACCTCGGGCGGGAGCCGGCGGCGGTTGTGGTAGTGGATCGACAAGCGGCACGCCGCCGCGCGGCGCGCCACCGCCTGGCCGATGCGGCCCATGCCGACGATGCCCAGCGCCTTGCCGCCGACACGGTGGCCGGTCAGCCCGTGCGGCTTCCACCCGTCCCACTCGCCGGCGCGCAAGCTTCGCTCGCCTTCCGACGCGCGGCGCACCGTCCAGAGAATCAGCGCGAGGACCATGTCCGCGGTGTCCTCCGTCAGCACGCCGGGCGTGTTCGTGACGACGATGCGGCGCGCCTTGGCCGCCGAAAGGTCCAGGTGATCGACGCCCGCGCCGAAGTTGGCGAGGAGGCGGAGTCGCTCGCCGGCCCCGCGAAGCAACCCGGCGTCGAGCTGGTCGCCCAGCGTCGGGACGAGCACGTCGGCTTCGCGGAGCGCCGCGGCGAGCCCGTCACGCCCGAGCGGGTGATCGTCCTCGTTCAAGTGGACGTCGAACAGCTCGCGCATCCGCGCTTCCGTTCCCGCCGGAAGCCGGCGGGTGACGATCACCCGGGGACGAGCGGGACGGTCGGACGCGGCCATGCCCACCGGCTTGGGCGCGCTTCGCGCGGCGCGTCAAGCAGTTGAAGCGCGGGCGCGCCCGGCGCTAAGCAGGATGGGTGTGGAGCGGGGTGAAATGGTGCGGGGCAGGCTGATCGGAACGATGCTGGCGGGGGTGCTTTCAGCAGGCGGCGGCGCGGCGCAGGAGGCGCGGCGCGTGCCCTATTGGGCGTCGATCAGCTCGGGCCAAGCGCTGATGCGCACCGGGCCGGGCAAGGAATTCCCGGCGCGCTGGCTGTACCAGCGGCGCGGGCTGCCCGTGCGCGTGACGGCCGTGCACGGCAGCTGGCGCAAGGTCGCCGACCCCGCCGGCGAGAGCGGGTGGATGCTCGGCGCGCTGCTCACCGCCGAGCGGGGCGCGATCGTCACGGGCGGCGCGCCGCGCCCGCTACGCTCCTCACCGGACGACGGCGCGCGGGTGAGCTGGCGCGCGGCGCCGGGTGTGGTGGGGCGGATCGACGACTGCGGCGAGGGCTGGTGCAGGATGGACGTGGGCGGCAAGCGTGGCTGGGTCCGCGTTGCGCACATCTGGGGCGTGGACCCGGGCGAGGTGGTAAATTGAGTACGTAACTACTCGACCACATTTCTAGCGGGAAGCGGTCGCCCCAGCAAACGCTGGAGCCGCTCTCGACGGGAACGCCGCCCGGCGACGGCGGTAGCGTGGCCGTCCTCCGCGAGAGCGATCCCAGCTTTCGCTGGGCCGACGTTCCCCGGTAAAATGCCGCTAGTCCACCAGCTCCACCGCCACCGCCGTCGCCTCGCCGCCGCCGATGCAGAGCGACGCAACGCCGCGCTTGCGCCCGTGCGTCTCCATCGCGGACAGGAGCGTCGCCATGATCCGCGCGCCGGACGCGCCAATCGGGTGGCCGAGCGCGGTCGCGCCGCCGTGGACGTTGGTGATCCCGTGCTCGATCCCGAGGTCGCGCATGGCGATCATCGCCACGCAGGCGAAGGCCTCGTTGACCTCGAACAGCTCGATGTCCCGCGCGCTCCAGCCCGCGCGCTCCAGCAGCTTGCGCACTGCGCCGACCGGCGCGCTGGTGAAGCGGGCGGGCTCCTGCGCGTGGGCGGCGTGGGCGAGCAGGCGGGCGACGGGCTTCACACCCAGCCGCTCCGCCACGCTTTCACGCGTCAGCACCAGCGCCGCCGCGCCGTCCGAGATCTTGGACGCGTTGGCGGCGGTAATCGTGCCGTCCTTGCTGAAGGCGGGGCGCAGCGTGGAAACCTTGGCGGCGTCAAAGGCGCGCTGCGGCTCTTCGTCCTTGTCGACAACCAATGTCCCCTTGCGGCTCGTGACCTCGACCCCGACGATCTCCCGGTCGAACGCGCCGCTCTCCTGCGCCTTCTTCGCGCGCTCCATGGAGGCGATGGCGAACTCGTCCTGCCCTTGGCGAGTAAGCTGATATTCGCGCGCGGCGTCGTCGCCGAAAGTGCCCATCGCGCGGCCGGGCTCGTAGGCGTCCTCTAGCCCGTCGAGCATCATGTGGTCGAGCAGCCGGTCATGTCCCATGCGTGCACCGGAGCGGTGGGCGGGCGAGAGGTAAGGCGCGCCGCTCATGCTCTCCATGCCGCCCGCGACGACGAGTTCGACGGAGCCGGCGGCCAAAGCTTCCGCGCCCATGATCGCCGCCTGCATGCCGGATCCGCACATCTTGTTGACGGTGGTTGCCTCCACCGACTGCGGCAGCCCGGCCTTGATCCCCGCCTGGCGCGCGGGGGCTTGGCCGAGGCCCGCGGAGAGCACGCAGCCCATGTAGATGCGGTCGATGGCGGAGCCTTCGACGCCCGCGCGCGCCACGGCTTGCCGTACGGCCGTCGCGCCTAGCTCGGTCGCGGGCACGCCGGCCAGCGCGCCGTTGAAGCTACCGATCGGCGTGCGGGCATAGGACAGGATCACCACCGGGTCGTGGGCCATTCGAGGGAACTCCGTTACGGTTGCGGCGCTCATCTAGCGACGCGCCGCGGAGCGCGAAAGGGGAGGGGACCATGGGCAAGGGACGGATAACGGGCGCGGCGGCGCTGCTGCTGTCGCTGGGCGGCTGCGAGGTGTCGTTCAACGAGCCGGACGAGGAGGTCGCGGCGGCAAACGCGACCGCCCCGGAACCTGCGCCGGTGCCCGCCCGGCCCGCACCCGTTCAGGCGGCCCCGCCGCCCGCGCCGGAGGAGCAGCTGCCGACGACCGCGAACGCCGTATCGGATGCGCCATCGCCCTTGGCGGCGGGCGGCGGCGACGCGCTCGCGCCCGTGGCGGGCCGCTTCGCCGCTACCCCCGCGCTGTGCCGCGGCGGCGCTTGGAAATTCGAGGCGAAGCGGGTGAACACGGACGGCGAGACCGCCTGCGAGGTACTGCACCGCGAGCGCGAGGGCTCGGGTCAGCGGCTCACCCTGACGTGCGAGGCCGAGGGCGCGGCGACGAATGAGCAGTGGACGGTGACGCCGGAGGATGACGGCGGACTGACCGTGGTCAGGCGGAGCGAGGGCGCGCGGAGCAGCGTGGCGCTGGTGAAGTGCGGGTGAGCTCAGGCCGTGGCCGAACCGAACGCCCGCTCGAAGATGACGTCCACGTGCCTGAAGTGGTATTGGAGGTCGAGGCACGCGCCGATTGCTTCGTCCGGCAGCAGCGCCGTCACCTCCGCATCCGCCTTCAGCAGCTCCTCCAGCGACAGCCGCCCGTCCGCCTCCCACACCCGCATCGCGTTGCGCTGCACCAGCCGGTAGGCGTCCTCGCGGCTCGCGCCGGCCTGGGTCAGCGCGAGCAGAACGCGCTGCGAGTGGACCAGCCCGCCCATCCGATTGAGGTTGGCGTGCATTCGTTCGGGGTAGACGAGCAGCTTGTCCATCACTCCCGCCAGCCGGGCGAGCGCGAAGTCGAGGGTGATCGTGGCGTCCGGGCCGATGAAGCGCTCCACTGACGAGTGGCTGATGTCCCGCTCGTGCCACAGCGCGACATTCTCCATCGCGGGCAGCGCGTAGCTCCGCACCATGCGCGCGAGCCCCGTCAGGTTCTCAGTCAGCACCGGATTGCGCTTGTGCGGCATCGCCGACGAGCCCTTCTGGCCGGGGGCGAAAAATTCCTCCGCTTCCAGCACCTCCGTCCGCTGCAGGTGGCGGACCTCGGTCGCCAGCCGTTCGACGGAGGAAGCGATCACGCCCAACGTGGCGAAGAACTGCGCGTGCCGGTCGCGCGGGATGACCTGGGTGGAGACGGGCTCGACGGCGAGAGCGAGCTTCGTCGCGACGTGCGCCTCCACCCGCGGATCGACGTTGGCAAAGGTTCCGACCGCGCCGGAGATGGCGCAGGTCGCCACGTCCGCGCGCGCCGCTTGGAGCCGCGCGCGGGCGCGGGCGAACTCGACGTGTGCGCCCGCGAGCTTGAGGCCGAAGGTGGTCGGCTCCGCGTGGATGCCGTGGCTGCGGCCGATGGTCGGCGTCAACTTGTACTCGAACGCGCGGCGGCGGAGCACCGCGAGCAGCGCGTCGAGGTCCGCCAGCAGGATGTCCGACGCACGGGCGAGCTGCACGGCCAGGCAGGTGTCGAGCACGTCGGACGAGGTCATGCCCTGGTGCATGAAGCGCGCCTCCGGCCCGACTTGCGAAGCAACCCACGTCAGAAAGGCGATCACGTCGTGCTTGGTCACTGCCTCGATTGCGTCGATCGCCTCCACGTCGATCGCCGGTTTGCGATCCCACCAGCGCCACAGTGCGTCGGCCGCCTCCCGCGGCACCACGCCGAGCTCGGCGAGCGCGTCCGTCGCGTGCGCCTCGATCTCGAACCAGATGCGGTAGCGGGTCTCGGCCGACCAGAGGGCGGCCATCTCCGGGCGGGAATAACGGGAGATCATAGGGCGGGCGGGTAGCAGCGTGGATTCCTAGAGCAAGCCCATCGCGCGCATGCTCCAGTGCCCCGTGCTCGCCACGATGACGTGGTCGTGGACGGCGAGGCGCAGGTGCCGCCCGGCATCCACCATGTCCTGGATCGGCCAGATGTCTTGCGCCGACGGGCGCGGGTGGCCGCTCGAATGATTGTGGACGGAAATCAAGGCGCTCGCCCCGCAGTCGATCGCGCCGCACACGATCTCCCGCACGTACACCGCGGCGTCGTGACCGAGCCTTCGCTGATCGCCTCGTCGCGGATCAGCAAACTCTTGCTGTTGCGGTAGAGCACCCGCACGCGCTCCGTCGCGCGGTACGCCATGTCGGCGGTGAGATCGTCGAGGAGCGCCTGCCAGCTGCCGAGCACGCGGCGGTCCTCGACCTCCGTCTTCAGCAGCCGCAGCGCCGCCGCCAGCGCGAACTTGAGCGCGGCGACGCTGTTCTCCGTCAGCCCGCCGATCCGCGCCAGCGACTCGTCGTAGGCCGACTGCAGCGGCCCGAGCCCGCCGAAGGCGGCGAGCAGGCGGCGCGCGAGCGGCTTCGTGTCACCGCGCGGGATGGCCAGCGCCAGCAGGTATTTGATCAGCTCGTGGTCGAGCAGCGCGTCCGGTCCGCCGCCGATCAACCGCGCCCGCAGCGCGCCCGCAGCCTTGCGGGGTGGCCGCTCGCGTCCTGCGTCGGGCCGCTCATTGGCGGCAGGCTAGGGGAGGACGTTGAGCCCAACAAGCGCGGACCAGCGCCTTCGCAACCGCAGCATGGCCGTGTTGACTTGGGAGGGGGCCGAACCTAGAGGGAGCCCGCCTGAGCGGGGTGGCCCGCCGGCGCTCACCAGAACGCGCGAGCGCGAAGCTCGCGCGAGGAGGGAAGCGATGGCGGGCGATCCCGGGGAGGACCCACGGCTGACGCGGCTCGACGAGAGCTTGCGCCGGGCGCGGGAGGACGAGGCGGCCCGGACGGGGCGCAAGGCTAGCGTTGAGGCGGACCCCGGTCATCGCCTCGGCAGCCGCGTACTGTCCGAACTGCTGGGCGGGTTGATCGGCGGCGCGCTGTTCGGCTGGCTCGGCGATCGCCTGTTCGGCACCTCTCCCTGGCTCCTGCTGCTCTTCCTCGCGCTGGGCGTGGTCGTCGCATTCAGGAACATCTTCCGGATCACCAGCGGGCGCCAGTGAAGCGGCGCGCGGGCCGGCACCCGACGGTGTCCGGCCATTTGGCTTAAAGGGCGAAGAACGTGGCGGCCGAAGAAGGCAGGATCGACCCGATGCACCAGTTCGAGATCGAGGGGCTGTTCCCCTTGTTCGAGCTCGGCGGGCAGCAGATCGCCTTCACCAACAGCGCGCTGTGGATGGTGCTCACGGCGGCGACGCTGGCGCTGTTCATGTACGGTGGCATGAAGCGCCAGCTGGTGCCCACCCGCTGGCAGGCGGCGGTGGAGGGCGTCACCGGCTTCATCTCTGGGATGGCGCTGAACAACATCGGGCCGGAAGGGCGGCGGTTCGTCCCGTACCTGTTTTCCATCTTCATGTTCATCCTGATCGCCAACCTGCTCGGCATGGCGCCGACCGGGGTGGTAGGGCTGCACCCGTTCACCGTGACGAGCCATCTGACGGTGACGGGCGTGCTGGCGGTGCTCTCCTTTGCCATCGTGCTGGTGGTCGGCTTCGCCCGCCACGGCTTCCACTTCTTCTCTCTGTTCATCCCGCACGGCACGCCCGCGCTGCTGATGCCGCTGATGTTCTTCATTGAACTGTTCAGCTTCCTCGTCCGCCCGTTCAGCCTCGGGCTGCGGCTGTTCGTGGCGATGACGGCGGGGCACATCCTGATGAAGGTGCTCGCGGGCTTCGTCATTAACGGGATCAACGCCGGTCCCGGCATCGCCGCGATCGTCTCCATTCCGTCATTCTTCCTGATGGTCGGCATCACCCTGCTCGAGCTGCTGGTGAGCGCCATCCAGGCCTACGTCTTCGCCCTGCTGACGTCGTTGTACATCAACGACGCGGTCAATCTTCACTAAGCACAACACAAAGGGAGTTCTCCACATGGACGCAGACGCAGCCCGCCTCCTCGGCGCCGGCCTCGCGGCGATCGGCATCGGTCTCGCCGCGCTCGGCGTGGGCAACGTGTTCGCCGCCTTCCTGTCCTCCGCGCTGCGCAACCCGGGCGCGGCCGACAGCCAGCAGGGCCGCCTGTTCATCGGCTTCGCCGCGGCCGAGCTGCTCGGCCTGCTCGCCTTCGTCGTGGCGGTGCTGCTGCTCTTCGTCGCCGGCTGACGCCGACGCTTAGCGGAGCGATCCCTCCATGCCCCAGCTCGAACAGATCGCGGCGACCTACGGGAGCCAGGTCTTCTGGCTCCTCCTCACCTTCGGCTTCGTCTTCTTCGTTGTCGGCCGCGGCATGGTGCCGAAAATTGAGCGCACGGTTGAGGACCGCAACGCGCGCATCGCCGCGGACCTACGGGCCGCGGAGGAGGCGCGCGCGCAGGCCGATCGGACGGAGGAAGGTTACCGCGCCCGCTTGACCGAGAGCCGGGCGGAGACGGGGAGGGTCATAGCCCTGGCCAAGGACCTCGCCGCCCAGGCCACCGCCGCGCGGGTCCGCGCGGTGGACGAGGAGACCGCGGTCCGCACGGCCGAGGCCGAGTCGCAGATTGCTGACGCGCGACGGGCGGCGCTCGCCGACGTCGACGCGGTCGCGGCCGACGCGGCGCGCGACTTGGTGATCCGGCTGGCCGGCGTGGACGTGCCGCCGGCCGTCGCCGAACAGGCGGTGAGGAGCGTGGCCCGTGGCTGACGACAGCTTGAAGCGCCACGGTGAGCAAGACGGCTCGCCCGAGTCGAACCTCAACAACGCTGCCGAGGGCGAGGGCATGGGGCAGGCGACCAGCGCCGGCACCCAGGCCCTCGATGATCCCAGCGAGCACCACGCGGAGCCATCCGCCTTCGGCCTGACCGCGACCGCCTGGGTGTCTGTGGCGATGCTTGTCGTCATCGCCATCCTGATCTGGAAGAAGGTGCCGGCGCTGATCGGCCGCGCGCTCGACCGCAAGATCGAGGGCATCCGCACCCAGCTCGACGAGGCGGCGAGGCTCCGCAGCGACGCAGAAGCGCTCAAGGCTGAGTACGAGGCGCGCACGTCGGCCGCGGGCGGCGAGGTCCAGGCCATGCTCGACCGCGCCCGCGGTGAAGCGGACGGCATCGTCGCGCAGGCCCGCCTCGACGCGGACGCGCTGGTCGCCCGGCGCACCGCCATGGCTGAGGCGAAGATCGCCGCGGCTGAGCGCGCCGCGGTCGCCGATGTCCGTGCCCGCGTCGCAAATGCGGCCACCGCCGCCGCCGCACACATCATCGCCGAGCGCCACGGCGTCGCCGAGGACCGCGCGCTGGTGAACCGCACGATCAGCGACCTGGGGCGGCTGAACTGAGCTAAGCTCCTCCCCTTCAGGGGAGAGGTTGGAGTGGGGACGTGTGTTCAGAGCCGCTTGGCGACGGTGGTGCTCGTTCGACAGCCCCAACCCGACTTCTCCCCTGAAGGGGAGGGACTTGACCCTACCCCGGGTCCCTGAGCCTCACTAAATCACCAGCCGATGGACCAGCCCACGGCCACCCCCGACCGCTTCAACGAGCAGGCCGCCACCTACGCGGTGCGCGGCACGGACAAGCCCGACCTCGAGACGGGCGTCGCCGCCATCCGCAACGTGCTCCGCACGCTCCCCGCGCGCCCGGGCGTGTACCGGATGCAGGACGCGAAGGGCGAGGTCCTCTACGTCGGCAAGGCCAAGGCGCTCAAAAGCCGTGTCGGCAACTACGTCCAGGTGTCGCGCCTGACCAAGCGCCTCCAGCGCATGGTCGCGCAGACGCGGTCGATGACGATCGTCACGACGAACACGGAGGCCGAGGCGCTGCTGCTCGAGGCGCAGCTGATCAAGCGCTTCCGCCCGCCGTACAACGTGCTGCTGCGCGACGATAAAAGCTTCCCTTATATCCTGCTCCGCGACGACCACGCCTACCCCCGCATCGCCAAGCACCGCGGGGCGCAGCGGTTCAGAGGCAGCTATTACGGCCCCTTCGCCTCCGCCGGTTCCGTCACCCGCACGCTGAACGCGCTGCAGAAGCTGTTCCTGCTGCGCTCCTGCACCGACAGCTTCTACGCCAACCGCTCGCGCCCCTGCCTGCTGCACCAGATCCGGCGCTGCGCCGCGCCCTGCGTCGGCCGCATCGATGAGGCGGGCTACGCCGAGCTCGTCGACGACGCAAAGGCGTTCCTCGGCGGGCGATCGACGCAGGTGCAGGCCAAGCTCGGCCGGCAGATGGAGGAAGCGAGCGCCGCGCTGGACTTCGAACTGGCCGCCATACTCCGCGACCGGCTCCGCGCGCTGACCTTCATCCAGGGCACCCAAGCTATCAACGCGGAGGGCGTGGGCGACGCCGACGTGTTCGCGGTGGCGCAGAAGGGCGGCTCCACCTGCATCCAGGCGTTTTTCATCCGCGGCGGGCAGAATTGGGGCCATCGCTCCTTCTTCCCCGCGCACACGGAGGACGTCACGGCGCCGGACGTCATGGCGAGCTTCCTGCTGCAGTTCTACGAGGAGATGCCGCCCGCGCGCGCCATCTTGCTGGACGCCCGCGTGCCAGAACAGGCGCTGGTCGCCGAGGCGCTGAGCGAAAAGGCGGGCCGCAAGGTGGACATCAGCCAGCCCCAGCGCGGCGACCGCGTCAAGCTGGTCCGCCAAGCAGCGCGCAACGCGCAGGAGGCGCTCGACCGCCGGCTCGCCGAATCGACGACGCAGGCCAGGCTGCTGCGCGAGGTCGCCGACCTGTTCGAACTCGAAGGCTCGCCCGAGCGGATCGAGGTGTACGACAACTCCCACATCATGGGTACGGCGGCGACGGGCGCGATGATCGTCGCGGGACCGGAGGGGTTTCGCAAGAACAGCTACCGCAAGTTCAACATCAAGGATCCCACGACGGTGGGCGGCGACGACTTCGCGATGATGCGCGAGGTGCTCGAGCGGCGCTTTGCCCGACTGGAGAAGGAGGATCCGGATCGGTCGCGTGGCGACTGGCCCGACCTCCTCTTGATCGACGGCGGCAAGGGCCAACTCCGCGCAGTGATGGAGAAGCTTGCGGAGCAGGGCGTCCACGACGTGCCGGTGGTGTCGGTGGCGAAGGGGCCGGACAGGAACGCCGGGCGCGAGATCTTCCACCTGCCCAACGGGCGCGAGATCGGCCTGCCGCCGAACTCGCCGGTGCTCTTTTACCTGCAGCGGCTGCGCGACGAGGCGCACCGCTTCGCCATCGGCACCCATCGCGAGAAGCGGAGCAAGGCGCTGCTCACCAACCCCCTCGACGAGGTGCCCGGCATCGGCCCAGCGCGCAAGCGCGCGCTGCTGATGCACTTCGGCACTGCCAAGGCGGTGCGCGGCGCGGCGCTGGAGGACCTGGAGAAGGTGCCGGGGGTGAGCAAGGCGACCGCGCGGCAGGTGTATGACCATTTCCGGCAGGCCTGATTGGACCTTTCCACCGAAGCCTTGGTCCTCTCGCTCCGCCAGCACGGCGAGCACGGCGCGATCGCGCGCGCGCTCACCGCCGAGCGCGGCGTACTGACCGGCTACGTCCGCGGCGGGCGCTCGCGACGGCTCCGGCCCGTCCTGATTCCCGGCAATCACGTCCTCGGCCGTTGGCGCGCGCGCACAGACGAGCAGCTGCCCGCGCTCACCTTGGAACTGCTGCACAGCCGCGCGCCGATGCTGGGCGAGCCGCTGGCGGCGGGCGCGATTGAATGGGCGACGGCGCTCACCGCCGCCGCCTTGCCCGAGGGCCAGCCCTATCCGCGGCTCCACGCCGCGCTCGCCGGCGTGCTCGACGCGATCGAGGCCGCGCCGTCCGCGCGGGGCTGGGCCGGGGCGCTCGCTCGCTACGAACTGCTGCTGCTGTCCGAGCTCGGCTACGGCCTGCAGCTCGACCGCTGCGCGGTGACTGACCGCGCCAACGACCTCGCCTACGTGTCGCCTAGAAGCGGCCGCGCGGTGAGCGCGGCGGGGGCGGGCGAGTATAAGGAGCGGCTGTTCCCCTTGCCGCCCTTCCTGCGCGAGGGTGGCCCAGCGGGCTGGGACGATGCGCTCGCCGCCCTGCGCATCACCGGCCACTTCCTGTTGCGCGACATCGCCGTGGACCGCACGGCCGACCTCTTCGCCGCGCGCGAGCGGCTGGTGGACCGGCTGGAGCGCGCCGCAGGCTGAGCAGCGCATTGACGATGCCCCGCCCGCTCCGCCAAGGCGGGCGCATGAAGCGGCGCAGCGGACAGGACCCGGCGGTGACGGCCAAGTGGCGCCCCGCCACGCGCGCAGTGCGCGGCGGCACCGCGCGCAGCGAATGGGGCGAAACGTCCGAAGCGCTCTTCCTCACCTCCGGCTACGCCTACGACTGCGCCGGTGACGCCGCCGCGCGCTTCGCGGGCGAGCAGGCGGGGATGACCTACTCGCGGTTGCAGAACCCCACGGTGGAGATGCTGGAGCGCCGCATCGCGTTGCTGGAGGGCGCGGAGGCCGCGCGTTGCACCGCGTCCGGCATGGCGGCGATGACGGCGGCACTGCTCTGCCAGCTGTCGCACGGCGATCATCTGGTCGCGGCGCGCGCGCTGTTCGGCTCGTGCCGCTGGCTGACCGATAGCCTGCTTCCGCGTTTTGGCATCGCCACCACGATCGTGGACGGGCGGGAGCCGGACCAGTGGCGCGCGGCGCTCCGGCCCGAGACCAAGGCCTTCTTCTTCGAAACGCCCGCCAACCCGACGATGGACGTGGTCGACGTGCACACCGTGTGCGCGATCGCGCGGGAGGCGGGTGTAGTCAGCGTCGTCGACAACGCCTTCGCCACTCCCGCCCTCCAGCGCCCGATGGAGATGGGCGCGGACGTGGTCGCCTATTCCGCGACCAAGATGATGGACGGGCAGGGCCGCGTGCTCGCCGGCGCCGTGTGCGGTAGCGCGGAGTTCATTAACGACAAACTGCTGCCCTTCGTGCGCAATACCGGCCCGACGCTCAGCGCCTTCAACGCCTGGGTCGTGCTGAAAGGGCTGGAAACGCTCGACATGCGCGCGCGCCGGCAGAGCGAGTCAGCGGTTGCTGTCGGCCGCTTCCTCGAGCCCCGCGTCGCCCGCGTCCTCCACCCCGGCCTACCAAGCCACCCGCAGCACGACCTCGCGATGAGCCAGATGGATGCCGCCGGCCCGATCTTCTCCTTCGAGGTGCTGGGCGGCCGTCCCCAAGCCCACGCGCTGCTCGACGCGCTGGAGCTGATCGACATCTCTAACAATATCGGCGACTCGCGCTCCTTGATGACCCACCCCGCGTCCACCACGCACAGCGGGCTCTCCGAACAGGTGCGCGCGGAGATGGGGGTGACCGAAGGTCTCCTGCGCCTCAACGTCGGCCTGGAGGACCCGGCCGACCTCCTCGACGACCTAAACGGCGCACTGGCGGCGGCGGGCCTGTGAAGGCACTTTTCCCCTTCGAGGCGACCACGGACGGCGTCACCGTGCGCGTCGCGGTGAGCTTCCTCTCCGAACAGTCGGAGCCGCGCCGCGGCCGCTGGTTCTGGGCCTACCACGTCCGCGTGGAGAACGGCACGGAGCGCCGCGTGCGCCTGCTCACCCGCCATTGGACCATCATCGACGGGCGGGGTTCGCGCAGCACCGTCGACGGCGATGGCGTGGTCGGCGAACAGCCGCTGATCGGCCCAGGCGACGCGTTCGACTACGTCTCCGGCTGCCCGCTCGTCACGCCGTCCGGCGCTATGGAGGGCCGCTACGGCATGGTCGGCGAGGACGGGCGCGGCTTTGACGTCGCCATCCCGCGCTTCCCGCTATTCGCCCCCGCCGTGGGCGCGTGAAGCGCACCCACCTACCCCTGAACGGCTTGCGCGTGTTCGATGCGGCCGCGCGCCACTTGTCCTTCACCCGCGCCGCCGACGAGCTCGCCGTCACCCCCGCCGCGGTGGGGCAGCAGATCCGCGCGCTGGAGGACACCTTGGGTGTGGTCCTGTTCCGCCGCGCGACCAAAGGGCTGGAACTCACCCCTGAGGGCGAAGCGGGGCTCCTCGCCCTGCGTGCCGGCTTCCTCGAATTCGAGGAAGCGGTGCGGGCCATGCAGGCGGGCCAGGCGTCCGCCGCGCTGACGATTGCCGCGCCGCGCGGCATCACTTCGCGCTGGCTGCTGCCGCGCCTCGCCGCTTACCGCGCCGAGCGGCCCGAGCTGCGCTTCCTGCTGATCCCGACGGACGAGCCGCTCGACTTCACCGAAGCCAACCTGGACGTCGCGCTGCGCCTCGCCGAGGACCCCGGCGGCTTGGAAGGCGTGCGGCTGGAGCCTGCCGGCTGGGTCACAGTGGGCGAGGGGACGCCGATCGCCTTCCCCGGTTCCGGCCCGGTGGACGCCCCCGTGCGCGTTGGCGACGCCGGGCTCGCGCTCGGCGCGGCGCTGGCGGGCTTGGGTCAGGCGCGCGTCCCCGCGCTGCTAGCGACGACGGCCGGGCTGGACGTCGGCGGCGCGGAGCCGGGCGGTTCCGCCTACTGGCTCGTCGCGCCGACGCCGCAGTGGCGGCAGAAGAAGGTCAAGGCGCTGGTGGCGGCGCTGACGGCCTAGGCTGCCAGCGGCGTCTCCTCGTAGCGACGCGCGAGCTCCTCCACCCCGTCGTAGATCGCGAGGGCGCCCGCCTCCCGCAGCACCTCGTCTTGGAACTTGCCCGCGCGCACTGCGACCACCGGCACGCCGAGCCGCCGCCCCGCCTCGACGTCGAACGGCGAGTCGCCGACAATCACCGCCTCGTCTTGCCGCACCCCAGCCGTCTTCAGCGCAGCGGCGAAGATGTCCGGGTCGGGCTTGCTGTGCTCGACGTCATCGGCCGTGGTCGCCCCGTCGACGAGGTCGCCGCAGCCGATCCGCTCCTTGTGGTGTTCCATCTCGCCCTGCTTGGCCGAAGAGGCGAGCACGATCCGCACGTCGTCGTCGCGCAGCTTCTCGAAGAGCTCGCACACGCCGGGGAAGGGCGTCGCGTGCGCCAGGTACTTCTCCTTGAACAGCTCGCCGCGAAACTTCTCCATCTCCTCCTGCTCGTCCGGGCCGACGTCGGGCAGCGTGTCGGGGATCAGATTGTCGCCGCCCTTTCCGATCTGCCCGCGTACGGTTTCGTAGGGCACCTCGCGGCCGAAGTGGCGGAATGCCTCGACCCAGGCTTCGGCGTGGAGATCGTTGGAGTCGACCAGGGTGCCGTCGATGTCGAACAGGACGGCACGGATGCGCTTTTCGGGCTTGGGCATGGGCGGCACAACGGCGCGGGGCCGTCATGGCTCCCTAGCGGGCCAATTCGCCCAATCTGACGACGGTGTTGTGGTTGCGTCCGGTGGCCGGCGAACCCATCGCTCGGTCGATCGCGCTCGGGGTGAGCTTCGACCGCCCCCCGCCGTCGGCGAAGTCGATCCACAGCGCGTCGCCGACGAGCACGACCGTTTCGCTCGGCGCCGCCTTGGCGGCGAGCTGCTCGGCGGCGTCCGACCTCGGGGGCAACTTGGACAGAAACAGCAGAAACCGATTCGGCCGCTCGCGCGCGGCGTCCGGCATGGGGCAGCGCGCGAGGTAGTCGGGCCAGTCCTCGCCCGCGCGTACGACCACCGGGACGGCGATGCCGAAAACTTGAGCGATGACGCGCTCGAGGTCGGCTTCCTCTTCGCGGGCGCTTACCTGCGGCGCGTAGAGCAGATTGCCGCTAGCGATTAACGTGGCCACGTCCCGGAATCCCGCCGCCGCCACCGCCGCGCGCAGCTCCGCCATCGCGACCTTGCGTCCGCCCACATTGACGGCGCGGAGCAGGGCGACGCGGCGGGCCGGCGCGCCTCCGCTCACGCGTCGATCGATTCCTCGTCGACCTGCGCCGCGTTGGCCTGGATAAAGGCGAAGCGGTGCTCGGGATTCTTGCCCATCAGCCGGTCGACCAGCTCGCGCACCGCGTTCCGCTGCTCGTGTTCGGCGGGGAGCGTCACCCGGATCAGCGAGCGGCTGCGCGGGTCCATGGTGGTCTCGCGCAGCTGGCCGGGGTTCATCTCGCCCAACCCCTTGAAGCGGCTGACCTCAACCTTCTTGCCCCGGAACTCGCGCTTTTCCAGCGCCGCCCGGTCGGCGTCGTCGCGCGCGTAGAGTGTCTTGCCGCCAGCGGTCAGCCGGTAGAGCGGCGGCTGCGCGAGGTAGAGCGCACCTCCCTTCACCATCTCCGGCATTTCCTGAAAGAAGAAGGTCATCAGCAAGGTGGCGATGTGCGCTCCGTCGACGTCGGCATCCGTCATGATGATCACGCGGTCGTAGCGGAGCGCCAAGGAATCGTAGCGGTCGCGCGTGCCGCAGCCGAGCGCCTGGACGAGGTCGGCGATCTCCTGGTTGGCGAAGATCTTGGCGCTGTTGGCCGACGCGACGTTGAGGATCTTGCCGCGGATCGGCAGGATCGCCTGCGTCTTACGGTCGCGCGCCTGCTTGGCCGAACCGCCGGCGCTGTCGCCCTCGACGATGAACAGCTCGGTTCCTGCCGGGTCCGATTCTGCGCAGTCGGTGAGCTTGCCCGGCAGCCGCAGCTTCTTGGCACCCGTCGCCGTCTTGCGCTTCACCTCGCGCTCCGCCTTGCGGCGCAGCCGGTCCTCGACGCGGTCGAGGACGTGGGCGAGCAGCGCCCGGCCCCGCTCCATGTTGTCGGCGAGGTAGTGGTCGAAATGGTCGCGCACCGCGGCCTCGACCAGCCGCGCCGCGTCCGGGCTGGTCAGCCGGTCCTTGGTCTGGCTCTGGAATTGCGGTTCGCGGATGAACACGGACAGCATGATCTCCGCCCCGTTGACCACGTCGTCGGGGAGGATCGCCGCCGCCTTCTTGTTGCCGACCAGCTCGCCGAAGCCGCGGACCCCGCGCGCGAGCGCGGCGCGCAGGCCAGCCTCGTGCGTGCCGCCGTCCGGCGTGGGGATGGTGTTGCAGTAGTAACTGCTGGCCCCCTCCGACCACAGCGGCCAGGCAATCGCCCATTCCACCGAGCCCTGCTTGCCGGGGAACTCCTGCCGGCCCGCGAAGAATTCCGCGGTGGCGCAGTCGCGCGCGCCTACCTGCTCGCGCAGGTGGTCGGCGAGCCCACCGGGGAACTGGAACACGGCTTCGGCGGGCGTGTCGTCGCCGATCAGCGCCGGATCGCAGCGCCACCGGATCTCCACGCCCGCGAACAGATACGCCTTGGACCGCGCAAGCTTGTACAACCGCGCCGGCTTGAACCTGGCGTCCGCGCCGAAGATTTCGGCGTCGGGCGAGAAGGCCAGGGTGGTGCCGCGCCGGTTGGGCGCGGGTCCGACCTTCTCGAGCGGCCCCGTCGGTGCGCCGCGGGCGAAGCCCTGCCGGTAGAGCTCGCGGTTGCGCGCGACCTCAACCACCGTGTCGGTGCTGAGCGCGTTCACCACGCTCACGCCCACGCCGTGCAGGCCGCCCGAAGTCGCGTAGGCCTTGTCGGAAAACTTACCGCCCGAGTGGAGCGTGGTAAGAATCACCTCCAGCGCCGACTTGTCCGGGAACTTGGGATGCGGGTCGACGGGGATGCCGCGGCCGTTGTCGGCGACGGTCAGCCGGTTACCCGGCCCCAGCGTCACCTCGATGCGGCTCGCGTGCCCGGCAACCGCTTCGTCCATCGCGTTGTCGATCACCTCGGCTGCCAAGTGGTGGAGCGCGCGCTCATCCGTCCCGCCGATGTACATCCCCGGCCGCCGCCGCACGGGCTCGAGCCCCTCCAGCACCTCGATGGAAGAGGCGTCGTAGTCGCCGGAGATGGGCGAAGCGGTGGCAAACAGGTCGGTCATGGAACAGATATAGAACGTCCGAAGGCGGGCGTCACCTTAGGGCGTCGTGCGACCAGCGTCACCTCGCGGTCAGCGCACCCGCGGCCCGCCGTAGGGCAGCGGCGGCGCGGGCCGCCGATCGCGCCTCGGCACCTGCGCTTGGTACGCCACTGAGCAATGGTCGACGCAGTAGGGGAAGCCCGGATTCGCCTTCTTGCCGCAGAAGTGGAAGTCGGGCTCGCCGGGGTGGCCGATCGGCCACTTGCAGATACGCTCGTTCAGCTCGAGCAGGCTCGTCTTGTG
>CADCVW010000099.1:8667-9042 GCA_902806235.1 uncultured Sphingomonadaceae bacterium | reverse complement strand
GGCGTCGAGCGGCTGACGCTCGTCAACGACTTCGCCGCGGTGGCGCACGCGGTGGCTGGGGCCGGGCCGGGCGACTTCGCCCACCTGTGCGGGCCGGACCGGCCGCTGCCGGAGCGCGGCGTGATCTCCGTGGTCGGGCCGGGAACGGGGTTGGGCGTCGCGCAGCTCTTCCGTACCGGGGAAAGCCATCACGTCCTGCCGACGGAGGGCGGCCACCTCGATTTCGCGCCGCTCGACGCGGTGGAGGACGCGTTGCTGCACCGCTTGCGCGCGCGGCACCGGCGCGTTTCGGTCGAGCGGGTGGTCGCCGGGCCCGGGCTGGTCGAGATCCACGAGATCCTGGCCGCGATCGAGGGCCGGCCCGCGCCGCGGCTG
>CADCVW010000099.1:0-8657 GCA_902806235.1 uncultured Sphingomonadaceae bacterium | reverse complement strand
GTTTCGCGCAGCGCTTGGCCGCCAAGGGCCGGTTCGAGAGCATGATGGCAGCGCTACCCGTCAAGCTGGTCACGCGGCCGGAGCCCGGGCTGTTCGGCGCGGCCGCCGCCTTCGCGGCGGAGCACGGCTGAGGTTTCGGAACGAGCAGGACGGAGGAAGCCAGGTGGCGGTATTCGTTTTACGCCCATGGCGGTCATTGCTCCCGAATACGGCCGTTTGTGCCAGACGAGCCGACGTCCACTTTCGACTCGTTGTGGACGTTAGAGACTCACCGGTAACGTGGGCGCATGGAGTAGAAAGCCGGCTACAACGCCCTGATGCATGAGGTGTGCGTGGGCCGAGGCTGGTGTGGCAGCATCGTGAACGACGAGCCCGAGAGCGGTCCCGTTACTGCCGAGCAGTTGGTGGCCTGGCTTTTCCAAGCCGAGGGCGTGAACCCCGGTGAGGAACCGGAGAGGTGGCATTCTCACAAATATGCCCTTCGAGAGGCGTTCATCCGACACCTGGGTGGCGATGTTGTCGACGCACAGCGCCTCAAGTGGGACGTCGGCTAGCGACACATTGCTGACGTTCGTGTTCGTCCCACATCAGCCTCATGCCTTGGGATCCTCTGGCCTGTTCGGCCCTGTTTGCGCTCTATGGCATCGGCTTCGGCGTATGGGTTGGCAGGAAGTTGTCGCAACAGCGATAGGTCCGCTTTCCACCGAGGCTGTGTGAAAACGCGCTGACGTGGTAGGGTTCTGGCGCTGGTGGAGGCGCTGGTATGAGCCGTTTCATCGAGGGGAGCGACCGGCGACAGAGGTTGCTGCTGCCGGACTGCATTGACGACTATGTGGACGAGGACAGCCCGGTTCGGGTGGTCGACATGTTCATCGACGAGCTGAACCTGGGCGAGCTCGGCTTCGAGGGCGCGGCCGTGACAGGGCGGCCGGGTTACCATCCGACGACCATGCTCAAGCTCTACGTTTACGGTTACATGAACCAGGTCCAGTCGAGCCGGCGGCTGGAGCGCGAGGCTGGGCGCAACGTCGAGCTGATGTGGCTGACGGGCAAGCTCGCCCCCGACTTCAAAACCATCGCCGACTTCCGCCGCGATCATGGCTCGGCCATCCCGGCGGCATGCCGCCGGTTCGTCCTCGTCTGCCGCAACCTCGGCCTCCTCGCCAACGGCACGGTGGCGGTGGACGGCAGCCGCTTGCGCGCGGTGAACGCGCGCGACAGGAACTTCACGCCCGTGACGATCCGGCGCCGGATGGAGCAGGTGGACGCCAGCATCCAGCGCTACCTTGGCATGCTCGACACCGCCGACCGGCAGGAGGACGAGACCGCCGAGCTGCGGAACGCGCGGCTGACGACGAGGCTTGACACCTTGCGCCGGCAGATGCGCGACCTGGAAGTCATGGAGCAGGCGGTCGCGGCCGCGCCCGACCGGCAGATCTCGCTGACCGACCCGGACGCGCGCGCGATGGCCTCGGCCGGAACCGGCACGGGCCTCGTCGGCTACAACCTCCAGGCGGCGGTCGATGCGGACACCCACATCGTCGTGGCGCACGAGGTCATCAACCTCAGCCACGACCGCACGTCGCTGGCGAGCATGGGAGAACAAGCGCGCCAAGCGACGGGCGCCGAGACGCTCACCGTCTTGGCTGACCGCGGCTACTTTTCAGGCCCGGAGGTGCTGGCCTGCGAGGAGGCCGGCATCGTGGCCATCTGCCCCAAGCCGCTCACCTCGGGCGCCAAGGCGGAAGGACGCTTCGGCAAGCAGGACTTCGTCTACCAGCCTAACGCCGACAGCTATCGCTGCCCGGCTGGCGAGACGATGACCAGGCGCTTCTCCAGCCTCGAACACGGGCTGACGCTTCACGGCTACGCCACGCCCGCCTGCCGCGCCCGCTGCGCGGTGAGGACGAACTGCACCGCCGGCGTCGAGCGGCGCATCAAGCGATGGGAGCACGAAAAGGTGATCGAGGCCATGCAGGCCCGGCTCGACCGCTGGCCCGATGCCATGCGCGTCCGACGAAGAACGGTGGAGCACGTCTTCGGCACGTTGAAGGACTGGATGGGCCGAAGCCACTTCAAGACGCGAAGGCTCGGCAACGTGGCAACCGAAGCCAGCCTCCACATCCTGGCCTACAACATCAAGCGCGCCATCGCTCTGGTCGGGGCGCCGGACCTGATAAAAGCGATGCAGACCTGACCCCGCGACTCCGCTCCGGCTTCGAACCCTGCACTCCAAACCCGTTCTCACACAACCTCCACCATGAGCGGACGTCCACAGCCGCGGTTAGCATCGAGCCAAGCGCTGACCGGTAATCGCGCAGCATAGCAAGTCAGCTGCTCAGCGCGTGATCGCCAAGTCGACCTGTGCCGCCGCTTGCGAGCGTTCGTACGGCGTCCTCGCCGCCCCCAGGCGTAGCTCCGCGCCGTTGGACGTTTCCTGCTCGCCGACGAGGTGGCGGACAACCACGGCGCGCGCGGAACGCGACACGACTGTGGCGCCGCCGATGGCTGCGGCGGCGGCGATCGGCAGGCCCCAGATCAAGGCGGCGGCGACCATGAAGCTCATCGCGTCAGCTCCTCCCAGGCGGAACGGGCCCATCGCAGGGCGCGGGATCGGGCCGCCCGGGCATCCCGCGACGCCGCCGCCGAGGCCGGTATGTGCTGACGATGTGACACTTGCGCTAATGCTTCAGTCCTGCGGCGCGGAGCGCGTCGTCGATGACCTTGTCCACGCCCCCTAGCGCCTTTGCGCTCCATGCCATCGGCGACGCCGCGCCGACCTTCGGCCGTGAGCCGGTGGCCGTTATCGGCTCGAGGACCGTAGCGGCCACCCGGGAGTCTGCTTCCGCTGCCCGGTACGCCCGACCCGTCCCCCCGACCCCGAGCAGGCCCCAAGACCGAGCTATGTGCCGGGTAGATGAGATCCCCGCCTCGAGCATGTGCGGCCCGGCCGCGCCGCAGCCCTCCGCGCCGCCAGTGGCCAGCGGCGTGCCGTGGCCCATGCCGGCGATGCTGTACTCTTCCACCACGTCACGACCGTCGGCAGTCGACCAGACGCGGCGAGCGTGGCCGTCGACGACCTCGGTCCTGCTCGGTTGAGCGGCTACGCCGTGCAGCGCGCGCCATTGCCCGACGATCGCGCGCGCATTGGACGGGTGCACGGTCGCGTCCGCGCTCCCGTGCCACACCGACACGCGCGGCCACGGCCCCTGGTGGGAAGACGCCGAGCGGACCAGCGCGCCCAGTTCGGCCCCGTTCGGGCTTCCCAGGCCCCGCATGCGCTCGAGCGCCTCAAGGATCGACCCCGCGACCCCGAACGGTAGCCCGGCAATGATCGCCCCGCCCGCGAACAGCTCGGGGTAGGTCGCGAGCATGACGGAGGTCATCGCCCCGCCGGCGGAGAGGCCGGTGACATAGACGCGCGCGGGGTCGAGGCGGTGACGAGCGACTATCGCCCTCGTCATCTGCGCGATGGAGAGCGCCTCACCGCTGCCCCGTCGCGCGTCGTCCGGCGCGAACCAGTTGAAGCATAGGTTCGGGTTGTTCTGCCGCTGCTGCTCGGGGAAGAGCAGGGCAAAGCCGTGCCGGTCGGCTAAGTGCGACCACCCGGAACCGTGATCGTAGGCTGCGGCGTTCTGCGTGCAGCCGTGCAGCACGACGACCAGCGGCGCGTGCTGGGGCATGGCGGCCGGGACGTACGCGCGGGCACGAAGCGCGCCCGGGTTCGTTCCGAAGGCGGCGAGGTCGACCAGCCGATCGTCCGCACCGGCGCTTGCCTGATCCGCGCGGGCGGCGCGAATAGCAGCGAAGCGGACCATGGTGTTGTTCAAGCCGCGCATCCGAGCACCCCCTAGCCACGGCGGGTGCCCTGGCGCGCAAACAAACGTGCCCACCAGGCGGTTGTTGCTGCACTGCACAAATATAGTCGTTCGGGTGCTTAGCCCCTCGCGAGAGCGCAGTCTGGGCGTCCGGACCTCACCCGATCCGGACGTCAAGCAGACGCAGGTGCAGGCCCCACCAACCGCTCACGAATCTGTGAGCTTGGTCTTGTGCTCATCGGGCCGGTGAGCGCACCAGACGCGCCGCTGCCGCTCAGTTGGCCCGCTTCGGCCTGCTGTACGGCACGAACTTGCCCAGGAGCACGAAGCCGCGCGGGAAGCGCGACGCCCGGTCGACCAGATGCACGCTGTCGACGCTGCACAGCTGCGAGCCGAAGCTGCGGGTCACCAGCACGTCGTCCTCGTCGAGCCTGCTCGCGCCCGCCCTCGGCTCGTTGACGTACAACCTGCCGCCGACGCGGTAGACGATCGCCCTCCCGTCGATGATCCGGCTCGAGGTCACCGCAGACAAGGTGATGCAGTTGACCGGCTCGCCCGCCACGCGGCCGGCGAGCAGCTTCCGCAGCTCCGCGTCGGCATCGCCCCGGCGCGCAGCATGGGCTGGCACCGCTATGGCGGCCACCACGGCCAGCATAATCGTGAGGAGCTTGCTCATGCCTCCGTGTGGCCGAAAGCCTCTGAACGTTGCCTGACCCGAGCAACCGTCCGGAGGCCCCGGTTAGATTTGGCGCACCATCACCGAACGGCTGCTGTCCCGCGAGACGGCAAAAGGACAGCCCGTCCGCTGCCGACTGACCTTGAATACCAGCCCGGTCGGGGAACGTCCGCTCTCGACCCATTGCAGACATCAACTCCGCCCAAGACTGGCACCCCACGCAGACCAGTCCTACTGCAGGGACATGAGCAAACACTTCCGAGCTCTCCAGGAGCCCCGCTGGGAAGCGCGGGTCTTGGCGCGGCACGACATGACCTACCGCGAGGGCCCGTCGGAGGAGGCGGACCGGCCGGCGCATGTCCGCGCTGCGTCGGGTCTCAGCGCCTTTCGCGAATGCCTTGCCGTCATTCAGGACGACGCCAACTGGCTGGCGCTGATCGACGCCGACCAGCAGGTTACAGCAGTGCCTCTACCGCCGAGTCCCGCCGGCGACCGGGTGTTCAGCAAGAAGCGCGGCAACCATGGCGACAAATATGACCTGGAGGCCTGCGTCACCGTCACCTCAGGAAATAACTGCGAGCTCGTCGGCTTTTCCTCAGGCTCGCGGTCAGAGCGCGAGTGGGTGCTTCGGGTGCGCGAGGACAAGGGCGGCGAGCTGAAGGCGGTATTCGTGCCTGCTCCGGCCTTTTACGCTGCCATGCGCGAAAACAAGACGTTCAGCGGGGCCGGACTCAACATCGAGGGGGCGCTCGCCTTCGACCACGATCGGGTCCGCTTGTTCCAGCGGGGCAATTCAGAGCCCAGCGACGGAAGCGAGGCGATTGATGCTACGGCCGATTTCTCCTGGGCCGCGCTGTGCGAGCATCTAAGCGCTCCGGACCGGCATCCGCCGCCCGTCCTGGAGAACGTCCGCACCTATGACCTCGGAACGCTGGGCGGCGTCCGCCTGACCTTCTCGGATGCCGAGCATCTGGGAGACGGCCGTGTTCTTTTCTCCGCCTCGGCCGAGGACGGGAAGACGGGCGGTATCCGCGGCTCCGTCCTCGGGATCATCGAAAGGGACGGCGAGGCGCGCTGGACTCATCTCGTCGACGAGAAGAGCCGGCCCTTCACCGGCAAGATCGAGGGCCTGACCCTCGACGTGAATGACCGACAAAAGGTCTATTTCGTGATCGACGACGATGACGAAGACACGCCTTCGCGAATCTATCATGCGGTGGTGAGCGACGCGATGCTTGATGGAGCAGCAGCCGAGAAACCCGATGCCCTCCGTCACCTGATGTGAGGTCAGGTGCCAACGCGCTCTTGGGGCGTCTGCTTTCGACCCATCGTGGACATCAGCGGTTCCGGGTCACAATGCGCAGATGAAGATGTTGCTACTGCTATCCTTCGCTGCGCTATCACCACCTGCCGACGCATCGGCCGCGCCAGTGCAGCTCACTCAAAAGCTCGCACCTTCCGCGCAGATCGACGAACCTCCCATCCCCTCGAAGCTCCTTTTCATCCGTCGGTATCTGCGCGCGATTGGACGTCAGGAGCAGCTTGATACCGGCAGCTTCCTCGACCGCTATGCCATTCCGGGCGGACCCAGGTGGCAGCTCTCAAACGGCCAGGTCTTGACCGAGAGCCTGTCAGGCGGTCTCAAAAAGCGAATGGCCGCGCTGACAAACGTCTACGCAAAGCATCGAGCCGAATATCAGCAAGCTTACGAGCACCATGTGAACTGGGAGTTCACCGAAGCCGAGCTCGTCGAGATAGTCGGCTTTTTGGAACGCCCGGTGGGCAAGCATTTTCTAGACGGGCGCTGGCGCATGGAAGCTTACGTCGAAACCAACGTCGAGGAGATGGAGGAGCAGATCGTTAAGGAAGCGATTGCCAACTTCACGAAGTAGGGAACGTCCGCTTTCTACCCATAGCGGACATCCATCCGGCGGTGGCGACACTACATATCCGATGCCAAGGGGGCTGCAGAACTGTGCCGTAAGCACGTCTAAGCCATAAAGACGAACAATGCCGTCCAAGCCGCCATTGAAGTCCAAAACGCCACCAAGTAGCCCCACATCCTCCTTCCCCGAAGGGCGCGGCGACCCACCGCCACGCTGGCCTTTCGATAGCTTCTGGCGAGAGCTGGCGACCGAGCGTGAGCACGACTGATGGCCGGGGGTGAACGCGGCCGCAAACGGCATCTTTCGGGCTCTGTGGATCCCACGCGAGCGGGAGCGTATCTCAGCTATTGAGCGCCGGTCCCGGAACCTTGGTGAACGTCGGTAGCGCCCGACTGTCGGACGTTACGCCAGAAGCCAGCGGCCTAGCATCCGGCCGAACGGGAAAGTGAAGAAGCCCGCAATGAGCAACGCGCCGAGTACCGTTGCCCGGACACCAAAGCGGTGAGCTGCTACCATGTGTCTCCTCGCGGCAACAACTATCAATGGCACGCCGACGACGGTTAGTCCGGACAGCAGATGTATAGGACTGAAGAGACCTGAACCGCTTTCGTGTATGAAGAAGCTCACGGCCGCCGTCGAGAACATCGCGATAGACCAGATCCAGCCGAGGCGGCGGTGCTGCCTCGTTCCTCGCTTCAGGAGCAGCAGGGGCGGCGACAAGACAAGTGCAACGAGGATGATCATAAGATGCAGCCAGATGATTGGCTTCATCTCGGCCCACCGGTCCGCGCCACGGATGATGGTGACGAGGACCGCCGCAAACATCAGCGCCGACCCTACAGCCAGCAGCTGCTCGAAGATGTCGGGACGGATGGACTTGGCCTTACGGCGCGGTAGGATGCTCGCCATGTTTCGACGATACACCCGAGGATTTCAATCGCAAGGCGCCCTGTTTCGCGAACGTTCGCTATCGACCTATTGCGGACATTGAGCAATATTCCGTTTCCGGCTGAAAGCGGACCTTGCGTGGTCTGTTTCGATCAGTGATGAGAGCGCATGACTGCGCAGCTTGTCGTCGTCGAGGAACCGAGGGCCGAGGACCGCAAGGCGGTTTCTGTACCGCTTGCCGAGCACAACGGGCGCAACGGACCTCCGGTTGATGCGCAGCCACTTGCCATTCTGCTTAGAGATGAGAATGGCGCGGCAGTGGGCGGGCTGTGGGGGCGCACCGCCTACGACTGGCTGTTCGTCGAGCTTCTGGCAATTCCTGAGATCATGCGCGGACAGAACCACGGCGTGGCGATGATGGCAAAAGCTGAGGCTATAGCCAAGGAGCGGGGGTGCGTGGGGGCTTGGCTCGACACGTACGCCTTTCAGGCTCGGGGCTTCTACGAAAAACTTGGCTACTCGGTGTTTGGGACGATCGAGGACCATCCAGTCGGAAGTGCGCGTTATTTCCTCAGCAAGCGATTCTAAGAACCCGAACAACCGCCCTTCCCCCGGCCGAGCGTCCGCACTCCGCCCATAGCCGCCGATCGGCCGAAGGCCGCTTGCCGAGCAGCTCAGGCTACCCACCTTTGGCGTGGTCGGTTTTCCATGCTTGTCAGCCTGCATGCCTGACGACACCGCAGGAACGACCCTGTAAGGTGCTCCGTCAGGTCCGGCCCCACACGTGCCCACGCTCCACGAGGCTCCAAGCGACCTCTACGCGCCCTTCAGCCACCGAGCGCGGAAGGCAGCCTCGGTACGCTGGTCCGTGAAGCGCACGCAGTAGGCGCCGCCCTTCTCGTGGCCGGCCACCGACCCCTTCGCGCTTTCAACGACGCAGTCCGCGCACTCCGTGAATTGCACAGTCTCCACTCGATGAGGCAGAATGGAGACGTCGATCATCAGCGGCACGTGTCGCGCCTCGGCTAGCGAAGCTCAAGGTGCGCGAACGTAGGCTTGGCAGCCGTGCAAACTTTTCGCATCACCGAAAGCGGACCGGCCTTCACCATTTCCTAAGCAGCGCCGCCTATAAGCAGCCCAGGTCGTGCCGCCCTCCCTTGGGTCGCGTGCGGCTAGGGGCGGGTAGTTGCGCATTGTTGCCCGCCCCGCTCCCTACTAAGATCTGTTAGCCCCTGAGCCAGTTGAGGGTAGCGGCGAGGCAGAGCACGCCGGCGAAGGAGCGGGCGGTCTGTTCGTAGCGGGTGGCCACCGCGCGTCACTTCTTCAGCCTGGCCCAAAGCCGCTCGACCCGGCTGCGGTTATGGCAGGCCCAAGCGGGGCAGGCGACCT
>CADCVW010000098.1 GCA_902806235.1 uncultured Sphingomonadaceae bacterium | reverse complement strand
CCAGATGTCGCTGACGCCCTTGACGACGATGCCGGGGTCGCCGCCGGTGCGGGCCTTCCGAGCCGGCCGGGTGGGCACGGCGGTCTCGGCGAGGTCCTCGACGGCGCCCTCGGCGCCGCCGAGGGCGCCCATCACGCGGTTCACCATGCGGCCGCGCTTCACGGCGGGGCGGGCGGCAACCGCAGCGGTCCAGCGCTGCACATTGCGGTAATCCTGCACCTGCAGGAACTCGCCAGCGTCGTACAGCACGCCTTTGGCGAGCGCCCCGTACCAGGGCCAGATCGCCATGTCCGCGATGCCGTAGTCCGGGCCCGCGACATACTCGCTGACCGCCAGCCGCCGATCGAGCACGTCGAGCTGGCGTTTCACCTCCATGGCGAAGCGATCGATCGCATATTCCATCTTGGTCGGCGCATAAGCGTAGAAGTGGCCGAAGCCGCCGCCGAGGAAAGGGCCGCTCCCCATCTGCCAGAACAGCCAAGACAGGCACTCGGCCCGGGCGGCGGGCTCCGTGGGCAGGAAGGCGCCGAACTTCTCCGCGAGATAAACCAGGATCGCGCCGGACTCGAAGACGCGGATTGGGGCCGGCCCGCTGCGGTCCAGGAGCGCCGGGATCTTGGAGTTTGGATTCAGCTCGACGAAGCCGCTGCTGAACTGATCGCCTTCATTAATCCGGATCAGCCAGGCGTCATACTCGGCTTCGGCATGGCCGAGCTCGAGCAGCTCCTCGAGCATCACCGTGACCTTCACCCCGTTGGGTGTGCCGAGCGAGTAGAGCTGCAGCGGGTGCCGGCCGACCGGCAGCGCCTTGTCGTGTGTCGGCCCGGCGACTGGTCGATTGATGTTGGCGAACCGTCCACCGCTTTCCTTGTCCCAGGTCCAGATCTTCGGCGGCGTGTAAGCGAGCGGATCAGTGATGAGTGATCTCCCAGTATTTGGCATGCCTTCTTGGCATGCGGCCGGGCGGCTTGTCGATCAAAGCTCATCAGAGTTTCCCGCAAGCTTCGGCCTACGCAAGCCGGCGCGTAGAAACGGCACCCGCCTCGTCACGGTTAATTACCGGCGCAAATGCCTCGTTGTCGCGCGCGTGTTTGGGAAGGCGTGATCAGCATCTAATCCGTAACCAGGCCTGCCGCGAGCGCCCCCTGTGGGCGATACAGCCGCCCACAGGGGGCGCACGGGCCGGCCAACCGCATTGGCGGAGTTTTACAGACAGAGCGTTAACGGGGCCGAGATTTGCGCTTTTCCGGACGGTGATGAACGGTGGCCATTGACACCTTGGCGGAGACGGAGGGATTCGAACCCTCGATACGGTTTCCCGTATGACGCTTTAGCAAAGCGTTGGTTTCAGCCACTCACCCACGTCTCCGGCCGGCCGCGGGCGGGTATAGCGGCGCGCCCGGCGGGGTTCAACCGGTATGCGCCCGCCCACCCGAGAAGCTCGTGTCCTCGAAGTGGAGCGGCCGGCCGTGCGCGCTCGCGGCGAGCTGGCCTTCCCACATCACCTGCCGCCCGCGGACGAAGGTGCCGACGGGGCGGCCGGTGAGCTCCATCCCCTCGAACGGCGACCAGCCGGCGCGCGAGGCGAGCCGGTCGGCGGTCACCGTCCAGCGCGCCTTGGGATCGACCACGCTGAAATCGGCGAGATAGCCCGCGGCGATCCGCCCGCGGCCGACCAGCCCCCACACGCGCTGCGGCCCCGCCGAGGTGAGGTCGACGAGTCGCGCCATGGTCAGCCGCCCGGCGGCGACGTGATGGAGGAGCAGCGGCAGCATCGTCTGCACGCCGGGCATCCCGCTGGGGCTGGCCGGGTAGGGCTTCGCCTTCTCCTCCTTCGTGTGCGGCGCGTGGTCGGAGCCGACGATGTCCACCACGCCCTGGTTCAGCCACCGCCACAGCCCGTCGCGGTGCGCGCCCGAGCGGATCGGCGGGTTCATCTGCGCGTGGGTCCCCAGCCGCGGGTAAGCCTCCTCGCCGGCGAGCGTCAGGTGCTGCGGCGTCACCTCGCAGGTGGCGATATCCTTGTGTTGGGCGAGCAGTTCGAGCTCGGCCGGGGTGGTAACGTGGAGCACGTGGACGCGGCGTTTGGCCGCGTGGGCGAGGCCGAGGATGCGCTTGGTGGCGCGCAGCGCGCTCTCGTCGTCGCGCCACACGGGGTGGGAGGACGGGTCGCCCGCGACGCGCTCGCCGAGCCGTTCGTTCATGCGCGCCTCGTCCTCCGCGTGGATGGAGACGCGGCGATGGCCGGAGGCGAGCACCCGGGCGAGCTCGCGGTCGTCGCTGACGAGCAGGTCGCCGGTCGACGCGCCCATGAAGATCTTCACCCCCGCCGTGCCGGGGATGCGCTCCAGCTCGGCCAGCCGCTCCGCGTTCCCCGAGGTCGCGCCGACGTAGAAGGCGTGGTCGCACCACATCCGATCACGCGCGCGGGCGAACTTGTCGGCGACCGCCTCCGCGCTGTCCGTGTTGGGATTAGTATTCGGCATCTCGAACACGGCCGTGACGCCCCCGAGCACCGCGGCGCGGCTGCCGGACTCGAGGTCCTCCTTGTGCTCGAGCCCCGGCTCGCGGAAATGGACTTGGCTGTCGATCACGCCGGGGAGGATAAGCAGCCCGGTGCAGTCGACCCGCTCGCCCGCATCGCCACTGAGCCCCAAGCCGGCGACCTGCTCGCCTTGCACCGCGACCGAAGTCTCGACGGGGCCGGCGGGGGTCCAAACGGTGCCGTTCTCCAGGATCAGGTCGTAGGTGGCCATGGGGGCTCCGGCGCTTGGCGGGGGTGCGGGGCGTCCCTAGCTTAAACGCCATGGCCGCCACCACCCTCGCCGACCGCGCGCTCCTTCGCCTGTCCGGCGAGGACGTGCGCGGATTCATTCAGGGGCTGGTGACGAACGACGCGGGCGGCGCGCTGCCTGTCTGGGCGGGGCTGCTCACGCCGCAGGGCAAGGCGCTGTTCGATTTTATCCTATGGGCGGACGGCGACGACGTGCTGGTCGACTGCGAGGCGTCCCAAGCCGACGCGCTCGCCCGGCGGCTGACGCTCTACCGGCTGCGCCGCGCGATCGCGATCGCGCGGGAGGACGGGGTAGCGGTGCATTGGGCGGCGGACGGAACGGCGGGCGTTCCCGATCCCCGGCTTCCCGAACTCGGCAGGCGCTGGCTTGCTCCCGCGGACGAGCCCGCAACCGGCTGGCTGGCGCACCGCCTCCGCCTCGGCGTGATTGAAGGAGTCGCCGAGCTCGGGTCGGACAGGACGCTGTGGCTGGAAGCCAACGCGGGCGAGCTCAACGGCGTGAGCTTCGCCAAGGGCTGCTACGTCGGCCAGGAGAACACGGCGCGGATGCACTACCGGAGCAAGGTCAACCGGCGGCTCGTCGTCGTCCCCGCGGCCGAGCCCGGCGAACGGACCCGCGCGCACTACCCGGAGCTCGGCCTCGCCGTGGAGCACCGCCGCGTGGACGACTTGGACGGCGCGCTGATGCCGGACTGGCTGCGCGGAACCCTCGCCGCCTGAACGCTTTCCTCCGCGGGAACAGGAGGGAAACATGACCGCCACCGCGAAGAAGACCGACCCCGCGCTCTGGGAGAAGGTGAAGAACGAGGTGCGCGCCGGCGACAAGGGCGGGCACCCGGGCGAATGGTCGGCGCGCAAGGCGCAGTTCGCGGTGCAGGAGTACAAGAAGCGCGGCGGCGGCTACGAGGGCGAGCGCGGCGAGGACAACCACCTGCTCCAGTGGGAGAAGGAAGAGTGGGGCACCAAGTCCGGGGGCGAAAGCCTGGAAACCGGCGAGCGCTACCTCCCAAAGAAGGTGCGCGAGGCGCTATCCGACGAGGAATACGCCCGCACCACCGCCGCGAAGCGCGAGGCGCTGGCCCACGGCGAGCAGTTCTCCGAGCAGCCGGCGGACGTGAAGCATCACGCGGCCGTGGTGCGCAAGATGGAGCGCAGCCGCGCGGAGCTGCTGGAGGAGGCGAAGAAGCGCGGCATCGCCGGGCGGTCGAAGATGACCAAGGAGGAGTTAGCGGAGGCGCTTTCCTGAAGCGCCGCCCTCGCTCGGCGCCCCCTTCGACAGGCTCAGGGCTGACGGTTGTTGGTGGACGGTTCGGTGCCTTACTCCGTTAGTCCTGAGCCTGTCGAAGGACGGGCGAATTGAAGATCGCCGGTGAGAAAGACCTACTCCCCCGCGACCACCGCCACCTTCGCGTTGTCCGCCAATCCCGCGAAGCCGGGCGCCAAGCCTTCAGGTTCCGCCGCCGCCGCGCTCGCGAGCGACATCCCGTCGAGAATTGCCGTGGTCTCGTCGCGGACGTGCGCCATCACCTTCCTGATCGCGCAGGTCGCCTCGTCGTGGCAGTCGTCGCAGCGCGCGTAGAAGTTGAGGCTCGCGCAAGGCACGAGCGCGATCGGCCCGTCGAGCACGCGGATCACCTCGCCGAAGCTGATCCGGTCGGGGGTGCGCGCGAGTTGATAGCCGCCGCCCGGCCCGCGCCGCGACTTCACAAAGCCCGCCGCCTTGAGCTCGAGCAGGATCAGCTCGAGGTATTTGCGCGGCACCTGCTGCGTTTCCGCGATCTCGCCGATCTGCACCGGACGCGCGCCGCCGCGCTCGGCGAGGTAGAGCAGCGAACGGAGCGCGTAACGAGTCTTCTGGGAAAGCAAGGCGGGGTCCGGCGGAAAGGGTCTCTAGTCGAAACCTAGGGATTTGCGCGGACGGGGGCAAGGAAAAGGGACGGCCCTAAAGCCCCTCTCCTTCAGGCGAGGGGTTGGGGTGGGGCTGTCCGACCACCCACCCCATCGAGCGGCGGACCTCGCCGAACCGTCCCCATCCCCACCTCTCCCCTGAAGGGGAGGGGCTTACCGCAGCCCAGGCCCGCCGCGTGCTCTTCTACTCCGCCGCCTGCGCCGGCGGCTCGCTCAACGCCGGCGGACCGCTCGCCGCCTGCCCCGCCGCGCCCGCGACCAGCTTCTCCAGGCTGTCGCCGTCGAACCCCAGCTCGCGCATGAGCCCGTCCACCACCGGCGCCTGCGCGCGGTAGCGGAGCGCGGCGGACACCGCGGCGGACGCAAGGTTGCGGTCGCCGGGATCGTTGGCGGCGATGCCCTGGGCGCCGCCGCCCGTCAGCCCGTCGACCTGCACGATCTTGATGCTGTCGATCGCCTTCATCGGCGCCGCCGCCTCGCGGATCACCTCCGGTAGCACGCGCAGCAGCGCGAGCTTGGTCTGCAGGCTCACCTGGTCGGACGACAGGATGTTCGCCGCCTCGTTCACCGCGCGCTGGCCCGCCGCCTCGACTTCGAAGCGCACCCGGGCCGCCTCCGCCCGAAGCTTCTCGGCTTCCGCCTCGCCCTGCGCGCCGAGCCGCGCCGCCTCCGCCCGGTTCGCCGCCGCCTCGCGCTCGACCTCCGCCGAAACGCGTAGGCCGATGGCCTGCCGCTCGGCCTCCTTGGACGCCTCGATCAACTCGATCCGCTTGCTCCTGTCGGCGATCTCCGACTCGCGCGCGGTGGCCACCCGCTCTTCTGCCGCGACCGCCGCGGCGCGGGCGAGATCGGCCTCCGCCTTGGCCTGGCTCTCCTCGCGGCTCTTGTTCTGCACGGCGATCTGCTGCTCCTGCCGCGCGATCTCCACCGCCTGCACCTGCGCGATCTTGGCCTCCTCGATCCGCCGGTTGGCGTCGATCTGCGCCGCGTCGACGCCCTGCTTGGCCGCGATCCGCGCTTGCTGCGCTTCCTGCTCGCGCGCCGCCTGCTGCTGGGCGAGCTCGGCCGCCTGCGCCGCGCGGCGGATGCCCACCTCGCGCTCCTGCTCGAGCTTGGCGAACTCGCTCTCGCGCGAGATATCAAGCGATCGCCGCTGCGCTTCCAAGTTCTTGGTCTCGATCTGGACGCGCGTGTCCTGCTCGATATCGTTGCGCGCCTTGCGCCGCAGCTCGATCTGCTCCGTGAGCTTGGTCAGCCCCTCCGCGTCGAACGCGTTGTTGGCGTTGAAATGCTCGATGCTGGTCTGGTCGAGCCCGGTGAGCGACACAGACTCGAGTTCCAGCCCGTTCATCGCCAGGTCGGCGCTGCTCACCTGCTGCACCTTCTGCACGAATTCCGAGCGCTGCTCGTGGAGCTGGTTCATCGTCATCCCCGCCGCGACCGAGCGCAGCGCGTCGACGAACTTACCCTCCACCAGCTCCTTCAGCTGGTCGGGGTGCATGGTGCGGAGCCCCAGCGTCTGCGCGGCGGTGGCGATGCTCTCGCGGTCGGGGCGCACGCGCACGTAGAACTCGGCTTTCACGTCGATCCGCAGCCGGTCGAAGGTGATCAGCGCGTCCGTGTTCTTGCGCTCTACCGCTAGGCGGACCGTGTTCATGTTCACCGGCATCGTTTCGTGGAGCACCGGCAGCACCATCGCGCCGCCGTTAATTACCACCCGCTCCCCGCCGAAGCCGGTGCGGACGAAGCCGATCTCCTTGGTCGCGCGCTTGTACAGCCGCGTGACGATCAGCCCGAGGATCAGGAGCGCGGCGAGGATGATGCCGGCGTAGATGGCGATCTCGATCATGGTTCCCCCCTGGAACTAGAAGTCGGGCGAATTGTCCTCGGCCAGACCGAAGAAGACATTACCTTCGCGCCGCACCAGCAGCACCCGCGCGCCCGCCGGGATGGCAATGCCGGCGACGTGCGGCTCGACCATCACATGGTGCGGCTGGCCGTGGACGTCGCGCACGCGCACCTGCGCGGGCGAGCCGGCGGTCGCCGTGCCCACCAGCACCTCGCCGCGGCGGCCGACCAGGGTGCCGATGTCCACCGCCGTGGTCTCGTCGCCGGGCAGGATGCGCGCGAACAGCCGAGCGAGCCCCGCGCTGAGCGGCAGGGCCGCGCCGGCCGCGGCCAGGCTCGCGAGCCCGGGCGATAAGGGCGCGCCGAGCATGGCGCGCGCCCAGCCCTGCACCGCCACGCCGACCATGCCGAACGCCGCGAGGAAGATCACGAGGAGGATCAGCAAGGGCACCCGTCCAATGCCGAGCCCGTCAAGCAGCCCCGGGTCGTGCACGTCAATCCCGGCGTCCAAGTGCAGCCCGCCGAGCCCCAGCCCGACCGCCTCGACCAGCCCGATCAGCAGCATCAGCGCCAGCGCGACCGCGAAGGGCCAGTTGTGCGCCGCCAGCATAAAGTCGAACATCCCCCAATGCTCCCTTCTCAGCGAGTATAGCGAAGGGGAGGACCGACCGCGACGGAAATCGGGAGCTGACCGGGCGTTCGGGCCGGCCCCGGCCCGCTCACGCCCCCCGTCGCCGGAACGCTGCGCTCGCCGCCCAGCCGAGCAGGAGCGACAAGGCCACCGCCGCCAGCCCGTAGGCGAAGCTGTACCGCTCGGCCGCGTCCGCGACGAAGCGCTCGAACCCCGCCTTGTCCACCCGCACCTCCTTCACCGCGCCCGCGATCACCCGGCCGTTCCGGATCAGGAAGGTTTCCGCCGTGTAGTCGCCCACCGGCACCTTGGCCGGGATAGGGATGCGCGCGCGGTAGAGCACGTTTCCCGTGATCTCGACGCCCCGCCCGTCCTCGACGTAGAGCCCCTGGGCGCGCATCAGCTCGACGAGCCCCGCCTCCATCCGCCGCCCTTCCTCCGGCCGCGCGCCGCCGCCCGGACTAAGCTGGAGATTGTCGAGCCCCAGCTCGTAGATCGCCGCCGTGCGCGCGTCGACGAGCTCGGCCAGCGGCCTGGAGCTCGCCACCGCGTAGTAGGATGGGGCGGAGCGGAAGCGCGCGCTTTCTGCGTTCATCCAGATGCCGACGATCTGCTGCTTCTCGCGCAACACGATCGGCCGCACCGGTCCTTTCAGCACCACCGCGACATCCACCCGCTCGCCGGGGATGCGCCCGTCGGGATAGACGATCGCGCCGAAGGCGAGCAGCTCTGCGCCGGTAAAGCTGTAGATTATCCGCACCTCGCGCTGCGATACGTCCGGCACCAGCCGCGGCTCGGCCTGGGCGAGCAGCAACGGGGCGGCGAGCGCCAGCGCGCGTTTCACAGCGCCTGCACCGTATAGATCTCCGCCGGCCGCCAGCCGAGCTCAAGCGCCATGCGCACCGCCACCGCCAGCACGATCAAGGCGAGGATGAAGCGCAGGGCCTCCGGCCGCAACCGCTGGGCGAAGCGCGCGCCGTACTGCGCGCCGACCACCCCGCCGACGAGGAGCAGGGCGGCGAGCACGATGTCGACCGACTTGGTGGTGGTCGCGTGGACCAGCGTCGTCACCGCCGTGGTGAATAAGATTTGGAGGAGCGAGGTCCCCACTACCACCTGCGTCGACATGCCGAGCAGATAGATCATCGCCGGCACGAGGAGAAAGCCGCCGCCCACCCCCAGCAGCACCGTCAGCATCCCGCCCACGAAGCCGAGCAGCGCGGGGGCGAGCGGCGAGATGTACAGCCCCGAATGGCGGAACCGCCGCCGCCACGGCAGCGCCGCGACCAGCCGGTTGCGGGCCGCGGGCGACGCTCCACCGCTGGACGTCCGGAGGAACCCCAGCGCGCCCGCCGCCTCCTTGGCCATCAGCCCGCCGACTGAGCCGAGCAGCACGACGTAGAGCAACGCGATCGCCGTATCGATCTGGCCGAGCGTCTGCAGCCAGGCGAAGGCGAAGCCGCCCGCCACGGAGCCGAGCACGCCGCCCGCCACCAGCACGCCCCCCATCGCCACGTCCACGCTGCCGCGCCGCAGGTGGGCGAGCACGCCCGACACGCTCGCCCCCGTGATCTGCGTCGCGGCCGAGGCCACGGCCACCGTCGGCGGAATGCCGTAGAAGATCAGCAGCGGCGTGGTGAGGAAGCCGCCGCCCACCCCGAACATCCCAGACAGCACGCCCACCAGCGCGCCGAGCGCGACGATGACGAGCGCGTTCACCGACACGCCGGCGACGGGGAGGTAGAGGTCCATGGGCGGCAGAAGGGTAGCGGAACGAGCGGAGGAGCGGCAGGGGAAAAGGGAGCAGGGGAAGAAGAGCCCACCATGAACCGTCCTGACCGGACAGTTCATGGTGGGCTCTTCTTCCCCCTACTCCACCGCTGCGAACCCGCCCCCCTCGCTCAACCGCTCGAGCACCCCCGTCCGGATCGCGAAGCGGTAGCCCCGCAGTTCCAGCCGTCCCGCCTCTAGCGCCTCGGCG
>CADCVW010000097.1 GCA_902806235.1 uncultured Sphingomonadaceae bacterium | reverse complement strand
GCGGCCGGGCGCCCCCGCCGCGGACCCGGAGGAGGCCGCCCGCGAGCGGCTGCGCGCGATCGCCGCGCTGGCGGAGGTCGCGCTGGACCTCGGCGGGACGGAGTTCGCGCTGCTGGTCGCGCGGCGCACGGCCGACGGACGGACGGACATAGTCGCGGTCGCCGACGATGCGAAGCTGCTGGCGCGCGCGGTAGCCGGACGACGCTGAAGCCCGGTCGCGGGCGTCCGTCTTGCCCGTGTCCGCGGGCCGGTCCATAAGCCCCGCCGACCCGCGCGAGCACGCGCAGCGCCGTCCGCCGCCCATTATCCGGAGTCCCCCATGCCGGCGATCGCCGACGAGCAAAGCCTTCACCACGCCATCGCCGCCGCGCTGACGGACGGCGCGCTCCCCGGCGAGCTGGAGGGGATGGACGAGGAAGCCCTGCGTGCCGCCGCCCGCTTCGTCGCCGGCGCGGTAGCGCGGCGGCGGCCAGGCGAGCCGGCGATCTGCCTGGAGTCGGTGGGCACGGAAGGCACGGGGGCGATGCGGCTCCTCGTCAACAACGACGACATGCCGTTCCTGGTGGACTCCACCGCGGCGGTGATCGCCGAGCACGACGTCCTCGCCCGCCGCCTGCTCCACCCGGTGGTCGCCGCCGAGCGCGACGAGGAGGGACGTCTCCTCTCCTTGCGCGGGCGCGGCGAGGATGGCGGACGGGGCTCGCCCGAATCGATCATCTACATGGAGCTCGAGCGCGCGGACGCGCGGGCGCGGCGCGCGATCATCGACGAGCTGGAGCGTAACCTAGCGCACGTCCGGCTGGCGGTGGGCGACTGGGAAACCCTGCGCGCCGCAATGGAAGAAGACGCGGCGGCGGCGCGCGACGCGGAAACGGCGGAGCTGCTGCGCTGGTTCGCTGGGGGCGCGTTCACGCTCCTCGGCCGCCAGCTGCGGCGGCCGGGCGGCTCCGTCGCCGAGCCGCTGGGCGTGCTCCGCGCGGGCGACGTGGCGCTGTGGTCGGACGACGCCGCGGCGGAGGCCGCGGCGTTGCTCCGCGACGAGCCCGCGCGCGGCGTCCTGCTGCTCAAGGCGGACGCGCGCTCCACCGTACACCGCGCCGCGCCGCTCGACTTGGTGGTCGTCCCGCGCGGGGCCGACGGAACCTTGTCCATCCATGCCGGGCTTTGGACCAGCGCGGCGCTCGCCACCCCGCCCGCGAAGATGCCCGTCCTGCGCGAGCGGCTGCGGCGGCTGGGCGACAAGCTCCGCTTCGACCCGCGCGGCCACGCGGGCAAAGCGCTCGCGCACGCCTTGACCATCCTCCCTCACGACCTGCTCGTCGCTCTGCCGGAAGACGCGGTAGAAGAGCTGGCGATCACGGAAATGTCGCTCGCTGACCGGCCGCGTCCGGCGATCGTGCTGGCCGCCGACGCGCTCGGCCGCCACCTCCACGCCTTCGCTTGGGTCCCGCGCGACGAACTCAACACGGGCAGCCGCTTGGCGATCGCCGATCTGCTGAAGCAGGAAACGGGCGCGGCGCTGCTGAGCTGGTCGGTGGAGGCGGGCGAGGCGGAAACCGCGCTGATCCGCTACGCTATGGCCCGCGCCCCGGGAGCGGCGCTGCCGAGCGGCGCGGCGCTCACCCACCGGCTGGACGCGCTGCTCCGCGGCTGGGGGCCGGCGGTGGGGGAGGCGCTGGTCGAGCGCGTGGGCGCGGCGCGCGCGGCGCGGTTGAGCTTGCGCACCATCGACATCTTCCCGCCGGTCTACCGCGCGGCGACGGAGCCGGCCCAAGCAGCGGAGGATGTGCTGCGCCTCGCCGGGCTCGGGCCCGACGACCGGCAGGCGCGCTTGTTCGAGGCCGGCAGCCGGCTGCATCTTAAGACCTATCGCCGGGGCGGGCTCATCGCCCTGTCCGACGCGGTGCCGGCGCTCGAGAACTTCGGCTTCCGCGTGCTGGAGGAGTTCCCGACCGCGCTCGGCGAGGACGGGCGCGAGGGGCACATCCACGATTTCACGGTGGAGCCGATCGGCGGGAGCCGCGAAGCGCTCCTCGCGCGGGGACCGGAGATCGAGGAGGCTGTCGCCGCCGTGCTCGCCGGCCGCGCGGAGAACGACCCGTTCAACGCGCTGATCGTGGGCGCGAACCTCGACCCGTTCGGGGTGACGATCCTGCGCGCCGCCTTCCGCTACCTGCGGCAGACGGGGCTGCCTTACGGGCTGCAGACGGTGGTGGACGCGCTGCGCCGCGCGCCGGACGCGGCGCGCGAGCTGGTGGCGCTGTTCCACGCGCTGCACGACCCGGCGGTGGAAGGCGACCGCGAGGCGGGCGGCGCGGCCGGGGGCGCGCTGCTCGACGAGGCGCTCGCCGCCGTGTCTGCGATCGACGACGACCGCATCCTGCGGCGGCTGCGGAGCTTCGTGGAGGCGTGCCTGCGCACCAACGCCTTCGTGCGGCGACAGGACGAGGCGTTCGCCTTCAAGCTCCGCTCGGCCGACGTCCCCGGCCTGCCGGCGCCCGTGCCGTGGCGCGAGGTGTGGATCTACTCCGCCCGGCTGGAGGGCATCCACCTGCGCGGCGGCCCGATCGCCCGCGGGGGGCTGCGCTGGTCGGACCGGCGCGACGATTTCCGCACGGAGATCTTAGGCCTGATGAAGGCGCAGGTGGTAAAGAACGCGGTGATTGTGCCGACGGGCGCGAAGGGCGGCTTCTACCCCAAGATGCTGCCGTCCGCGGCGGACCGCGACGCCTGGCTGGCGGAAGGCACCGAGGCTTACCGCATCTTCATCCGCTCGCTCCTGTCCTTGACCGACAACCTGGTTGAGGGCCGGATCGTCCACCCGGCGGGGGTGGTGATCCGCGACGACGACGACCCCTACTTCGTTGTCGCCGCCGACAAGGGCACCGCAAGCTTCTCCGACACGGCGAACGGGCTGGCGCTCGAGCGCGGCTTCTGGCTCGGCGACGCCTTCGCCTCCGGCGGGTCCCACGGCTACGACCACAAGGCGATGGGGATCACCGCCAAGGGCGCGTGGCTGTCGGTCCAGCGCCACTTCGCGGAACGGGGCAAGGACGTGCAGCGCGACCCGCTCACCGTCGCGGGCGTCGGCGACATGTCGGGCGACGTGTTCGGCAACGGGATGCTGCTCAGCCGCGCCATCCTGCTCCGGGCCGCCTTCGACCACCGGCACATCTTCCTCGACCCGTCGCCGGACGCGGAGGCCGCGTTCGTTGAGCGCGAGCGGCTGTTCGGCCTGCCGCGCTCGTCCTGGGCGGATTACGACGCTTCGCTCATCAGTGAAGGCGGCGGCGTGTTCCCGCGCACGCAGAAGTCGATCCCGCTGTCGCCGGAGGTTCGGGCGATGCTCGGCACGGAGGCCGAGGCGATGGGGCCGACCGAGCTGATGCAGGCGATCCTGCGGATGCCAACGGACCTGCTCTGGTTCGGCGGCATCGGCACCTACGTGAAGGGTTCGGACGAGAACCATGTAGAGGTCGGCGACCCGGCCAACGACGCGCTGCGCGTGGACGGGCGCGAGCTGCGCGCCACGGCCGTCGGCGAGGGCGCCAACTTGGCGCTGACCATGGCCGGCCGGATCGAGTTCGCCGCCGCGGGCGGGCGCATCAACACCGACTTCATCGACAATTCGGCGGGCGTCGATTGTTCAGACAACGAGGTCAACATCAAGATACCGCTCAACCGGGAGATGGCGGAAGGGCGGCTCGCCCAGGAGGACCGCGACGCGCTGCTCGCCGAGATGACGGACGAGGTCGCTTCGCTGGTCCTCGAGGACAACCGGCTGCAGACGCTCGCCTTGTCCATCGCCGAGGTCCGCGGGGCGGGGGCGGTGCCACAATATATCCAGCTGATCGGTCAGCTGGAGGCGAGCGGCCACCTCAATCGCGCGGTGGAAGGGCTGGACGCCGACGAGGAGCTGCTGCGCCGCGTGTCCGAAGGCCGCGGGCTCACCCGGCCCGAGCTCGCCGTGCTTCTGTCGACGACCAAGCTCGCGCTGCAGGACGCCCTGCAAGCGGGGGCGTTGCCCGACGATCCGCTGCTGGAAGACGACCTGTTGCGCGCCTTCCCGCGGCCGCTGCGGGAGCGGCACGGGGATGCCCTGCTCGGCCACCGGCTGCGGCGCGAGATCGTGTCGACCAAGGTCGCCAACCGGCTCGTCAACCGGCTCGGCCTCACCGCCGCCTTCGCGCTCGCCGAGGAGGAGGGCGTCGGGCTGGGCGCGGTGGCGACCGGCTTCGTCGCGGCCGAGCGCTTGTTCGACGTCGCCCCGCTGTGGGATGTGCTAGACCGCCGGTCGATGAGCGAGAGCTTGCGCATCGAGCTGTTCCGGGAGGTAGCGCGCGCGCTCCGCCTGCACATCTCCGACATCCTTCGCGCGATGCGACCGGAGGAGGGCGCGGGAGCGCTGGTGGCGCGGCTGCGGCCGGGCCTGAACAAGCTGCTCGCCGCGGGCGAGAGCCTGCTGCGCGCGGAAACGCGACGGCAGGCGGAGCAGCTGCGCGAGCGGCTGGCCGGGCTGGGCGCGCCCGCCGACATCGTTGAGCCGGTCGTCCGGGTGGTGGTGATGAACGGTGCGGTGGGCATCGCCGCGCTCGGTCACGAGCGGCGGATGGATGAGGTCGCGGTGACCCACGCCTACACCCGGCTTGGCGAGGTGCTGGGCCTCGATTGGGCGCAGGGCGCGGCGAGCCGCTACCAGCCCGCCGATCCGTGGGAGCGGCTGCTCACGGCCGGGCTCGAGCGCGACTTCGAGCAGTTGCGCCTCGAGTTCCTGGAGCGGGTGGGCGCGACGGGACGGGGTGACGCGGTGGAGGAGTGGATTGAAGGCCACGCTCCCCGCATCGCCCAGTTTCGCGCGCTGGTGGACCGCGCGCGCGCCGCGCCCGTCACCACCGCGCCGATGCTGGCCCAGGTCGCGAGCCAGGCGCGGGTGCTGCTGTCGCGGTAGGTGGGCCCGTTCCTTCCGGGGAGCGAAGGGGAGGCGGAGCTCCTCGCCGCCTTCGGCCGGTTCGCGCGCCTGCTCGACGCGGAAGATCCGGCCGTCCGGGTCGCGTTCGGCTGGTTCCTAACCGACGCTCCCCGCCTGCCGCCCGAACCCGCTGCGGATCGGGCGCTCGTCCGGGCGCTGGACGAGGCGTGGATCGCGCCGGAGAACCTCGCGCTGCCGGTGGTCCGCTACCTTGCGCGGAAATGGCCGAGAGCGCTGGGCGTTTCGGCTCCGGGCGAACCCCAGCTGGCGGCGCTGCTGCGCGATCCGTTGCTGCTCGCGCTCATGCGGGCGACGCCGGCCGCCACGCCGGGCGTGGATATGCTCCTCGCGCGCTTCCGCCATTTCGCGCTGCGGGCCGCGCTGGCCCGGCAAGATCTCGGCGGGTTCCTGCCCACGGTCGCTGCACTCGCGGTGCGCGGCTGGCATTCGCATTACGCGCTCACCCTGCCCGCGACCGACCGGGACGCCGCGGCGCGCGCGGCCGAGCCAGCGCTCGCGGCGCGGCTCCGCGCGGAGCTCGACGGCGACCGGTTAGGCGCGGAGCGGCTCGCCGCGGCCCTGGTCCTCGCCTGCTACGAGCCGCCAGCTGCGGGCGAGTTCGCGCGATGCGGCGCCGACCCGCTCGCGCGGCTGGTGGAGGAGGCGGTGGTCGCGCCGCGCGAACGCCAGCGCGCGATCGCCGCGGCGCTGCCCTGCGTGACACCCCTCCACCCTAGCAGCGAGGTCGTCGCCGCCCAGTATGAGGCGCATCCCTACCCCGCTTGGGCCAAGGTCGCCGGCGACCTGCCCGAGGTTCCGGCCGCAGTGTTGCGGGCGTTGCGGGTCGACGTCGAACCCGTCCGCTCCGTGCTGGTCGCCGGCTGCGGCACCGGCCGTCACGCCGTGGACGCCGCGCGGACCTGGCCCGCGGCCGAGGTTCTGGCCCTCGACCTGAGCCGGACCAGCCTGGCTTACGCGGTTGAGCGCACCTCGAGTGCCGGGCTCGACCGGCTGCGCTTCGCCCAAGGCGACCTGCTCGAGCTCGGCGCGCTACGCCGCCGGTTTCGGGTGATTGAGGCGTTCGGCGTGCTCCACCACCTGGCGGATCCGGCGGCGGGTCTGCTGGCGCTCCGCGAGGCGCTGGCCCCCGGCGGGGTGATCGGCCTCGGGCTCTACGCCGCCGCGGCGCGGACGGGGCTGGCGGATTTTCGCCGTCGCTACGGCGCGCGGGGGGCGAGCGACGAGGAGATCCGCGACTTCCGCGCTTGGGCTCTCGTCCGCGAGCGGGACTCGCCGTTCCTGTTGAGCCCGGACTTTTACAGCATCGGCGGCTGCCGCGACGCCTTCTTCCACGTCCGCGAGCGGGGTTACGCGCTGGACGAGGTAGCGGAATTGCTCGACCGCGCGCGCCTCCGGCTGGTCGCCTTGCAGACGCCGCCGGAAGCGCGGCACCTACCCGATCCCCTGCCCGCGGCGGACGATCTTCCCGGCTGGGCTACGGCGGAGCGGCGGCACCCGGACCTGTTCGTCAGCATGTACGAGATCTGGGCGCAGGATGCAGCCTGAGGCGGCTCGGCCAGCAACCTAAATCCCAGCGCCGGTCGCACTTCCGGCCGCCCGCGCAAGCACCCAAAGCCGGAGCGCGCTCGCCAGGTTGGGCGGGTCCGGCGCGGCAATGCGTTCGGCGTCGATGCGGGCGATCACGGCGGAAAGGGGCAACAACTCCTGCTCCGCGGTGGCGCGCAGCGCGTCCCAGAAGGCGGGCTCTAGGCTAACGGAGGTGGCGTGGCCGGCGATCATCACCGAGCGCTTTACCGGGCCTCGGTAATCGGGGGTGGGCACCGCATACTCCTAAGCCGTCCAGGCTGAGCTTGTCGAAGATCCCCCCGACGGTGGCCCGTTTAGGAAGGCTCTTCGACAAGCTCAGCGCAAATGGAGTCCTTGATCGGTCGCGTTCATTGAAACTCGCCGCGAAGTACCGCTTCGCGGCGAAGCCTCAATACATGTGCTGCCCGCCGTTGATGCTCAGCGTCGACCCCGTAATGAACCCTGCGTCGTCCGCGCACAGAAAGGCGACGCCGCGTGCGATCTCTTGGGCCTGCCCCAAGCGCCCCACGGGGATGCGCGCGACAATCTTCTCCAGCACGTCGTGGGGCACGGCCGCCACCATGTCCGTGTCGATGTAGCCCGGCGCGATTGCGTTGACGGTGATGCCGGCGCGCGCACCTTCCTGCGCCAAAGCCTTGGTGAAGCCGTGGATGCCCGACTTGGCGGCGGCGTAGTTGACTTGGCCGTACTGGCCGGCCTGACCGTTAATGGAGCCGATGTTGACGATGCGGCCGAAGCGCCGCGCCGTCATCCCGTCCCACGCGGCCTTGGCCATGTTGAAGCAGCCGCCGAGATTGGTGTCGATCACTTCATCCCACGCTTGGCGCGTCATGCGCTTCATGGTGCCGTCCCGCGTGATGCCGGCGTTGTTGACGATGATGGCGACGGGGCCGGCCTCCGCCTCCACCCGCGCCACCGCCGCCGCGCAAGCGTCGAAGTCCGACACGTCCCAGCGGTGGGCGGGGATGCCCGTGCGTTCGGTAAAGGCCGTGGCCGCGCCCTCGTTGCCCGCGTAGCTGGCGACCACGGTCGCGCCCGCCTCCTTCAACGCGAGGCTGATCGCCTCGCCGATGCCGCGCGTGCCACCCGTGACGATCGCTACCCGTGCCATAGTCTGCCTCTCCTCTGCCGTGGGCTTCTCCAGGTTCAAACCCAGCCCATCAGTTCGCGCCTGACGATCGCCTCCAGCATGGCCATGCCGGGTTCCCCGTCGTTAAGACAAGGGATGTAGTGGAACTCGGTTCCCCCGTGCTCCTCAAAGGTCTCCCGCGCGCGGATCTGCAGTTCTTCCAGCGTTTCTACGCAATCGGCGGAGAAGCCGGGGGCGATCAGCGCGACGGAGCGCAGCCCGCGATCGGCGGCGTCCGCCAGCCAGCGGTCGGTGGCGGGCTCCAGCCACTTGGCGCGACCGAAGCGCGATTGGAAGGCGACCTCGACGGGCCGGCCCAGCGCCTCGCTGAGCAGGCGCGCGGTCTTGCGGCAGTGGCAGTGGTAGGGATCGCCGAGCTCCAGCGTGCGCTGGGGCATGCCGTGGAAAGACGCGAGCAGAACCTCCGGCTGGCGCTCGAGCCCCCCCAGGTAGGCGCGCACCGTCTTCGCCAGCGCCGCGACGTAGTGCGGGTCGTCGTGGTAGGGCGGGAGCGTACGGAGCGCGGGCTGCCAGCGCATCTCGCTCAACGCGAGGAAAGCCTGGTCGTTGGCGGTGGCGGTGGTCGCCGCGCAGTACTGCGGGTAGAGCGGAGCGACGAGGATGCGCTCGCACCCTGCATCCTTCATCGCCTGCAGGCGCGAGCGGATGGACGGGATGCCGTAGCGCATCGCGTGGTCGACGGTGATGCCGTTCCCGAGCCGCAGCTGGAGCGCGCGGCTCTTCTTGCGCGTGAAGGCGGCGAGCGGGGAGCCGTCCTCGCTCCACACCTGGGCGTAGGCTTCGGCGGACTTCTTCGGCCGGGTAGTCAGGATCACGCCGCGCAGGATCGGCTGCCAGACGAGCTTGGGGATTTCCACCACACGCGGGTCCGACAGGAACTCGGCAAGGTACCGCCGCACCGCCTTGGGCTCGGCGGCGTCGGGCGTGCCGAGGTTGACGAGGAGCACGCCGACGCGCGACTGCGGGATGACGGGATGGTCGGGGGGCGGGGTCAAGCGGCGGCTCCGGAAGCGAGGGGCAGGGACCGCGAGCGGCGGCCGGTGGCGGCGAACAACGCGTTGGCGACGGCGGGGGCGACGGGAGGCACGGCCAGGCCGCTCAAGCCGCCGGGCGGCTCGGCGCTGGGCAGGAGCTCGACCGTCACGGCGGGCGCCGTGGCGGGGGTGAGGGGGAAGCCGGTGGCGACCTCCAGCCCGAACAGCGCGCCGCCCTCGACCTGCTGCCGCGCGATCGCCGGGTTGATGATCCGCCCCGCGTCCACCGCCGCCGCGATCCGGTCGACGCGCGGCCGGCCGGCCTCGTCGAGCCGGGCGGCGACGACGAGCGCGATAGCGCTACCGTAAGCCTCGTGGCAGGCCAGCCCGAGCGCCGAGCCCGGCCCGCCGCCGTCCCCGCCGCCCGAGGCCGCGGCGGCGGCGAGCGCGCGGGCGAGGCGGGGG
>CADCVW010000096.1 GCA_902806235.1 uncultured Sphingomonadaceae bacterium | reverse complement strand
ACCGCAGCTCAAGGGTGCGGCCGAGCCCCCGTGCTTACCGACTCACCCCCTGCGGTGTACGCAGGTCCCTGATGGCCGCCATCGCCTTCCAGCTCGACGACGTGACCAAGCGCTACGGCCGCCAGGACGCCGTGCGCGACCTCACCCTCAGCGTCGAGCGCGGCCGCATCTGCGGCTTTCTCGGCCCCAACGGCGCCGGCAAGACCACCACCATCCGCATGCTGCTGGGCCTCGTCGCGCCGACGAAAGGCAAAGTCACCGTGCTCGGCTGGAACCAGGTGCGCCGCGCCCGCGACCGCGTAGCCTTCGGCCGTCCAGGCCATGCTCGCCGGGCGCGACGCCACCAGCGCGTCGTCGCTCGCCCGCTGCAGCGCGATTGCCAACTTCCGCGCTTCCGCGTCCGCCGCGCGCGGCCCGCCATCGCCGCCGAAGGACAGCATGGCGGCCCCGCTCGCCACCGCGATGATCGCCAGCACCACCAGCATCTCGACTAGGGTCAGCCCCGCCTCCGCCCCCCGGCGGCAGTCAGGACTTCGGCGCGCCGATGTCGGCATCGACGCCCTCGCCCCCCGGCTGGCCGTCCTTGCCGAGCGAGAACAGGTCGAACCCGCCTGCCCGGCCCGGGCTGCGGTACACGTAGGGCCGGTCCCAAGGATCGCGCGGAACTTCGGCCAAGTAGCCGTCCTCCGGCCAGGATCGCAGGGCGGGCCCCGTCGTCGGCTTTTCGGCCAGCGCGGCGAGCCCCTGCGCCGTCGTGGGGTAGTCCCCGTTGTCGAGCCGGTACAAGCGCAAGGCCGCCGACACCGTGCGCAGGTCGGCCTCCGCCACCGTCGCGCGCGCCTCGTCGGGGCGGCCGATCACGTTGGGGACGATCAGCGCGGCGACCAGTGCGATGATAGCCAGCACCACGATCATCTCGACCAGCGTCAGCCCGTCCTCGCTCGACGGGGAGCGCCGCCGCGCTCGAATATGCCTTGAGAGCCTCGCCATGCTTCCTGCTATACAGGCTCATATGACAGTTGCCACGCGTCCAGTGGGTTCTTCGGCGTCGCGCTTCTTCGCCCGCCGCCCGTCCCGCGCCGCGGAGGCGCCTGCCGGGCCGGGCGGCGTTTGGACGTTTGAAGGCGACGAGCTCGTCCGCCTCGCCCCCTCGGACGTCGGCGACGCGACCGTGCTCGTGCCGAGCGGGGACCTGCTCCTCGTCGTGGTCGATCTGCCGCTCCGCTCGCGCCGCGAGCGCGTCGCCGCGCTCCCCTTCGCGCTGGAGGACCGGCTGGCCGAGCCGCTCGGCGAGGTCCACACCGCGCTCGGCATGGAGCTCGCGCCCAACCGCCACCTCGCCGCCGCCGTGCGCCACCCCGTCATGGCGCGCTGGGTGGAAAAGGCGCTGGACGCCGGCCTCCGCCACTGCACGATGCTGCCGGACGCGCTCGCCCTGCCCGTGCCGGAGCCGGGCGGCTGGTCGGTGCAGACGGCGCGCGGCCGGGCGCTGGTGCGCGCCGCCGACGGGACCGGCTTCGCCGCCCCGCTGGCGGCGCTCCCTGCACTGTGGGAGGCCGCCGAGCGGCCGGCATGCGTGAGCTACGGCGACCCGCTGCCCCCCGAGATCCCCGCCGTCCCGGCCGAGCTCGCGCTCGAACCGCTCACCACCCGCCTGCTCGTCCCCGCGCTCGACCTGCGCCAGGGGCTCTACGCCCCCCCGCGCCGCGCCGCGCCCGCCAGCGCGCGCCGAATCGGCGCGATCCTGCTTGCCGGCGCGCTCGTCCATGGCGCAGTGGCGGTCGCCGACACGCTCGCGCTGGAGCGCATCGCCGAGCGCCGCCGGGCGGAAGCGCAGGAACTCGCGCAACGCTTCCTGCCGGGAACGACGGTGGACGAGGCGTTTGCGGCCGAGGTCGACGCGCTGCTCGCCGGGGCTGGCCCCGCGCCAGGAGGCGCGTTCCTCCCCAAGCTCGTCCGCGCCTCGACCGCCCTGTCGACCGCCGCGTCCGGCGCCGCGCTGCAGGGCATCGGCTACGACGCCGCGCAGGGCGCGCTGTCCTTCGACCTCGCCGATCCGGCGAGCGCGAGCCGCCTCGGCGCGGCGCTCGCCGCGGACGGCCTCCCCGCCGCGGGCGGCGCGGGAACGCGCGTTGTAGTGCGGACGGAGCCGGCCCGGTGAACGCCGCCCGCGCCCCCCGCCCCTCTCCCGCGCTGTGGCGTTCGGGGATCACCGAATGGTTCGGCCGCTTCCCCGTGCTCGAACGCCCGCGCTCCGCCTTCGGCCGCTGGTGGGGCGACCGCAGTCCGCGCGAGCGCCGCCTGCTGGTGGCCTTGGCCGCGACCGCGGCAGTCTCCCTGCTGATCGCCGGCATTTACCGCCCGCTCGCCGCCACCCGCGCCCGGGCGGCGGCGGACATCCGCACCTACGAGGTGCTCGCCGCCCAGCTCCGCACCGCCGGCCCCGAGCTCGCCCGGCTCCGCGCGCTCGACCGCAGCGGCTCGCCCGCGGCCGCCACCGGTAGCGCGTCGAGCTACGGGCTCCAGTTCCGCCAGCTCCCCTCCGCCGATGGCGTCACCCGCCTCCAGTTCGACGGGGTCGAGTTCGCCCGCCTCCTCCAATGGTTGGCGCAGCTGGAGACGACCACCACCTCCCGCGTCGTCGAACTGCGCATCGACCGCCGCCCCGAACCAGGGCTGGTGTCGGCGCGGGTCGGCCTGCGCTAGGAGCTCTCATGCTGATGCTCGCCCGGGACCAGCGGACGGACGCCCCGCCCCCTGCCTTCCCCTACCCCTTTGCCCGCCGCCACGGCGCGCTCCTCCGCCGCGCCACCGACGGCGGGCTCGTCTGCCTCCACCGCCGCCCGATCGCGCTCGCCACCCTGCTCGAAGCGCAGCGGCTCGGCGGACCCGACGTCCGCTTCGAGATGCTCGACGACGAGGCGTGGGAGGCGGCGCTGCAGGCGGACTACCGCGAGGGCGCGGGTGACTCGTCGGAGATCGCCGCCGCCGCCGGGCTCGACCTCGCCGCGCTCGCCGATAGCGTCGCGGTGGACGACCTTCTCGACCAGCGCGACGATTCGCCCGTCATCCGCCTGATCAACGCGCTGCTGCTGGAGGCGGTGCGCGAGCGCGCGTCGGACGTCCATGTCGAGGTGGGCGAGCGCGACGTCGTTGTGCGCTTCCGCGTCGACGGCACCTTGCGCGACGTGGTGCGCCCGAACCGCGCGCTCGCGCCCCTGCTCGTCAGCCGCATCAAGGTCATGGCGCGGCTCGACATCGCCGAAAAGCGCGTGCCGCAGGACGGCCGCGTGACCCTGCGCGTTGGCGGGCACGAGATCGACGTGCGCGTGTCCACCATCCCCGCCCAGCACGGCGAGCGGGTGGTGATGCGCATCCTCGAACGCGGCTCGGCGCGGCTCGACCTGCCGGAGCTGGGAATGAGCGCCGCCCATGCCGCCGCCTTCGACGCGCTGCTCAAGCGCCCCCACGGGATGCTGCTCGTCACCGGCCCCACTGGCTCGGGCAAGACGACCACGCTCTACGCCGCCTTGAACCGCCTCAACGACCGCCGCCGCAACATCATGACGGTGGAGGACCCGGTCGAATATGAGCTGGAGGGCGTCGGCCAGATGCAGGTCAACCCGCGCACCGATCTCACCTTCGCCCGCGGCCTGCGCGCCATCCTCCGCCAGGACCCGGACGTGATCATGGTGGGCGAGATCCGCGACCAGGAAACGGCCGAGGTCGCCGTGCGCGCCAGCATGACGGGGCACATGGTCCTCGCGACGCTTCACACCAACAGCGCGGTGGGCAGCATCACCCGGCTGATCGACATGGGGATCGAACGCTACCTGCTCGCGCCGGTGGTCACCGGGCTGCTCGCCCAGCGGCTGGTGCGCCGCCTGTGCCCGGCATGCGGCGTTCCCGACCGCGCGGGGCAGGCCGACCGCGAGCTGCTGAACGGGGCCATCGCCGTCGGGACGCCCATCTACCGCGCAGGCGGCTGCGCCGCCTGCAACGACGGCTACCGCGGCCGCGCCGGCCTCCACGAGCTGGTCGCGATTGACGACCGGATGGAGTCGCTGATCCACGACGGCGCGCCCGAAAGCGCACTGGTCGAGGCCGCCCGCGCCGGCGGCCCCAGCCTGTGGGACGACGGCGTGGCCAAGGCGGTCGCCGGCGTCACTTCCGTCGAGGAGGTCGCGCGCGTGCTGCGCGAGGACGGGTAGCGCGGGTGGCCGCCTACGCCTTCCGCGCGGTGGACGCCGCCGGCAAGCCCCACCGCGGCGTGATCGAGGCGGCGAGCGAGGTCGCCGCGCGCGGGCTGCTGCGCGACCGCCGCCTCCTCCCCGTCTCGCTCCGCGCCACCGCCGCGCCCTACCCCGGCTCGCCCTCGCTCGCCTCGGCGGTCGCCGCGCGCTTGCCCTCCCGCGCCGGCAAGCTCGGCTCGCGCAACCTCGCGGTGGTCACGCGCCAGCTGTCCACGCTGATCGGCAGCGACGTCCGCATCGAGGAAGCGCTGCGCCTCGTTTCCCGCCAGTTCGAGCGCGGGCCGGCGGGGCCGATCCTGCTCGCCGTCCGCGGCGCGATCCTCGACGGCCGCAGCTTTGCCGCCGCGCTCGCCGATCACCCCGCCGCCTTTCCCGAATTCTTCCGCGCCTCCGTCGCTGCGGGAGAACAGTCGGGGCGCCTGTCGCAGGTGCTCGAGCACCTCGCCGACTTCGTGGAAACGCGCCACCGCAACGCGCAGAAGGTGCAGCTCGCGCTGCTCTACCCAGCGCTGCTCGCGGGCGTCGCCGGCGCGATGCTGGTGGCGATGCTGATCTACGTCGTCCCCAACATTGTGAAGGTCTTCGAGTCGCGCGGGGCGGAGCTGCCGCTCCTCACCCGCGGGCTGATCGCGCTCAGCAGCGGGCTGCAGGGCGCGGGGCTGCTGCTCCTGATCGCCGGCGGCGCTCTGTTCCTCGGCGCGCGCGCCTGGCTCCGGCGGGCGCCCAACCGGCTGGCCTTCGACCGCTGGTTCGCCACCACCCGCCCCTTTTCCCGGTTCAGCACCCAGGTCAACGCCGCCCGCTTCGCCGGCAGCCTCGCCACCCTGGTGCAGAGCGACGTGCCGCTCGTCGACGCGCTCGGCGGTGCAGCGGCAGTGACGCCGAACCGCTGGATCCGCGCCCAGGCGCTCGCCGTCGCCGCCCGCGTTCGCGAGGGCACAAGCCTGAACGGCGCGATGGCGGAGGCCGGCTGCTTCCCGCCCATGCTCGTCGCGGTGGTGGCGAGCGGCGAAAGCAGCGGCCGCCTGTCCCGCGCGCTCGGCCGCGCCGCGCACGACCTCGACCGCGAGGTCGACGCGCTCGCCGCGACCACCGTAGGGCTCGTCGAGCCCGCCGTGCTGCTGGCAATGGGCGGGCTGGTGCTGCTGATGGTGCTCGCCATCCTGCTGCCGATCATCAACCTCAGCTCGCTGGCGACGATCTGAACCGGCCCTCGATGTCGATCGGTCCTCAACTGGGTCCAGTCAATTCCGTCCACTCCCCTAGCCCCGATCGTGTCGAGCGAAGTCGAAACACGGAAAACAGCGCGACGGTGGCTTCCGCCCACCGTGTCTCGACTTCGCTCGACACGAACGGACGGGGGAAGACGGGCGTCATTGGGCGACCCGAGCCCGCCTACAGCTCTCCTTCCCAACTCGCCTGCCCCAACCCCGGGAACAGCGCCACCCCCGCGGGCGTGAGCCGCACGGACAGCCGCCCGCTCGGCGTCACCGCCGCGGTCAGCAGGCGGACGCCCGGCTCGCCCCGCGGCGCGACGTAAGCAGTGGAGCCGCCCACGCCCGTCGTCGCCACCGCCACCAGCGGCGGCACGGGGGCGGCGATGCCGCCTGCGTCGCGCAGCCCGCAGTTCCCTGCGCCGCTCTCCACCCGCCCGTCTGCGCCTTTGCGCTGGCCGCGCCCGTTCAGCGCCCCTATCCTGACCTCCATGGGAAAATCGCAGCGGATCGGCAGCCGGGGCGCGAGCGCGGACAAGAGGAGGCCGGAGGCCCGTCCCTCGACGTCCGACAGGTTGGTCCCGCTCGGCCGCCACGACGCGCGCCCCTTCAGCGCCGTGTCCGGCCCCGTCATCTCCCACTCCGCGGCGAACGACAGCGACAAGAGCGACGCGCCCGGCGCCCAAGTCCAGCGCACCCCGTGGCCCTCGCCGAGCGCGGCCTCGCCGCTCCACACCGTGCCGCCCACCGCGAGGACCGGCGAGTCGGCCTCGCCGCCGAGCAGTAGCCGCGCCGGCAGGGTCGCGACCAGTGCGATGCCGTACGCGGCCAGGGTGAGCAGCAGCCAACCCAGCGTCCGGCGCATCCGCACCGCGGCTGGCGAGGCCACCTGAAATGCGAACGGACCGGCGGCGTCTGCTGGGGCAGCTGGGCTCGGCGCTGTGCGTGTCGGCTGCTCCATCGCTCCTGTCCGGTTGCGCGACGCCCGACCTCGGCCGCAGCGGTGGCCGGGCGAGACGGTCGACGGTCGCCCTGCTCCTGCCGCTGACGGGCCGGTCGGCCGGCGTCGCCCGCGACATGGACGACGCCGCCCGTCTGGCACTGCCCGACGGAGATGGAAAGCTTCTCCTGCGCTCCTTCGACACCGGCGATACCCCCGCCGGCGCGGCGGCGGCGGCGGCCCAGGCGGTCGCCGCCGGCGCCGCGATGATCCTCGGTCCCGTGTTCGCCGCACAGGTCAAGCCCGCCGCCTTCGCCGCCGCCGGCCGCGCGCCGCTGATCGCCTTCACCAACGACCTCGGCCAGCTCGCCAGTGGCGCCTTCGTATTCGGCGTCACCGCCTCCCAATCGACCTCCGCCGTGCTGCAATACGCCCGCGCCCGCGGCGTGCGCCGGGCGGGCCTTGTCGGCGATGCGTCCTTGTGGAGCCGCCAGGCGGCCTTCGCCGCGCGCCGCCTCCAGGCCGAGCTGGGCCTGCGCTTGTTCGAGGCTGGGACGCCCCACGGGCTGCGCGCGGCGGCGGGCGGCGAGCTGCCCGAAGCGGTGCTGCTCACCCAGGGCGGCGCGGCCTTCCTCGCCGCCGCCGCGCCCTTCAAAGGCTCAGGAACGCAGCTCCTCGGCACCGCGCTCGCGCTGGACGGCCTCCCCGACGACGATCGGAGCGTGGACGGCGCCTGGTTCGCCGCGCCCGACCCTTACGGCTTCGACGCCTTCGCGGGCAGCTTCGCCGCCGTGCATCGCCGCCGGCCGCAGCGGCTCGCCGCGCTCGCCCATGACGCGGCACGGGTCGCCCGCGCGCTCGCTGCCCCGACTGTCCCCGACCTGTCCACCCGCGCGCTGGTCGCAGCCGCGGGCTTCCCTGGCGTCGCCGGGGCAGTCCGCTTCCGGTTGAACAACAGCTGCATCCGCGAGCTCGCCATCGTCACCCGCGAGGAGGGCAGGCCTCGCGTGATCGGCCGGCGGGCGGGGGCGTGAGGGCTTGCCGCCAAGCCCAGGCGGGCTTCACCCTCGTTGAGGTGATCGTCTCGCTCGCGCTGTTCGCCTTGATCTCGCTCGGCGGCCTCGCCCTTGTCGATACCGTGCTGCGCGCGGAGGAGCGGCTCGGCGGCCGGCTCGACCGGCTCGGCGAGCTGCAGCGCGCGATGCTGCTCGTGTCGCGCGACCTGGAAGGGAGCGAGCCGGGGACGCTCGCGATGGCGGGCGACGCGCTCCGCTTCGCCCGCCGCGGTTCCAGCCTCCTCCGGCCCGCGCTCCCCGTCGCCTACGCCCTGCGCGACGGCGCGCTCGTCCGCGGCCCGGGCGCGGGCGGGGCGGTCCAGCGCGTCCTGCCCGGCGTCGCCGCCGTCCGCTGGCGCTTCCTCTACCCCGGCGTCGGCTGGTCGGCCGCCCTGCCCGACCCGGAAGACCCGCGCGCGCCGACGCCGCGCGCCGCCGCGCTGGAGATCGACCTCGCCGCCGGCACCCGGCCCGGCGGCGCGCTCCGCCGAGTGGTCGAGCTCCCGCTGCCGTCTCCGCGCCCCGCGCCTGCCGCGCCGGACGCGACGCCTCAACCCGGCGGCCTGCTGGACCGCGCGACGTGATCCTCGTCAACCTCCTCGCGCTGATCGCCCTGGCGAGCACGGTGGTCGCGCTGATGCTCACTACGCAGGACGCCGCGCTCGACCGCGCCGTCCGCTTCCGCGAGGCCGCGCGCGCCGCAGCGGTCGCCCGCGCGGGCGAGCTGTCCGCCGCCGCCGCGCTCCGCCGCGATCTGCTGGAAGCGCCTAACGCCGATCACCTGCGCGAGCCCTGGGCGCGCGTGGTCCAGCCCGGCACGGCGATCGACGGCGGCCGCTTCTCGCTCGCGGTCGCCGACGCGCAAGGCCGCTTCAACCTCCAGAACCTGAGCCAGGAAGGCCCCGCCGCGGCGACCGCGGTCGCCCTGCTCGAACGCGCGCTCGCCGACCAGCCCGGCCGCGCCACCGCCCTGGTCGACGCGCTCCGCCGCGCCGGGCCGGTTACGGACGCCTCCCAGCTCGCCGCGCTCGGGCTGGACCCGGCGACGGTTGCCCGGCTCGCCCCCTTCGTCACCCGCCTTCCCGGCCCCACCCCGATCAACCTGAACACCGCGGCCGACCCGCTGGTGAACCTCCTGTTCGAACCCGCAGCGGCGCAGGCGATTTTGGCCCAGCGCGCGCGCGCCGGCTTCGTCACCCCCGCCGACTTGGACGCGATCGGCGCGGCGCTCCCGCCCGGCGTCGGCTTCACCTCCAATTATTGGTGGGTGCGGACGACGGTGACGATCGGCGGCACGGAGCAGGTGCTCACCAGCCTCCTCGTCCGCGGCGGCGAGGGCGGCGCGCCCGCGGCGACGACCCTCGGCCGCTGGTGGGGGCCCGCCGCGCCGGACGGCTAGGCGGACCATAGCCACAAGCCCCACGCCGCCGGCGCGAGCAGGGCACCGAGCGGCAGCCGCGTAGTCGCTGTCACCTCTCGCCCTCGCAGTCGTAGCAACAGCACGACGGCCAGCCCGGCAAGCGCCGCCGCCAGCAGCACGCCCGGCAGCGCGCGCCAGCCCAGCCAGCAGCCGATCGCCCCGAACAGCTTGGGGTCGCCTCCGCCCAGCCCCGTCCGCCCCCGCGCCGCGCAGTAGGCGGCCGCGACGAGCGCCAGCGCGGCCCAGCCCCCGACGCCCCCGGCGAGTCGCTCGGCCAGCGCCGGCGCGAGA
>CADCVW010000095.1:51781-136448 GCA_902806235.1 uncultured Sphingomonadaceae bacterium | reverse complement strand
CGTTCGGCGGCGAGCGCGCTCGCGCGCCGGGCCGTCTCGCCCTGCCTGCCCGCGATCTCGCCGAGCGCCCAGGCCTCCCCCGCGGCGCGCAGCCATGCTTCGGGCGCAACGCCGCACAGCGCCGCCCCCTGCGCGAACAGCCGCGCGCCCCGGCCCTCGGCGTGGAGCGCCAAAAGCTCATCGCTCAGCGGCGGCTCTGTGAGGAGCGCGCGCCACGCCGGCTCCGCGGCGCCCAGCGCCGCGCCGGTCAGCTCCGGGACGAGTTCTTCGGCGGCGGCCGCGAGCAGCGGCTCGGCGGGCGGCTCCCCCTCGTCGAGCCCGGCCAGCGCGTCGCGCCACCAGACGAGCTTGATCTCGCCGAGCCGCGGGTCGCGCGCTTCGCGCACGATCCGGGCGAAGCGCTCGTCGAGCGCTAGCAGCGCGCGCAGGCCCGGCCGCGCGGTCGCGGGCGAATAGGCGACTGCGAGCGCGCGGACCGGGTCGAGGGCTTCCGCGTTCAATTAGCGGTAGCAGGCCTTCTTCGCCGCCGCGACAACGTCCGGTATCTTGATCAGCGCCAGTTTCTCCAGATTCGCGGCGTACGGCAACGGCACGTCGACGTTCGTCACGCGCAGCACGGGCGCGTCCAGGTCGTCGAAGCCCTGCTCCATGACGAAGGCGGCAACCTCGCTCGCGATCGAGCAGGTGGGGAAGCCTTCCTCCACCACCACGATCCGGTTGGTCTTGGCGAGGCTGCGCAGCACCGCGTCCTTGTCCATCGGCCGCAGCGTCCGCAGGTCGATCACCTCCGCCTCGATGCCTTCCTTCGCGAGCTCGGTCGCCGCGTCCAGCGCGACGCCGACGCCGATCGAGTAGGAGACGAGCGTCACGTCCGTCCCTTCGCGCACGGTGGCCGCCTTGCCGATAGGCACGACGACGTCGCCTTCCGGCACGTCGAACGTCTGCCCGTAGAGCAGCTCGTTCTCCAAAAACACCACGGGATCCTCCGAGCGGATCGCGCTCTTTAGCAGCCCCTTGGCGTCCGCCGCCGAATAGGGCGCGATCACCACCAGCCCGGGCACGGAGGCGTACCAGGGCGCGAAGTTGTGGCTGTGCTGGGCCGCGACGCGCGACGCGGCTCCGTTCGGCCCGCGGAACACGATGGGCGTCCGCATCTGCCCGCCCGACATGTAGCTGGTCTTGGCGGCCGAGTTGACGATGTGGTCGATCGCCTGCAGCGCGAAGTTGAAGGTCATGAACTCGACGATCGGCCGGAGCCCGCCCATCGCCGCGCCCGCGCCGAGCCCCGCAAAGCCGTATTCGGTAATGGGCGTGTCGACTACGCGCCGTGCTCCGAACTCGTCGAGCAGCCCCTGCGTCACCTTGTACGCGCCTTGGTACTGCGCGACCTCCTCGCCCATCACGAACACGCGGTCGTCGGCGCGCATCTCCTCCGCCATCGCGTCGCGCAGCGCTTCGCGGACGGTGAGCCGGACGGTAGCGGTGCCCGCCGGGGCTTCCGGCTGGACCTGAAGCGACGCCGGCTCCTGCCCTTCCTTGGCCTTGGCCGACACGTTCGCCTGCTGGATCGCTTCCTCCCCCGCGTCTGACTGCGCGGCGTTGATGCCGACCTCGACCGCGCCGGCCGGCGCGTCGGCCGGGGGCGCGACCTCATCCATCGGCGCGCCGCCGCCCTGACCTTCGCCGGTCGCGGGCGCCTCGTCCTCGCCGGCGATCAGCGCGATCACCGTGCCGACCTTTACGCCATCGGTGCCTTCGGGCACGAGGATGCTCCGCACGACGCCCTCGTCGACCGCCTCGAACTCCATGGTCGCCTTGTCCGTCTCGACCTCGGCGATGACGTCGCCGGACTTCACGGCGTCGCCTTCCTTCACCAGCCACTTGGCGAGCGTGCCCTCCTCCATGGTCGGCGACAGCGCGGGCATCTTCAGTTCGATCGGCATCAGTCTTGGCCTACCAGAACGTCCGTGTAGAGCTCGGCGGGATCCGGCTCCGGGCTCTGCTCGGCGAAGTCGGCGGCGTGCGCCACGGCCTCCCGGATCTCGCGGTCGATCGCTTTCAGCTCCGCCTCGCCCAGCCCCAAGCCCTCCAGGTCGCGCTTGGCGCGCTCAATTGGATCCGACTTCTCGCGCACCGCCTGCACCTCGTCGCGCGAACGGTACTTGGCCGGGTCCGACATCGAATGCCCGCGGTAGCGGTAGGTCTTGAGCTCAAGGATGATCGGTCCGTTGCCCCCGCGCACCCACTCCAGCGCGGTCGTCGCCGCCCCGCGCACGGCGAGCACGTCCATGCCGTCGACCTGCAGCCCGGGGATGCGGAAGCTCTCGCCGCGCCGGTATAGCTGGTCCTCGGCGGACGCGCGGTTGACGCTGGTGCCCATGGCGTACTGATTGTTCTCGATCGCGTAGATGATCGGCAGGCCCCACAGCTCCGCCATATTGAAGCTCTCGTACACCTGACCCTGGTTTGCCGCGCCGTCGCCGAAGTAGGACAAGCACAGCCCGCCGTCGCTCCGGTACTTGTGGGCGAAGGCGAGCCCGGTCCCTAGGCTGACCTGCGCGCCGACGATGCCGTGCCCGCCGTAGAAGCGGTGGGGCACGGAGAACATGTGCATGGAGCCGCCCTTGCCTCCGGCGATCCCCGCCGCGCGGCCGGTCAGCTCCGCCATGATGACGTCGGGCGAGATGCCATAGGCGAGCATGTGCCCGTGGTCGCGGTAGCCGGTGATGACGGAGTCGAGGGACCCGTTCAGCGCCGACTGTAGCCCGACCGCCACTGCCTCCTGCCCGATGTACAGGTGGCAGAAGCCGCCGATCAGCCCCAGCCCGTACAGCTGCCCCGCCCGCTCCTCGAAGCGGCGGATGAGCAGCATCTGGCGGTAGAAGTCGAGCAGCTCCGTGCGCTCGGCGGGATGCCGAGTTGGCTCCGGCGGGCGGCCGTGGTCGGGACGCTGGTCGGGCGGCGGGGGGAACTCGGGAGCGGCCTGGGCCAAGCGGAGCCTCGCGAAATCGTGGGTTCGCGCGGGCTATAGGCGCGCGTCCCCCGGCCCCGCAACCGGGCTACTTGAGCGGGATCACGACCTCGTCCGGCCGCACCACGCCAAGCTCGCGCCGCACCAGCTCGTCCGCGTAGTCAGGATCGGCGTGGCGCGGGTCGAGCAGCGCGGTCCGGTGCCGCAACCGGTCGCGCTCGGCGGTGAGCAGCGCCAGTTCCGCGCTCTTCGCCTCGCGCGCCTGATGGTAGCCGCCCAGCGCGAGCAAGCCATTAGAACCGGCCAAGGCGTAGTAGCCGAAGTTGCCGACGATCATCACGCCGAGCGCCGGCAGCGCGGCGCGGCGGATCAGCTGGGCGGTGTTGCGAGCCTTGGGCATGATACCAGAAGAGCGTGAAACGCTCGCCGGCTCAAGCCCCCACGCGCTTGAAAACCGACGAACCGGCGTAGCGCGCGGTCGATCCGAGCTCCTCCTCGATGCGCAGAAGCTGGTTGTACTTGGCCGTCCGGTCGGACCGCGCGAGGCTGCCCGTCTTGATCTGTCCGCAATTGGTGGCGACCGCCAGGTCGGCGATGGTGGAGTCCTCCGTCTCGCCCGACCGGTGGCTCATCACCGCGGTGTAGGCCGCGCGGTGCGCCATGCTCACCGCCTCCAGCGTCTCGGACAGGGTCCCGATCTGGTTGACCTTGACGAGGATGGAGTTGGCGATCCCTTCCTCGATGCCCCGCGCCAGCCGCTTCGGGTTGGTCACAAACAGGTCGTCACCGACGAGCTGCACCTTGTCGCCGAGCGCCTCCGTCAGCGCCGCCCAGCCGTCCCAGTCGTCCTCCGCCATGCCGTCCTCGACGGACGCAATCGGGTAGCGAGCGCAGAGCTCGGCGAGAAAGCCCGCCATCTCTTCGCTCGACAGCTCGCGCCCTTCGCCCGTCATCCGGTACCGGCCGTCCTTGAAGAACTCGCTCGCCGCGCAATCGAGCGACAGCACGACGTTCTCGCCGGGCCGGTACCCCGCCTGCTCGACCGAGCGCATTATGAAATCGAGCGCGTCCGTTGTCTTGCCGATGTCCGGCGCGAAGCCGCCCTCGTCGCCCACCGCCGTCGACAGCCCCGCGTCGTGCAGGTTGCGGCGCAGCGTGTGGAAGATTTCGGACCCACAGCGCACCGCTTCCGCGAGCGTCGGCGCGCCGACCGGCACCACCATGAATTCTTGGAAATCAATCGCGTTGTCGGCGTGCGCGCCGCCGTTCACGATGTTCATCATCGGCACTGGAAGCGTTCGCGCGGCCACCCCGCCGACGTAGCGGTAGAGCGGCAGCCCCGTCGCGTCCGCCGCGGCGCGCGCCACCGCCAGGCTCGTCCCCAGGATTGCGTTGGCGCCCAGCCGCGCCTTGTTCTCCGTCCCGTCAAGGGCGATCAGCCGGGCGTCCACCGTCTCCTGCTCCTCCGCCTCCATGCCCAGCAGCGCCTCGTCGATTTCCTCGTTGACGAGCCTCACCGCCTCTCCCACGCCCTTGCCGCCGTAGCGCGACGCGTCGCCGTCGCGCTTCTCCACGGCCTCGTGCGCGCCCGTGGACGCGCCCGACGGCACGGCAGCGCGGCCGATGGTGCCATCCTCCAGAGTGACGTCCACCTCCACCGTCGGGTTGCCGCGGCTGTCGAGGATCTGGCGGGCGTGGACGTCGACGATGGCGGTCATGGGAAGCTCCTGCTGGGGATGGGGGCGCGTCTATCGGGGGGGCTGCCCGCGGGCAATCCTGACGCGGACGGAACAAGCGCGCCGTTAAGGCTTTCCTGACCGTAACAATACTTTGGGAGGCACATCACCATGGCAACACGCGGACCCGGGATGCCGGAAGGCACCGACCAAATCATCAGTGGCGACATCACCACCACCGGCGACCTCGGCACGGAGGGCGGCGCGGCCGACCTGACGGGCCTGCCCGAACAGACGCCGATGGACTCGGCGGCGGGCGGCTCCGGCGTGCAGAGCACGGCGGGCATGGCTGGCATGGCGAGCGGCAGCGGCGGTTCGACCGGCAGCGGCTCCGGCGGCAGCTTCGGCGCCACGGGCGGCGCAAGCGGCTCCACCGGCGGTGCCGGCGGCGCCAGCAGCGGGCTCGGGACTACGGGTAGCACGCTGGGCTCCACCGGCGGCGGCTCCGGCATCACCGGCTCCTCCTCCGGCATGAGCGGTGAGAGCGGGCTCGGCGGCACCGGTTCCTCCGGCGGCTTCGGTTCCTCTTTCGGCTCGTCCTCGATGGGCGGCTCCTCCTACGGCGGCGCGTCCGGTTCGACCGGCGGCGTCAAGGACAAGCTCGGTGGCACCGCGAGCAAGCTCGCCGACACCGTCCGCACCCAAGCCGCCGACAAGGCGCGCACCTATACTGAGCAGGGCAAGAACCGCGCCACCGAGGCGCTGACCCAGGTCTCCCAGCTCGTCTCGGAGACCGCCGACACCGTCAGCGAGCGCGTCGGCCCGCAGTACGGCGACTACGTCCGCCAGGCGGCGGGCACCATTGATGACTTTACCACCTCGCTCCAGAATAAGTCGCCGGAGGAGCTGCTGTCGGACGCCCGGGAACTGGTCCGCCGCTCGCCGGGCGTGGCGATCGCCGCCGCCGCGGCGGTGGGTTTCATGCTCGTCCGCGTGGTTAAGTCGGGCACGGAAGCGCAGCCGGGCTACAGCGGCTCGACCTCGCGCGGCTACGACTCGACCAGCGACACCATGGCGACCGGCACCGGTTCGGGCATGTCGACCGGGTCATACGGTGGCGGCGACATGAGCGCGGGCGCGGGCTCCAGCGACGCCTACGCCAGCGTCGGCGGCACCGACATCTCCGGCGCGGGCCGCGGCGCGGACATCGGCGGCACGCCACCGGTCGTCGGTGGCGGCAGCAGCACGCTTTAAGCGCGGGGCACCCATGGCCAGCACCCATCCCGCCAACCCCGCCGACGAGTCCATCGGCGGGCTGTTCCACCGGCTCGTCGACGACGGGCGGACGTTCGTCCGCTCGGAGATTGACGTCCAGAAGCAGACCGCGCTGCTCCGCGTGAACCGGCTGAAGCCGGGGCTGATCGAGGTGGCAGCGGGCGGCGTGATTGCCTTGATCGGCAGCGTCCTGCTGCTGATCGCGCTGGCCATCGGGCTCGGTGACCTGCTCGACAGTCGCTTCCTCGGCTTCCTCCTCACCGCCGCGCTCCTCCTCGCGGTGGCGATCGCTCTGCTACTGATCGGCAAGAAGAATATCGCCAAGGCGACCGCGCAGGGAGGCAACGTCTGATGAGCGGGACCGAAGCGGACGTGCGCCGCGCCCAGGCCGACGCCGAGCGCGCCAAAACGGATTTCAGCAACACGCTCCACCAGCTGCAGTCGCGTTTGTCGCCAAAGCGGATCGCGACGGACGCGCTGCACAGCGTGCAGGACAGGGCGAGCAGCGCGCTGCACGGCGTGCAGGACCGCGGCAGCCACGTCGCGGGGGACGCCGTGCACGCCGCTCAGGCGCGGCCAGTGGCGGCCTCGTCCTTGCTCGTCTCCGTCCTGATCGTCCTGGCGCGCGGGCCGCTGTTGCGGCTGTTCAACCGGCTGCTTCACCGCGACGGCCACCGCGCCGACCGGGTGCAGGTGTCGCCCAAGCTGACGCACGACGAGAACTTCACGATCACCGCGCCGGTACTGGACGCGAAGCACTAAAAGGAGAAGATTTGATGACCGACAATCGCGGCACCGGGAGCGATCCCCAGTCGAGCGGCAGCAGCATGGGCGGCGCGTCGTTCGAGGGCGCCTCGACTTTGGGCGGCTCCTCGTCGGGCAGCTCGTCCATGGGCGGCTCCGCCTCGTCCTCCGGCGGCACAAGCTACGGCGGCGGGCAGACGAGCATCAGCGGTGCAGCCGGCGCGGGCGTCGGAACGGGCAGCACGGGCGCGTCGAGCTACGAGGCGACCTCCTCGTCGTCCAGCGCGTCCGGCGGGCTGCGCGACAAGCTGTCGTCCGTCACCGACCGCGCGGGCAGCGCGCTCGGCGGCGCGCGCGAACGCGCGTCCTCCGGCTACACTACCGCGCGCTACCGCGCGAGCCAGGCGCGCAGCACCACGTCCGAGTCGGTAACGGAGAACCCGATGGCCGCCGTGCTCGGTGGGCTCGCCGTCGGCGCGCTCGCCGCCGCGCTGCTGCCGCTCACTCGGCGCGAGAAGGAAACGCTGGGCGGCGTGGGCCACCGCATCACCGACGCCGCGCGCGAGGCGGCGGAGGCCGCAACGGCCGAAGCGCGCCGCGCGCTCGATGAGGCCGGCATCAACCAGGATGCCGCCAAGGCCAAGCTGAGCGAATTCGGCGACGTCGCCAAGACCGCCGCGCAGCGCTCGGCCACCGCGGCCAAGGACGCGGTTGCGCAGTCCGCTCCCACCGGCGGCGCGGGTGCTTCTTCCTCCGGCTCGGGAATGGCGACGGGCGCGTCGAGCAGGGCGAGCAGTGATCCGTACGACGACACGGTCGGCGGCTCGGCGGGTGCCTCCAGCGAGGTCTGAACTCCGCGCAACGGGGAAGCGCGTCCGCTTCCCCGTTGCGGCTCCCGCCCACCCTGCTAAGCGCGCCGCCAACACCCGAGCCTAGCGGAGCACCCCATGACCAAGTTGCACCTCGTCTTCGGCGGGCGCGTGAAGGACACGCGCGGTTTCGACTTCGAGGACCTGTCGTCCATCGACGTTGTCGGCATCTTTCCGGATTATGACAGCGCGGTCGAGGCGTGGCGCGGCAACGCCCAGCGCACGGTTGACGATGCGGAGATGAAGTACGTCGTGGTCCATCTCCATCGCCTGCTCGAGCCGGAGGAGATGATGGGCGGGGAGTGAGGAAGGGGAAGCCACCCTCGCTCTCTACCTCATACTTATCTCGCTCGGGCTGAGCTCGTCGAAGCTCTCCTCTTCCCTTCGACGGCGGGCTGTCCAGGGAAAAGCTTCGACGAGCACAGCGCGAACGGAGACGCGAGGCGGGCCGCGCCCTAGCCCCGCGGCCGTAGCATCGTCGCGATCGCCAATCCCGCCAGGAACCCGCCGACGTGCGCGGCGGTGGCCACCATGGTCCCGCCCGCGCGGAACGCGACGCCCACGAGCAGTTGGAGCCCGATCCAGCCCGCCGCCAACCATAGCACGCGCTGCAAAGGCGTGATCGGCCGCCCGGCGCGCGTCCGCATGTCACCGAACATCAGCGCGTAGGCCGCGATCACTGCTGAGATCGCGCCGCTCGCGCCGACCATTGGGATCGTCTCCTCCGGCCCGACAAGGAATTGCGCGGTCGCCGCGGCGTAAGCTCCACCAACGTAGAGCGCGAGCAGGAACGCCACGCCGCGCGAGGCTTCCACGAAGCGCCCTGCGAAGACCAGCGTGAGCATGTTGAGGAATAGGTGCGCGACGCCGGCGTGGACGAAGGTCGCGCTGAGCGGCGTCAGAATCACCGGCACCGCGCCGTCGAGCGTCGCCACGCCCGCCGCGCGCGCGGCGACAAAGCCCGCGAGATAGGCGACCGCGTCGCCCGCCCCGAGCAGCGCCGCCGAGCCCCAAGCGAGCGCGGTCAGCCCGACGAGCCAGCCGGTCGCCGGGGTCTCGCGCCAGGGCAGGGCCCGCTGAGGGCTCAGACGAACTCCAGCTTGGCAATTTCGTAGTAGCGGTCGCCCGACGGGGTGGAGACTTCCACCTCGTCGCCGACCCGCCGCCCGATCAGCGCGCGGCCGAGCGGCGAAGAATATGAGATGCGGCCCAACTTGGCGTCGGCGTCGACCTCACCGACGATCTGGTAGGTGACGGGCTTGTCGTCCTCGTCGAGCAGGTAGACGGTGGCGCCGAACTGCACCTTGTCGCCGCCCAGCGACTTGGGGTCGATCACCATCGCGCGCGACAGGCGGTCGTCCATCTCGGCTATCTGCGCCTCGATCTGCCCCTGGCGCTCCTTGGCGGCGTGGTACTCGGCGTTCTCCGACAGGTCGCCGTGGGCGCGCGCTTCCTCGATCGCCTCGATCACCGAAGGTCGCTCGATCATCTTTAGGCGGCGCACCTCGTCGCTCAGCCTCGCGTGTCCCTCGGCAAGCATCGGCAGCCTGTCGGCAGTCGCCATGTCGTCCCTTTCGCGTGTTCACTCGCCCGCGCCGCCCGCCGCCAGGACGGCGCGGGCGCTGCCAATCGACGCTGAACGCCCGATCAGCTTTCGGAGGCGGAATAATAGGACTGTAGCGAGCGCACCGCAAGGTCGCGCTCGCCGAGCGCCTCGATCGCCCGCGCCGTGGCGACGGAGGCCGCCGCAGTGGTGACGTAGGTGATCCGTCCGGCGAGCGCGGAAGCGCGGATCGACTGCGAGTCCTTGTGGCTCTGCCATCCTTCCGTGGTGTTGAAGATCAGCTGCACGCCGCCGTCCTTGATCCGGTCGACGATGTGCGGCCGCCCCTGCGCCACCTTGTTGACGCGCTCCACGGCAACGTCCTCCCCGGCCAGGTACGCCGCCGTGCCCGTCGTCGCGATCACGCGGAAGCCGCGCTCGGCGAGCAGCCGCACGGCGGGGAGGATCACCGGCTTGTCGCCGTCCTTCACCGACACGAACAAGGTGCCCTCAGCCGGCAGCACCGTTCCCGCTCCCAGCTGCGCCTTGGCGAAGGCCGACGGGAAATCGTCCGAAATTCCCATGACTTCGCCCGTGCTCTTCATCTCCGGCGATAGGATCGGGTCAACACCTGGGAAGCGCGCGAAGGGGAACACCGCTTCCTTCACCGCCACGTGCACCACCTCACGCCGGATCGGCAGGAAGCCGGCCAAGGGCTCGCCCGCCATCACCCGCGCGGCGATCTTCGCCACGGGCACGCCTATCGCCTTGGCCACGAACGGCACGGTGCGGCTCGCGCGCGGGTTGACCTCGATCAGGAACACCCGTCCGTCTTTTACCGCGTATTGCACGTTCATCAGCCCGCGCACGGACAGCGCGCGCGCCAGCACGTCCGTCTGCCGCTCGATCTCGGCGATGATTTCCGCGGGCAAGCTGTAAGGCGGCAGCGAGCAGGCGCTGTCGCCCGAATGGACGCCGGCCTCCTCGATGTGCTCCATCACCCCGCACACCGCGACGTCCGTCCCGTCGGCAATCGCGTCCACGTCGACCTCGATCGCGTCGCGGAGATATTGGTCGACGAGCACCGGGCTTTCGCCCGACACGCGCACCGCCGTCTCAACATAGTGCTCGAGCTGCGCCGGCCCGTCGACGATCTCCATCGCGCGGCCGCCGAGCACGTAGGACGGGCGCAGCAGCACCGGGTAGCCGATGCGATTCGCCACTGCCAACGCCTCCTCCCGGCTCCGCGCGATGCCGTTCGCCGGCTGACGCAGCCCGAGCCGGTTGACCAAGGCAGCGAAGCGCTCGCGATCTTCCGCCAGATCGATCTTGTCGGGCGAGGTGCCCAGAATCGGCACGCCGGCCGCCGCGAGCTCCTCCGCGAGCTTAAGCGGCGTCTGCCCGCCGAGCTGTACCACGACGCCGTGCAGCGTTCCGCGCGACCCTTCGACGTGCAGGATCTCCAGCACGTCCTCCGCCGTCAGCGGCTCGAAGTAGAGGCGGTCGGAGGTGTCGTAGTCGGTGCTCACCGTTTCCGGGTTGCAGTTCACCATCACCGTCTCGAACCCCGCCTCGCGGAGCGCGAAGGCGGCGTGGCAGCAGCAATAGTCGAACTCGATCCCCTGCCCGATCCGGTTCGGCCCGCCGCCAAGGATTACCACCTTGCGCCGGTCGCTGGGCTGCGCCTCGTCCTCCGGCGCGCCGAAAGCGGGCGTCTCGTAGGTCGAGTAGAGATAGGGCGTCCGCGCCTCGAACTCAGCGGCGCAGCTGTCCACCCGCTTGAACACGGGACGCACGCCCAGCCGGTGCCGGTGCGCGCGCACCTCCGCTTCCGTCACCCCGCCCGTCATCGCCGCGATAGCGTCGTGGACCACCCCCGACCCGCGCCGGATCGCGCGCCGCGTGCCGGGGCGCAGCGACGCCGATTGCAGCGCGAGCCATGACAACCGCTTGTCGCTGAACCCCATCGCCTTCAGCCGGCGCATCCCCGCCGCATCTCCCGGCAGCCCGTCGCGCGCGACCTCGTCCTCTACCGCCACGATCTCCGCCAGCCGCTCGAGGAACCACGGATCGTACTTGGCGATTGCGTGCACCTCGGCGACGGTTAACCCTTCGCGCAGCGCCTGCGCCGAGACGAGCAGCCGGTCGGGCGTCGCCCGCGCCAGAGCCGCTTCGATCTCCGCCTGCGGCGCGCCCACCAGCGCGTCGACGAAGTTGAGACCGGAAAGCCCCGTCTCCAGCCCGCGCAGCGCCTTCTGCAGCGACTCATGAAAATTACGCCCGATCGCCATGACTTCGCCGACGCTCTTCATAGCGGTCGACAGCAGCGGCTCGGCCCCGCGGAACTTCTCGAAGGCGAAGCGCGGTACCTTGGTCACGACGTAGTCGATCGTCGGCTCGAAGGAGGCCGGGGTCGCGCCCGTGATCTCATTGGTCAGCTCGTCGAGCGTGTAGCCGACCGCCAGCTTCGCCGCGATCCGCGCGATGGGGAAGCCGGTCGCCTTCGACGCGAGCGCGCTGCTTCGCGACACCCGCGGGTTCATCTCGATCACCACCAGCCGCCCGTCGGCCGGGTTTACCGCGAACTGGACGTTGGAGCCGCCCGTCTCCACCCCGATCTCGCGCAGGCACGCCATGCTCGCGTTGCGCATGATCTGATATTCCTTGTCCGTCAGCGTCATGGCGGGCGCGACGGTGATGGAGTCTCCGGTGTGGACGCCCATCGGGTCGACGTTCTCGATGGAGCAGACGATGATCGTGTTGTCCGCGCGGTCACGGACCACCTCCATCTCATACTCCTTCCAGCCGAGCACCGACTCCTCGATCAGCACCTCGGTTGTCGGCGAGGCGTCGAGCCCGCCGGCGACGATGGAAACGAACTCCTCCCGATTATAGGCGATGCCCCCGCCCGTTCCGCCGAGCGTGAACGACGGCCGGATAATAGCGGGCAGCCCAACCCCGTGCAGCGCCTCCAGCGCCTCCTCCACCGAATGCGCGATACCCGACCGCGGCGATTGCAGCCCGATCCGGTCCATCGCCTCGCGGAACTTGAGCCGGTCCTCCGCCTTCTCGATCGACTCCGCCTTGGCGCCGATCAGCTCGACGCCGTAGCGGTCGAGCGTGCCGTCCTTGGCCAGCGCCAGCGCGACGTTCAGCGCCGTCTGCCCGCCCATCGTCGGCAGCACCGCGTCTGGCCGCTCGGCTTCGATGATCTTGGCGACATATTCGGGCGTAATCGGCTCGACGTAGGTCGCGTCGGCCAGCTCCGGGTCTGTCATAATCGTCGCCGGGTTGGAGTTCACCAGGATCACCCGGTAGCCTTCCTCGCGCAGCGCGTTCACCGCCTGCGTCCCTGAATAGTCGAACTCGGCCGCTTGGCCGATGACGATCGGCCCGGCCCCGATGATCAGGATGCTCCGCAGGTCGGTCCGGCGCGGCATCAGTTCGTCTCGATCACCGCCGCGATGTGCGCGACGTGGAGGTTGCGCTTGTTCGCGAAGCGCTGGACGCAGGCGAGATTGGTGGGCGGGGCCTCCGGCGCGACGAGGAACAGCAACTTGGGTTCCTCCTCTTCTTGGTAGATGGTCCCCAGCGCGAAGCCGCAGTCGCGGGTGAGTGTGTTGAGGCGCTCGGTTGGATATAGGCGGGGAGCGGTGACGCAGGCGGAGAGGAGAAGGACGGAGGCGACGGCGAAGGCTCTAAACATGCTGCTTCCTAAGCGCGTCCACGAACCGCTCGAACAGGTAAAAGCTGTCCTGCGGTCCCGGGCTGGCCTCCGGGTGGTGCTGCACGCTGAACGCCGGCCGGTCGGTCAGCTCCAGCCCAGCCAGGCTCCCGTCGAAAAGGGATACGTGCGTCGCCCGCGCATTAGGCGGCAGGCTGTCGGCCTCCACCGCAAAGCCGTGGTTCATGGAGGTGATCTCGACGCGGCCGTCGGCCAGCCGCCGCACCGGGTGGTTCGCGCCGCGGTGACCCTGGAACATCTTGGTCGTCCGAGCGCCCACCGCGAGCCCCAACAGCTGGTGGCCGAGGCAGATGCCGAAGATCGGCACGCTGCGCTCCAGCAGCCGGCGGATCACCGGGACGGTGTAGAGGCCGGTCGCCGCCGGGTCGCCGGGGCCATTGGAAAGGAACACGCCGTCGGGCTCGAGTGCGATCACTTCGTCGTAGGTCGCGGTCGCCGGAAGCACGGTGACGCGTGCGCCGGCGCGGACGAGGTTGCGGAAGATGTTGCGCTTGGACCCGTAGTCGATGGCGACAACGTGGGGTCGATGCGCCGTGCCGCCATCCCCAGCGTAGCCCTCCTCCAGCGACCACGCCCCGCCACTCCAAGCGAACAGCTGGCGGCACGACACGTCCTTGGCGAGATCCATGCCCTCCAGCCCCGGCCAGGCGCGCGCCTGGGCGAGCAGCGCGGGCAGGTCGAACCTGCCGTCGGGCGCGTGGGCGATCGCCACGTCCGGCGCCCCGCCGCCGCGGATGCGCCGGGTCAGCGCGCGCGTGTCGACGCCGGCCAGCCCGATTCGCCCCGTGCGCGCCAACCACTCCGCAAAACCCTGCGTCGCCCGGAAGTTGGACGGGGCGGTCGGCAGCTCGCGCACCACGCAGCCGAGCGCGTGGGGGACGCCCGCCTCCACGTCCTCCTCGTTCGCGCCGACGTTGCCGATGTGGGGGAAGGTGAAGGTGACGACCTGTCCCGCGTAGGAGGGATCGGTCATTACCTCCTGATAGCCGGTCATCGCGGTGTTGAAGCACAGTTCGCCGACGGCGCTGCCAGCGGCACCGAATCCGCGCCCCCACATCACCGAGCCATCCCTGAACAGCAGCACGCCGGTCGCGCCGGGCGGCGGCGCGTGGGGGTCGGCGGCTGGGGCCAAGGCGGCGGTCCTCTGATGATAAGGTAAACGGCCGCGGGCTAAGGGCGCGGCGTTCGGCGGTCAATCTAGCAAAGCCGATTCGTAGCCGCTAACCGCTCCCCACCCACTCCCGTCATCTCCGCTGAAGCGGGAACCCACCTTCTTTCGTCGTCCGCGCGCGAGCGGTGAAAGCAGTGGGCTCCCGCTTTCGCGGGGGTGGCGGAGGTTCCGCTATGAAGGTCACGTCCCATGATCCGCGACGATATTAAAGCCGCGCTGTCCACCGCGATGAAGGGCGGCGACAAGGCGGCTACCGGTACGATCCGCCTGATCCAGGCGCAGCTCAAGAACCGAGACATCGAGCTCAGGGGCAAGCCGCCGCAGGACGACGACCTCCTCGTCACAGAGGTGCTGCAGAAGATGGTCAAGCAGCGCCGCGAGTCGATCGCCCTCTACGAGCAGGGCGGCCGCGCCGAGCTAGCTGCGGCCGAGGCCGCGGAGGTCGCGGTGATCGAGCGCTTCCTGCCGCGTATGATGGACGAGGGCGAGGCCGCCGCCGCGATCGACGCGATCGCGACCGAGCTCGACGCAATCGGGCCCAAGGACATGGGCCGGGTCATGGCCGAGCTCAAAAGCCGCCTCGCCGGCAAGATAGACATGAGCCGCGCGAGCGCGCTGGTGAAGGCGCGGCTGGCGGGGTGAACCGCTGCCCCGCTCCTGGACTACGTTCGGGCTGAGCCTGTCGAAGCTCTTCCCTTCCCCTTCGGCGGCGGGCCGTCCTGGAAGGCGCTTTGACGAGCTTAGCGCGAACGGAAGTGACGTTCGGACGGGTCCTGCGCTATTACCGCAGATCGCCATGCTCTCCCCCGCCTTCCTCGACGAGCTCCGCGCCCGGACCACCCTGTCTCAGGTCGTCGGCCGCCGCGTGAAGCTCCAGCGCGCGGGCCGCGAGTTCAAGGCTTGCTGCCCGTTCCACAACGAGCGCACCCCGTCCTTCCACGTCAACGACGAGAAGGGCTTCTATCATTGCTTCGGCTGCTCGGCGCACGGCGACGCGATCCGCTTCCTGACCGAGACCTCCGGCCTGTCCTTCATCGATGCAGTGAAGGAGCTCGCCGGGGCCGCCGGGCTGGAGGTCCCCGCCCCCGACCCCCGCGCCCAGGCGCGCGCCGAGCGGGCCACTGGCCTGATCGACGTCACCGAAGCCGCCGCCGCCTGGTTCGAGGAGCAGCTCGCCAGCCCGGAGGGTTCCACCGCCCGCGCCTATCTGGAGCGCCGCGGCATCAGCCCATCCCAGCGCGCGCGCTTTCGCCTAGGCTTTGCGCCCGACTCCCGGGGGAAGCTCCGCGGCGCGCTGTCCCGCTTCGGCGACGAGGCGTTGATCGAAGCGGGCCTGCTCATCAAGCCGGACGACGGCCGCGACCCCTACGACCGTTTCCGCGGCCGCCTAATCATCCCCATCATGGACGCGCGCGGCCGGACCATCGCGTTCGGCGGCCGCATTCTCGGGGAAGGCGAGCCGAAATACCTCAACAGCCCCGAAACGCCGCTGTTCGACAAGGGCCGCACCCTGTTCAACCTCCACCGCGCCGCCCCCGCCGCGCGCGAGAGCGGGCGGCTCATAGTGGTCGAAGGCTATCTGGACGCGATCGCGCTCGATGGCGCGGGGGTGGCGGAGGCCGTCGCCCCGCTCGGTACGGCGCTCACTGAAACGCAGCTCGCGCTGTTGTGGCGCGTCGTGCCCCGCCCCTTGCTCAGCTTCGACGGCGACGCCGCCGGCCAGCGCGCCGCCGCCAAGGCAGTGGTGCGCGCCCTCCCCGCCATCGCGCCCGACCGCTCGCTCGGCTTCGTAACTCTTCCCGCCGGACAGGACCCCGACGACCTCGTCCGCGCCGGCGGGCGCGCCGCAGTGGACGCCGCCTTCGCCGAACCCGAGCCGCTCGCCGCCCGCTTGTGGCACGAGGCGCAGGCGGCCGAACCCTTGACCTCGCCGGAGGCGCGCGCGGGCCTGAAGCAACGGCTGATGGAGCAGGTTGGGCTGATTGGCGACCGCGACGTGCGCGAACAATACCGGGGCGAGATGCTGCGCCGCTTCGACGAGGCGATGCCCAAGCGCGCGCCCTTCGTCCCGGGCGGCGGCCGCGCCTCCTTCACCCCCGGCCGCGGTCGCTGGTCACCCCCGCCGCCGCGCCCGCGCGGCCCGCCGCTGCCCGACACAGAACTGCGCGAGCTGTCCGCGCTGTTCGTCGGCCTGTGCCGCTTTCCGGAGGTCGCCGCCGAGCATCTGGAGGAGCTCACCGCGCTTCCCCTCGCCCACCCCCGCCTCGTGGCCGCGCGCGACGCGCTGGTCGGCGCGGCGCTGGAAGGCCAGCTTGAACCGGAGCGGCTACGGCCCATATCGGCCGCGTTGTCGTCCCTCGGCGGCGAGCGTCGGGCCGGGTATCTTTTCCTGCGCGACGGCGCGGACGGGGAGGCGGCGGCCGGCCAATTGCGGACGATGCTTTCGTTGATGTGCGTGAAGTCGGCATTGAGCCGGGCGCAGGCGGAAGCTACGCGGCGGTGGGTCGAGAGCGGCGCCGAAGGCGACTGGGACGAGCAACAGCGGATCGTCGCGGCCGTCAGCCGCGTCGAGCAGGACTTGATTGATTTGATGCGGCGCGAGGCGGATCGCGCCCTGGCGGAACAAGGCGAAGCATGAGCAAGCGTGAAGCGGCGGCAGAAGAAGCGGTGGAGAAGCCCGACGGCGGCGACCAGCCGCTGCTCGACCTTAACGAAGGCGCGATCAAGAAGCTGATCGCCCGCGCCAAGAAGCGCGGCTACCTGACTTACGACGAGCTCAACGACGCGCTGCCGCAGGACCAGATGTCGTCGGAGCAGATCGAGGACGTGATGTCCGCGCTGTCCGAGATGGGCATCAACATCGTCGAGAATGAAGAAGCTGGCGAGGAGGAGGAGACCTCCGGCGGGCCCGAGCCCGCCGCCGAGGATGACGCGACCGACGAGATCGTCGGCGAGGACCTCGGCCGCGTAGGGCCCGAGAAGAAGAGCAACGTCGACCGCACGGACGACCCCGTCCGCATGTACCTGCGCGAGATGGGCGCGGTGGAGCTCCTCTCCCGCGAGGGCGAGATCGCCATCGCCAAGCGCATCGAGGCCGGCCGCGACACTATGATCTGGGGCCTGTGCGAGAGCCCCATCACCTTCAACGCGATCATCGGCTGGTCCGAGGCGTTGAACGCCGGCACCATGCAGCTGCGCGAGATCCTCGATCTCGACGCTATGCTGTCGAAGGATCCTCCCCCCGAATCGCTCAGCGACGATGCCGCGGACGGCGCGGGCGAGGTCACCACGGCGACCGCCGGCCCCGCTTTCAAGGAGGAAGCAGAGGTCGAGGAGGTCGCCGAGGAGGAAGAAGACGAGCACGGCATCGCAGCCAACCGCGCGCCGCGCCCGGTGGACGACGAGGAAGAGGACAACACCCTCTCGCTCGCCCAGATGGAGGAGCAGCTCAAGCCCGCCGCGCTGGAGAAGTTCGCAGCGATCACCGCTGTGTTCAAGAAGTTCGGCCGCCTGCAGGAAGCGCGCCTGGCCGCGCTGTCCGCCGGCGACGTCTACGCGGCGTCGGAAGAGAAGAAGTACCAGAGGCACCGCGAGGAGCTCACCGCGCTCGTCGAGAGTGTCCAGTTCCACGGCGCCAAAATCGACTATCTCGTCGACCAGCTCTACGGCTATAACCGCCGGCTGACGGCGCTCGGCGGCCAGATGCTGCGCCTGGCCGAGAAGCACCGTGTGCCGCGCAAGGCGTTCCTCGACGCCTACATGGACCGCGAGCTCGAGGAAGGCTGGCTCGAGCGCGTCGCTAAGATCGACAAAAAATGGGCCAACTTCGCGTCCACCGAATTCGAGGCCGTCGAGCGCATCCGCGCCGAGATGGCGGAGATTGCCCAGGCTACCGGCACAGCGCTCGCCGAGTTCCGCCGTATCGTCAACATGGTGCAGAAGGGCGAGCGCGAGGCGCGCATCGCCAAGAAGGAGATGGTCGAGGCCAACCTCCGCCTCGTGATCTCCATCGCCAAGAAGTACACCAACCGCGGGCTACAGTTCCTGGACCTGATCCAGGAAGGCAACATCGGCCTTATGAAGGCGGTGGATAAGTTCGAGTACCGCCGCGGCTACAAGTTCTCGACCTACGCGACCTGGTGGATCCGCCAGGCGATCACGCGGTCGATCGCCGACCAGGCGCGCACCATCCGCATCCCCGTCCACATGATCGAGACGATCAACAAGCTGGTCCGCACCAGCCGCATGTTCCTTCACGAGACCGGCCGCGAGCCGACCCCGGAGGAGCTGGCCGAGCGCCTCTCCATGCCGCTGGAGAAGGTCCGCAAGGTGATGAAGATCGCCAAGGAGCCGATCAGCCTGGAAACGCCGATCGGCGACGAGGAGGACAGCCACCTCGGCGACTTCATCGAAGACAAGAACGCGGTGATCCCCGTCGACGCCGCGATCCAGGCGAATCTGAAGGAGACGGTGACGCGCGTGCTGGCTTCGCTCACGCCGCGGGAGGAGCGCGTGCTCCGCATGCGCTTCGGCATCGGCATGAACACCGACCACACGTTGGAGGAAGTCGGCCAGCAGTTCTCTGTAACGCGCGAGCGCATCCGGCAGATTGAGGCCAAGGCGCTGCGCAAGCTGAAGCACCCGAGCCGGTCACGGAAGATGCGGAGCTTCTTGGATCAGTAAGGCTTCCCTTCCCTCTCCCCTCCAGGGGAGAGCAGCGAGGTAGGCTTCGCGACAGCGAAGGCGTCGTCGTAGCGGAGAGGCGCTACTACGGTAGTCACGTAGGATGAGGCCATTCGGCGCGGCCCCTCGTCTAATCCTCGTCCTGAAGGTAAGAGGGCTCCACCGCTTCATAAACTCCGCCTTTACCCCGCTTCGCTAGGTGATCCTCGTCACCGGTAGCGGAGTGTCGCCATGTTTCTTGCCCCCATTCCCCCGCGCGTCGGCGCGGGCGCGGCGTTGTTCGCGCTGGTCGACGCGGACGGCAGCGGGGCCGAGCCCTGTCTCCGCTCGGCCGAGCTGCTCGCGGGGCGCGCCGCCTCGCGCAACCTCGCGGACTTCGTCCACCTCCTGTCCCTGCTCCACGGCGCTTTTCCCGGCGTTGTCGATCGCGTCGCCGGGACCCCGCTCGCTCCCGCCGCCCGCCGCTGGGTCGAAGCGGCGGTGGACGGCTTCGCCGCCGAGCGCGCCCTGCTGCTGCGGCTCCAAGCCGCCGCCGGCCCGATCCCCAGCACGCCTCACGCCGACCGCGCTGCCGGGGCCGTGCTCGGTCAACGCGCCGCGCTCGACATCCTCGCGCGCTCCGAGCGCACCGGGTGCGCACTCGGCGCCGCCGCCGCGCTGGTGCTCGACTGGGGCACGGTGCGCGCGCTGCTCGATCACGCCGCCGACCGGCTCGGTGTCGCGCCCGCCGCTCTCGCACTTCCTGGGCGCGACGCCCTCGCCGTCGTGCTGGACGCCGCCGCGCCTACCCATGGCGCCGAGCGCGCGTTGCTGTTCGGGGCCGAGCAGCTCCTCGTTCAGCACCGCGGTCTGTGGCGCCTGTTGCGCGCCCGCCGCGCGGCTCGCGCGGAGGTCGAGGTCTAGCGGCGGCTTGCCCGCGCGAGCCTCGCGCCCTACCCGTCCGGCGAACCCGGAGGGAACCGCATGCGCTTCGAAGGCACCTCGAACTACGTCGCCACGGAGGACCTAAAGGTCGCGGTCAACGCGGCGGTCGCGCTCCGCCGCCCGCTCCTGATCAAGGGCGAGCCCGGCACCGGCAAGACGGTGCTGGCGCAGGAGATCGCGACCGCCATTGGCGCGCCGCTGATCGAGTGGACGGTGAAGAGCACCACCAAGGCCCAGCAGGGCCTCTACGAGTATGACGCGGTCGCCCGGCTGCGCGACGGCCAGCTCGGCGATCCGCGCGTCCACGACATCGGCAACTACATCCGCCGCGGCAAGCTGTGGGAAGCGTTTCGGAGCCCGCAGCTCCCCGTCCTCCTCATCGACGAGATCGACAAGGCGGACATCGAGTTCCCCAACGACCTGCTCCACGAGCTCGACCGGATGGAGTTCGACGTCTACGAAACGCGCGAAACGGTGCGCGCGGTGGAGCGGCCGGTCGTGGTGGTCACCTCCAACAACGAAAAGGACCTGCCCGACGCCTTCCTGCGCCGCTGCTTTTTCCACTACATCAAATTCCCCGAGCGGGAGACGATGCAGGCAATTATCGACGTCCATTTTCCGGGCATCCAGCAACGGCTCGTGGCGAAGGCGCTCGACATCTTCTACGAGGTCCGCGACGTGCCGGGGCTGAAGAAGAAGCCGTCAACCAGCGAGCTGATCGATTGGCTCAAGCTGCTGCTCCACGAGGACCTGCCGCTCGAGGTACTGCAGAGCCGCGACCCCCGCCAGGCGATTCCGCCGCTGCACGGCGCGCTGCTCAAGAACGAGGCGGACGTGATGCTATTCGAGCGGCTGGCCTTTATGGCGCGGCGGGGATGATGGCGACTAAGTCGCCGTTCGCTCGTCGGGCGTGGAGCTGAGGGCTCCGGCTGCACGCATGGCCAGCGCCGCCTCGCCGACTTTGCCGCCCGAGGCCGACGCCCTGCTCCGCGCCGGCGTGGCAGCCATGCAGCGCCGGGACGCCGCCGCCGCGCGTGCCGCCTTCGAGCGGCTCGCCGGGTTCGGGCCGCCAGTGCCTCCCCCTTGGTTGCTCCTCGCCCAAGCCTGCCGTCTGGGTGGCGATGGCAACGCGGAGGCGCGTGCGCTCGACGCGCTGCTCGCGGCCGAGCCGCGCGACCTACGCGGCCTCGTCATGCGTGGTGACCTCCACGCGCGCGCCGGCGATCCGCGCGCGATGACGAGCTTCTACCAGGCCGCGCTCAAGATCGCGGCGGGAGCGACGGCCCCGCTCCCGCCCGCCCTCACGGCCGAGCTCGACCGGGTGCGCCACGTCCTAGCGCAAGCGTCGCTCGGCTACCGCGACCACCTTGAGCGGGCGCTCGCCGCGCGCGGCGTTGGGCCGCGTGGGCGCAGCGCCCGGGTGCAGGAGTCGCTCGACATCCTATACGGCGAGAAGCAGCCCTACTTCCAGGCGCCCACCTCCTTCTTCTTCCCGCAGCTGCCGCAGCGGCAGTTCTACGAGCGGGAGGAGTTCGCCTGGCTACCGACGGTGGAAGCCGCCGCCCCCGCGATGCGCGAGGAGCTCGAAGCCTTGCTCACCGCCGACGACGCCGCCTTCACCCCTTATCTGGAAGCGACGCCGAACCGCCCCGTCATGCAGGCGCACCGCGTCGGCGACCCGAGCTGGACCGCTTATCACTTGTGGCGCCGCGGCGCCCCGGTCCCCGGCCACGCCGAACGCTTCCCCCGCACGCTGGAGGCGCTTCGCGCGAGCGGGGCGCCACTCCCCCGCATCGGCGCGCGCTCGCCCATGATCCTCTTTTCCTCGCTCCGCCCGGGGGCGCACATCCCGCCGCACAGCGGGATGCTGAACAGCCGGCTGATCGTCCACCTGCCGCTCATCGTCCCGCCCGGTTGCGCCTTCCGCGTCGGCAACGACGTGCGCTCTTGGGAGTTCGGCCGCGCCCTCCTTTTCGACGACACGATCGAGCATGAGGCTTGGAACCGCGGCTCGGAGACGCGGGTCATCCTGCTCTTCGAGATCTGGCGGCCGGAATTGAGCGGGGCAGAACGCGACGAACTCACCGCCGTGTTCGAAGCCATCGAGAGCTACGGTCCGGGGCTCGGCGAGTACGACGGCTGACGGCGTCTGGCGGCGCTGTCCTACAGTCCTGCGTCGCGTGTATAAGGCGCGCGCCGGGCGGCTCCCGTTCGGCGAGGAAGGACGGCGGGGGGCGACGTAGCGCCAACTTCGTCAACTTCCGCCGACTCGACGAGGCCGCGCCCATGTTCTTCTCCTTCACCGACGAGCTCCGCGCCGCGGGCATTCCCGCCAGCCTCAAGGAGCACCTCGTGCTGCTGGAAGCGCTCGACCGCGAGGTGATCGCGCGCTCGCCTGAGGCCTTCTACTACCTGTCGCGCGCGACTTTCGTGAAGGACGAAGGGCTGCTCGACCGCTTCGACCAGGTGTTCGCCAAGGTGTTCCGGGGCGTCGCGACCACGTTCGAGAACGAGACCGCGGCTCTGCCCGAGGAGTGGCTGCGCAAGGTGTCGGAGCTGTACCTCACGCCCGAGCAGATGAGGGAGATCGAGAGCCTCGGCTCTTGGGACGAGATCATGGAAACACTTAAGAAGCGCTTGGAGGAGCAGGAGGGCCGCCACCAGGGCGGCAGCAAGTGGATCGGCACCGGCGGCACCTCGCCTTATGGTAATTCCGGCTACAACCCCGAAGGCGTGCGCATCGGCGGCGAAGGCCGGCACAACCGCGCGATCAAGGTGTGGGACAAGCGCGAGTTCAAGGACCTGGACTCGACTCGCGAGCTCGGTACGCGCAACATCAAGGTCGCGCTGCGCCGCCTGCGCCGCTTCGCGCGCGAAGGCGCGGCAGACGAACTCGACTTGGACGCGACGGTGGAGGGCACCGCCAAGCAGGGCTGGCTCGACATCCGCATGCGTCCCGAGCGGCACAACGCGGTGAAGCTGCTGCTCTTCCTCGACGTCGGCGGTTCGATGGACCCCTACGTCCGGCTCTGCGAGGAGCTGTTCAGCGCGGCCACCGCCGAGTTCAAGAACATGGAGTTCTTCTACTTTCACAACTGCGTTTACGAGGGCGTGTGGAAGGACAACCGGCGGCGCTTCGCCGAGCGCACGCCGACCTGGGACGTGCTCCACAAATACGGCCACGACCACAAGCTGGTGTTCGTCGGCGACGCGGCGATGAGCCCCTACGAGATCACCACGGCCGGCGGCTCCGTCGAGCACTTCAACGAGGAGCCGGGGGCGCTGTGGCTGCGGCGGCTGGCGAACACCTATCCCGCGACCGCCTGGCTCAACCCGACGCCGAAGACCCAGTGGGGCTATTCGCAGTCGACCCGCATCGTCCGCGAACTGCTCGGCGACCGCATGTACCCGCTGACGCTCGACGAGCTCGACGAGGCGATGCGCGAGCTGACGCGCAAGCGGTAGAGGTCAGTAGAGGAGTAAGCGGGCGCGCTCCTCCTCCCAGGCGAGCTCGTCCGGCCGGGTCAGCGCGTCAAGGTCGCCGGGTTCCGCCGCGGGGTCGTCCACCCACTCGCGCAGCCCCGGACCGCCGTTGATGACGTCGATCGCCAGCTTGTCGAACTCGTATTCGTAGGGGAAGTCGCGCCACAGCGGGTAGTCCGGCCGCAGCCGCCGCAGCACCTTGAAGGCGAGCGCCTGGAGCCGCCACGGGCGGAAAGCCTCGTGGTCGTAGAACGCCCCCTCGGCGTGGATCTGCACGCCCGCGCAGAGCTGGCCGGCGTGCTTGTGGAAGGTCGGCTCAAACCAGACCTCGCGCAACCTGCAGCCGGCGAGCCAGTCGGGCGCGAGGCGGCGCATCTCGGCAATGAGCTCGCGCGCGGGCAGGTCCGGCGCGCCGAACAGTTCGAGCGGGCGGGTGGTGCCGCGGCCCTCGCTGATCGTGGTGCCTTCGAGCATCACCGTGCCGGCGTAGGCGCGTGCCATCGGCAAGTTGGGGGCGTTGGGGCTGGGGTTGATCCAGACGCGCTCGCCCAACGGCCAGCCGTGGCCGGGGGCGGCTGCGGGATCGTAGCCAGCCATCTCGAGGACGCGGTAGTCGATATCGAGGCGGAGATGGTCGACGAACCAGCGCCCGAGCTCGCCCAAGGTCAGCCCGTGGCGCATCGGCAGCGGCCCGGCTCCGACGAAGCTCTCCCAGCCCGGCCGGAGCGTCATCCCCTCCACCGGCCGCCCCGCCGGGTTCGGGCGGTCGAGCACCCACAGCGCCTTGCCGTGCGCCGCACAGGCCTCCAGCGCGTAGCGGAGCGTGGTGATGAAGGTGTAGATACGACAGCCCAGGTCCTGCAGGTCGACGAGCAGCACGTCGAAGGTGCCCATCGACTGGCCGGTAGGCCGCCGCACCTCGCCGTAGAGGCTGAACACGGGAATGCCCGTGGCGGGATCGGTGAAGTCGGGCGACTCCACCATGTTGTCCTGCTTGTCGCCGCGCAGCCCGTGCTGCGGGCCGAAGGCGGCGGAGACGTTCAGCCCGGCCGCGATGAGCGCGTCGAGCGAGTGGGTGAGGTCGAGCGCGACGGAGGCTGGGTGCGCGAGCAGCGCGACGCGGCGGCCCTCCAGCGGCGCGCGTAAGCTGGGGTCGGCGAGCAGGCGATCAATACCGAAGTCCATGCTCAGGTCGTTGGCGCGAGTTCGGCCGCGAAGCAATCGAGATGGTGGAAGTCCGGCGCGCCCGGCGGGTGTGCGAGGGCCCAGTACGACTTGCGCCCGCCGACCTCCTCGATCACCGCCGAGAGCGCGAGGCGGAACGGGCCCGCAGGCAGGTGGGTCAGATCGAGATCGACATGCCAGGCGCAAACGTCGGGGTCGGCGTCCTCGTCCCGCCCGATAAAAGGATCGGCGACCAGCGCCAGTTCGCGCATGCCCCGGCGGTTCCCGGTGAAGCCATAGGCGGCCCACGCGCCGGAAGGCGAGAAGTTGTACTCCTGGTAGGCATCGCCGACGGGCGGGCGCAGGAAGGCCTCGAAGCAGGTCGTCGCCCAGAGCCCGTCGGTCCGCGTCGGCATGGCGGGGCCGGGCACGACGAGGCGGTCGCATCCGCGCACGACGAAGGTGAAGAGCGCTTCGTCCGCGTCGTCCATGCGCACCGCGACCTCGACGCCGACGACCGCATCGGATGGCGTATCGGGATGGGGAACGAGGCGGTGCTTCCGCTTCAGGGAGCCTCCTGCTAGCCGCTCCGCGACCATGACGTACCGATCCGATCTCCTACGCCTGCTCGACGAGCGCGGCCACCTTCATCAGGTCACGGACGCAACCGCCCTCGACGCGCTCGCCGCGGAGCCAGGGCGGAGCATTCCCGGCTACGGCGGTTTCGACCCGACCGCGCCCTCGCTCCACGTCGGCAACTTAATGCTCATCATGCTGCTGCGCCGCCTGCAGCAGGCGGGGCACAAGCCGATTGTTCTGATGGGCGGTGGCACCGCCAAGGTCGGCGACCCGTCGTTCAAGGACGAGGCGCGGCAGCTGCTGGCGGAGGAGACGATCGCCGCCAATATCTCCTCCATCAAGCGCATTTTCGAGCGCTTCCTTCGCTTCGGCGACGGCCCGAGCGACGCGGTGCTGGTCGACAACGCCGACTGGCTCGACCGGCTGGCCTACGTCCCGTTCCTGCGCGAGGTCGGCCAGCACTTCACCATCAGCCGGATGCTGAGCTTCGATTCGGTCCGGACGCGGCTCGACCGCGAGCAGTCGCTGACCTTTCTCGAATTCAACTACATGATCATGCAGGCCTACGACTTCCGCGAGCTGTCGCGGCGCTTCGGCTGCCGGGTGCAGATGGGCGGCTCGGATCAATGGGGTAACATCGTCAACGGCGTCGAGCTCGGCCGGCGGATGGACGGGGCCGAGCTGTTCGGCGTCACCTGCCCGCTCCTCACCACCGCCGACGGGGCGAAAATGGGCAAAACGGTGAGCGGGGCCGTGTGGCTCCACGAGGATCAGCTGTCGGACTACGACTATTGGCAGTTCTGGCGCAACACGGCCGACGCCGACGTGGGCCGCTTCCTGCGCCTGTTCACCGACCTGCCGCTTGACGAGATTGCGCGGCTGGAGGCGCTGCGCGGCCGCGAGATCAACGAAGCGAAGCAACGGCTCGCCGACGCGACCACCGCGCTCTGCCGCGGGCGGGCGGCGGCGGAGGCGGCGGCCGCGACGGCGCGCGCGACCTTCGCCGAGGGCGCGGCTGGCGAGACGCTGCCGACGCTCGCGGTGTCCGGGATGATCGGCGTCGTCGACGCGCTGGTCGGGCTCGGGCTCGCCGCGAGCAAGGGCGAGGCGCGGCGCTTGATCGCCGGCGGCGGCGCGCGGGTGGCGGGCGAGAAGGTCGCGGACGAGGCGCTGGTCGTCGAGGTCGGCGCGGAGCCGGTAATGGTGTCGGCGGGGAAGAAGAAGCACGGGCGGCTGGTCCGCCCCTAGGTCGTCGCTCTCCGTTCAGGCTAAGCTTGTCGAAGCTCTCCCTTTCTCTTCAACGGCAGACCCTCCATCGAGGCGCTTCGACAAGCTCAGCGCGAACGAATCCTTTTCGTTCGCCCGCGGCCTAGCCGCTCCGCAGCAGCGCCACCGCCGCGTCGCGCTCCATCAGGTACAGCAGCAGCCGCGCCGCCTGCCCTCGCGCGCCCTCCAGCCCGCCGTCGCGGTCGATCAGCAGCCGCGCGTCGTCTGTCGCGACGTCGATCAGCTCGTCGACCTGCTCCGGCGAGGCCAGCCGGAACTTTGCCTCGCCCGACTGGCGCACGCCCAAGATTTCGCCCGCGCCGCGCAGCTTCAGGTCCTCCTCCGCGATGCGGAAGCCGTCGCTCGTTTCCCGCATCAGCGCGAGCCGCGTGCGCGTCACCTCGCCGAGCGCCGAGCCGCGCAGCAGCAGGCACACCGACGACCCCTCCCCGCGCCCCACCCGCCCGCGGAGCTGGTGAAGCTGCGCCAACCCGAAGCGCTCGGCGCCCTCGATGATCATCAGCGTCGCGTTGGGCACGTCCACGCCGACCTCGATCACGATGGTGGCGACAAGTACGGCCATGCGGCCCGCGGCGAAGGCGTCCATCACCGCGTCCTTCTCCGGCCCGCGCATCCGGCCGTGGACCACGCCGACCTTGTCCGGGCCGAAACGCAGCCGCAGCGCCGCCGCGCGCGCTTCGGCGGCGGCCTGGTCGCCGGTCTCGCTTTCCTCGACCAGCGGGCAGACCCAGAAGGCCTGCCCGCCCTTATCGATGTGCCGCCCTAAGCCTGCGATCACCTCGTCGAGCCGGTCGAGCGACACCACCCGCGTCTCCACCGGCTGCCGGCCGGGCGGCATCTCATCAAGCCGGCTGACGTCCATCTCGCCGAAGTGGCTCAGCGTCAGCGTGCGCGGTATGGGGGTCGCGGTCATCACCAGGAGGTGCGGCGGCCGCTCAGCCTTAGCAGCGAGGAGCATCCGCTGGGCGACGCCGAACTTGTGCTGCTCGTCGACGACCGCCAGCCCGAGATCGCGGTAGCGCACGGCTTCTTGGAAGATCGCGTGCGTCCCGACTAGGATGTGTATCGAGCCGTCGGCCAAGCCCATCAGCACGCCGTCCCGCGACCGCCCCTTCTCGCGCCCAGTGAGGATCGCGAGGTTCACGCCGACGCCGCTCAGCTGGCGCTGCAGGGTCGCGAAGTGCTGCCGCGCGAGGATTTCAGTCGGCGCGAGCAGCGCCGCCTGCGCGCCCGCCTCGACTGCGGTCAGTATCGCCATCAGCGCGACCATCGTCTTGCCGGAGCCCACGTCGCCCTGGAGCAGCCGCAGCATCGGCGCGTCCTGCTGGAGGTCGCCCTCGATCTCGCGCACGGTGCGCGCCTGTGCGCCAGTGAGCTGGTAAGGCAGGCTCAGCTTCGCCCGCAGCCGCCCGTCCCCCGCCAGCGCCCGCCCGCGCCGTCGCCGGGCGGAAGCGCGGACCAAGGTCAGCGCGAGCTGGTTGGCGAACACCTCGTCGTAGGCGAGGCGCAGCCGCGCAGCCGCGTCCGCCGGATCGGCGTGCGCGCCGCGGAGCGCGTCGAGCCAAGCCGGCCAGCCGCGCTGCGCCAGCAGGCTCGGCTCGATCCATTCAGGGAGCGGCGGCGCACGCTCGATCGCAATCCGGGCGAGCCCGCCCATGCGCGCGTTGGTCACGCCCTCCGTTAGCCCGTACACCGGCTCACGCGCGGGGAGCACCGGCGCGGCGCCCGGCGGGTAGATGCCGTCCGGATGGACGATCTGCAGCTCCTGGCCGTAAGTTTCGAGCTTGCCCACCACCACGCGCGGCTCGCCGAGCGGCAGCTGTTTGCGAGCGAACGCCGGGTTGCGGAAGAAGGTGAGCGAGACGTAGTTGCCGTCCGCGTCGGTCGCGTGGACGCGGAACGGGCCGCGCGGCCCGCCCTGGCGATAGTCGACGGGGGTCACGGTCGCGATCACCATCCGCCCCGCGTCACTCGCGTCCAGTTGCTCAACGCGCACCCGGTCGATCCAGGTCACCGGCAGATGGAATAGCAGGTCGACCACGCGGGTCAGCCCCAGCCGGTGCAGCGGGCGCGCGTTGGCCGCGCCTACGCCGCGCAGCACCTCCACCTCGGCGAACAACGGATTGAGTAACGACGGCCGCATCCCTAGTTAGATCGCTTAGCCGCAGGACTGCGGCCCCCGCCACCCCCGGAGCCGCATGGACCAGGAAACCCGCCTCAAGCGCCTGGCGTTTCGCGCCTGGCACCGCGGCACCAAGGAGGCCGACCTGCTGATTGGCGGCTATTTCGACCGCTACCACGCGGGCTGGGACGACAGCGAGCTGAGCGTATTCGAGCTCATGCTGGAGGCCGACGAGGTGGACGTGATGGCGTGGGCGCTGGGTAAGGCCGCGCCGCCGCCGTGGCTTAAAGGCAGGATGCTCGATGCTCTCCGAACTCTCGACTACATCCCAATCGCGCGCTGAGCCGTCCGGGGTCGAGCGGATCAAGCGCAGCCCGCGGCCGCTCACGATCGCGGGCGCGCCCGCGGGCTTCCTCCCCTTGCTTGCCGCCGACCTCGCCCGCGCCGCGGCGGGGCGCGCCGGATTCGTCTGCGCCGACGAGGTCGCCATGCGCGCCGTGGCCGATGCCGCGGCCTATTTCGCGCCGGAGCTGGAGGTGCTGACCTTTCCGGCGTGGGACTGCCTGCCCTACGACCGTGCCTCGCCTTCGCTCCGCGCCTCCGCCGAGCGGCTGGCGACGCTGCACCGGCTCCAGGCCAAAGCCGCCGGCCCCCAGCTCCTCGTCACCACTGTCGCCGCCGCCACCCAGCGCACGCTCACCCCATTCCGCGTCCGCCAGCTCGTCGCCGAACTGAAGCCCGGCCGCCGCATCGAGCGCGACGGGCTCGTCCGCCTGCTCCAGGCGAACGGCTACGTCCGCACCGACACGGTACACGAGATCGGAGAGTACGCGGTGCGCGGCGGGCTGATCGACCTGTGGCCGTCGGGTCTGCCCCACGGCCTACGCCTCGACTTCTTCGGCGACGAAGTCGACTCGCTGCGCGCCTTCGATCCCGCCGACCAGCGGACCACCGGCTCGGCCGATGCCTTCACCCTCCTGCCCGCCTCCGAAGCGCTGCTCGACGCGGACAACATCAAGCGCTTCCGCACCCGCTACCGCGACCTGTTCGGGGCGGCCGCCACCGGCGATCCGCTCTACCAGGCGGTCAGCGACGGGCGGCGGCTGTCGGGGATGGAGCACTGGCTGCCGCTGTTCGAGGAGCGTCTAGCGACGCTCGTCGATCATCTCGGCGACGACGACCTCCTTATCCGCGACGACGGCTCGCAAGGCGCCGCCGACGGCCGCTTCGAAGCGATCGCGGACTACTACGACAACCGCGTCCGCGCGCAGGCGGCCGAGCCCGGCAGCTATCGCCCGCTCGAGCCCGAGCGACTGTACCTGAAACGCGCGGAGTGGGACGCGCTGCTCGACGCCCGCCCCGTCCACCTCGCAGCTCCCTTTCACCAGCCGAACGGCGAGCGCGTGGTCGATCTCGGCATCGACCCCGCCCGCGAGTTCGCGGCCGAACGCGCGCAGAACGCGAACATCTACGAAGCGGTGATCGACCACGTCACCGCCCTGCGCCGGGCGAAGAAGCGGGTGGTGCTGGCGAGCTACACCGAAGGCTCGCGCGAGCGGCTGCGCGGGCTGCTCGCCGACCACGGCCTGACCAAGACGCTCGCGGTCCAGTCCTGGCAGGAGGCGCTCGGCGCCGCGGCGAAGAACGCGGTCGCCATGACCGTGCTGCCGCTCGACCACGGCTTCACCGCCGAAAGCACCGCCGTGCTCACCGAGCAGGACATGCTCGGCGATCGGCTGGTACGGAAGAAGCGCCGCGCTAAGAGCGCCGACGCCTTCCTGTCCGAGCTCGCGACTCTCAGTCCCGGCGACCTCGTGGTGCACAGCGACCACGGCATCGGCCGCTACGAAGGGCTGACCTCCATCCCGGTCGGCAAGGCCCCGCACGACTGCGTCGCGCTGGAGTACGCGGGCGGCGACAAGCTTTACGTGCCGGTCGAGAACATTGACGTGCTGTCGCGCTACGGCAACGAGAGCGAGGGCGTCGCGCTCGATCGGTTGGGCGGCGAAGCGTGGCAGCGGCGAAAGAGCCGCATGAAGGAGCGCATCCGCGAGATCGCGGGCGAGCTGATCGCCACCGCCGCAGCCCGCGCGCTGCGCGCCGCGGACGTGGCGAACGCCGACACCGGCTACGCCGCCTTCGTCGACCGCTTCCCCTACGCCGAGACCGACGACCAGGAGCGCGCGATCGGCGACGTGCTCGGCGACCTGTCCGCCGGCCGGCCGATGGACCGGCTGGTGTGCGGCGACGTTGGCTTCGGCAAGACGGAGGTCGCGTTGCGCGCCGCCTTCGTCGCCGCCATGGCGGGGTGGCAAGTTGCGGTGGTCTGCCCCACCACCCTGCTCGCGCGGCAGCACCACAAGAACTTCGTGGAGCGCTTCCGCGGTTTTCCCGTCGAGGTCGGCCGCCTGTCCCGGCTCGTCCCCGCGGCCGAAGCCAAGACGACGCGCGAGGGGCTGGCCGCGGGCAAGATCGACGTCGTGGTAGGCACCCACGCGATCATCGCCAAGAGCGTCGAGTTCAAGAACCTCGGGTTGGTCATCGTCGACGAGGAGCAGCGCTTCGGCGTCACCCATAAGGAGCGGCTGAAGGCGATGAAGGCCGACGTCCACGTGCTGACGCTGACCGCCACGCCGATCCCGCGTACGCTGCAGATGGCGATGTCAGGCCTGCGCGAGTTGTCGGTGATCCAGACCCCGCCCGTCGACCGGCTGGCGGTGCGGACCTACGTCATGCCTTGGGACCCGGTGGTGGTGCGCGAAGCGCTGTTGCGCGAGCACTATCGCGGCGGGCAGAGCTACTTCGTCACGCCGCGCATCTCGGAGATTGCCGACCTGCAGGAGTTCCTGCGCAACGAGGTGCCGGAGGTCCGCTCGGTAGTCGCGCACGGCCAGATGAGCCCGACCGAAGTGGAGGAGCGCATGAGCGCCTTCTACGACGGCAAGTACGACGTGCTGCTGTCGACCACCATCGTCGAGAGCGGGCTCGACATCCCGGCCGCCAATACGCTGATCGTCCACCGCGCCGACCGCTTCGGCCTCGCCCAGCTCTACCAGTTGCGCGGGCGCGTGGGGCGGGCGAAGACGCGCGCCTACGCCTACATGACCACGGATGCGAAGGGGGCGATGACGGACACGGCGGCCAAGCGGCTGGAGGTGCTGGCGAACCTCGATTCGCTCGGCGCGGGTTTCCAGCTCGCCTCCCATGACCTCGACATCCGCGGCGCGGGAAACCTGCTCGGCGACGAGCAGTCAGGGCACATCAAGGAGGTAGGCTTCGAACTTTACCAGTCGATGCTTGAGGAGGCGATCAACGAAGCCAAGCTGGGCGGCAAACGCGACAAGGATGCGCCGCGCGACGGGTTGTCGCCGCAGATCACGATCGACACGCCCATCCTGCTGCCGGAGGATTACGTTCCCGACCTCGACCTTCGCATGGGCCTATACCGCCGCATGAACCAACTGGAGGACTCGGGCGCGATTGAGAGTTTCGCCGCCGAGCTGATCGACCGCTTCGGGAAGCTTCCAGCTGCCACGGACAACCTGCTCAAGGTGATCGGGATCAAGCTCAACTGCCGCCGCGCGGGCGTTGCCAAGCTCGACGCCGGTCCGCGCGGCGCGCTGGTGACGTTCCACGGCGACGGGCCGCCCGATCCCCAAGGGCTGTTCGCCTACGTCGAGCGGCTGAAGGGGACGGCCAAGCTCCGCCCCGACAGCAAGCTGGTCGTCACCCGCGACTGGACTGATGTCGGCGCTCGGCTCCACGGCGCGCTGCAGCTGAGCAAGGGGCTGGCGAAGCTCGCGGGCTAGGCCGTCCCGACGAACGCCTGCAGCGCCTCGCTCTCCACCGCCGGCGAGGCGAGAAAGCCCTGGTAGACGTGGCAGCCCTCCTCCGCGAGCAGCGCCAGTTCGCGGACGCTCTCGATACCCTCGGCGATCACGCCCAGGCCGAGCGAGTGGGCGAGCAGGATGATGCCGCGCACGACTACCTGGTCGCGTGGGCTGCCGGCAATGTCGCGCGACAAGCGGCGATCGATCTTGAGGTAGTCGACCGGCAGCGACTTGAGATAGGCGAGGCTCGAATAGCCCGTGCCGAAGTCGTCGATGGCGATGCTGAGCCCCGCGGCGCGCAGGGCCGTCAGCAGCTCGGCGGCGCCGGCGAGGTTCTGGATCAGCCCCGACTCGGTGATCTCCACCGTCAACCGCTCCCGCGGGAAGCCGGCAGCGTCCACCATCGCCAGGAAACCCGCGGCGAAGTCTGGCTGCGCCATGTCCTGTGCGGTCACGTTGACCGACAGCCGCAAGGCGGACAGGGCCGCCGGCCAGCGCGCGGCTGCGGCGAGCGCCTTGCGCTGGACGTGGCGCGACAGCTGCACGAGATAGTCGGAGCGCTCGGCCGCATCGAACAGGGTGTCCGCCCCGAGCCGGCCCTCGATCGGGTGATGCCAGCGCGCCAGCGCCTCCACCCCGATCATTTCGCCGCTGGCGACCGATACTTGGGGTTGGAACAGGATGCGAATTTCGTCGCGGTCGAGCGCGCGGCGCAGGTCGATCTCGAGCTGCCCGGCGAGCGCGCGGTCGCCGTCGTCGGTCGCCCGGACGAGGCGGAAGCCGCCGGCGTCCGTCAGCGCCGCCGCCGCCTGATCGAACAGCGCGTCCGCGCTCGGTCCGCCGCCGACCAGCCCGACCGCGCGGCAACCGAGCGCAATGCTGGCCGCGTCGATCGCGAAGGGTTTGCCGACGACCTCGCACAGCCGCTCGCCGAGCGCGCGGGCGGCGGCTTCGTCCAGGGCGCCGGCGACGAGCACCGCAAATTCGGTGCCGTTCGTGCGCGCGACGACGTGCGCCGGGTCGAGCGTCGCGGCAACCTTCTTGAGCCGCTCGCCCACCTGCCGCAGGACCTCGTCGCCCGTGTCGCGGCTGAACGCCGCGTTGATCGCGTCGAAGCGGCTCAGCGAGAGCAGGAACAGCGAAGCGTCATCGCCTCCCCCGTGCGTGTCGAGCAGCCGCGCGTCCAGCCACCAGCGCGCCGCGCGCGCGTCGCTGAGCCCGGTCAGCGGGTCCGGGCCGCCGCGATCGACGGCGAAGCCGGGCATCAGGTCCGATCCGAGCATCGCGCGGCGTTTTAGGCCGGGCCAAGGACCTGTCTGCGCTTCGGCGACGCTTTCCGTCATTAGGTTTGCGAGCGGCTCCATGCCCTCCCCGCGCGTCCGCCGCCGCGCTCCGCGGTCCGGACGGCGGAACAGCTCCAGCAGGTGCGGGCGGCGCAACCTGTCTGGCGCGTCGAGCGCGCCGTCCGCGCCGCGCCACCCCGCTTGCGCCGGCGCGTGGAGGGAGCGTCCGCCGTCGCGGACGGCGAGGCGGATCGTCATCTCCTCCGCGAACTGCAGGGCGGCCTCCAGTTCGGCGGCGGTGAACGGCTCCACTAGGCAATGAGTTGCGCCCAGCGCGCGGAACTCAGACAAGCGCTCGACCGCGCCGTGCGGCGCGACCACGAGCAGGGCGCCGCCGACGTCGCACACCGCCCGGTCCAACGCCGCCAGCACCTCGACCGCCTCGTCGACCGCGCCTCGCGCGTCCACCACGGCGATCGTCGCGCCGCTGGCGAGGAAGGTCGCCGCGGCGGCCGCCCCGCCCCGGGCGAGGATGGGACGCCAACCGAGCACGGCCATCGCACGCGCCAGCTCCTCGTCGCGCCGCAGCGCCACCAAGAAAAAGGGAGCGCTCGCCCCTTCAATCATCGCCCAACGCCCACTCCCGCCTTCGAACGCCTGCGGTTTCTTACGATCGCTGAAACCGGGCGCGGGCGCAACGAACCATCGCGCCGGCGCCGTCCGCTTGCCGATGAACCGGAGAGTGCCTAAGCCCCGACCGTGGCGAGGCGACCTCCCCGGCCGGCGGCGATCGGATGCTGAACGAGCGGCGGCTCGCGCTGGTCGCGTCCGGCACCGCTCCCGCGGCGGAGGCGGCGGCGCGCCTCCGCCGATCGTACGAGTTCGCGCCGGAAGGCGAAGCGGACTTGGTGCTGTGCCTCGGCGGCGACGGCTTCCTGCTGCAAACGCTGCACGCGATGCTCGAACGCGGCCGGGTGCTGCCCGTGTTCGGCATGAACCTCGGCACCGTCGGCTTCTTGATGAACGAATGGCGCGCCGAGGGCCTGCCCGAGCGGATCCAGCGGGCGCGCGCGTTCGGCGTGCCGCCGCTCCGCATGGAGGCAACGACCATCGGCGGGGAGCGGGTCGCGAGCCCGGCCATCAACGAGGTGTCGCTGCTCCGCGAGACCCGGCAGACCGCCTGGCTCGAAGTGTCGGTGAACGGCCGCGTGGTGCTGCCCCAGCTCGTCTGCGACGGGGTGCTCGTCGCCACCCCCGCCGGCTCGACCGCCTACAACCTGTCCGCGCAGGGGCCGATCCTACCGCTCGGCTCCAAGCTCGTCGCGCTGACGCCCATCAGCCCCTTCCGCCCGCGCCGCTGGCGTGGTGCCATTCTGTCGGACTCGGGCCGCATCGAGCTTCGCGTGCTCGATCCCGACAAACGCCCGGTGTCGGCCGTCGCCGACCAGCTGGAGGTGCGCGACGTCGCCAGCGTCAGCGTGGAGGTCGACCGCACGCGCACGCTGACCATCCTGTTCGATCCGGAGCACGCGCTCGACGAGCGCATAGCACTAGAGCAATTCGCCACCTGAACCGCTTGCGCTTCGCGCTGTGCCGTTGCTATAGGCGCGCCGGGCCGAGAGGCTATTCCCCGGTAGCTCAGCGGTAGAGCGTTCGACTGTTAATCGAATGGTCGCCTGTTCGAATCAGGCCCGGGGAGCCACTCTTTCAGTTACTTAGGTTTGGCTTTGTCGCTATGGCTTGCCAGACGGGGTAACAAACGGGGTATCAGCGCCCGCTTGCGCGCTCAGGGTAGCGTCCGCCGCCACACTGCGGGGCGGCATCCACAAACCTCAATTCAGCGGCGCCTATAATGGGCCCCGGTCGAGTTGCCCCCGGTTGTTTGCGGCTAAAGGCGGGCAGCTGCGCTTTGTTGCCCGCCCCGCCTTTCAGTAGGAAGTAGCGGGAGCCTACAGAGGTTTGGCTGCTACAGTCACCATAGCTGAATTGGCTGGTTACCACCGGTTTGCTACCGCGCGGATGTTCTCGCGAGTTTCCGGCGTCGGGCGGGCGGCTTGAGGCAGCAGGCTGCCTGCTTCGACATTCGGCGTTTCCCAGCTGGCTACCTTCGTCAGCCACGCTGGCCACTCGTCCGCTGGCTCCGTCCGTTGTCGTCGCTTCCGATCGGCCGAACGAGCAGTTTCTATCGCTCCCGCCCATGTCGGAGTCCGAGCCATTGCGGACGTTCAGCTCATGACCGCTGATACCAGCACCATGCTGCAGTTCAGGTCAAGTCCTGCGCTCTCCTTGTGTTCCTCACGGCTTTAGCCGCTTCCGACCTTTATGGGGGCCGATGTGCTGGCGTACCTTCACCCGCGGTAGAGAAGCTGCTGTGAGTTGGAAACTGCAACTATGTGTAAAACTATAGCTCAATTTAGAAGGTCATGACCGCTGCCATGGGCGATCGCACCTTGCGCTTCAGTCGGTGTATCGCCAAACACACGCAAACGAACAGACCCGGAGTAGCAAGTGCCTGACCAAGCCGAGAATCTTATCGACTTCACCACCGCAATTGTCACCGCGCACGTGAGCAAAAACAACGTCGTACTGAGCGAACTTCCCCGGCTTATTCAGAGCGTTCATGCAGCGCTGGCGGGGCTTGACCAGGAAGCGACAGCGCCGGCGGAGCCGGAAGGATTGAAGCGTCACGAACCAAAGGTCGGCATCAAAGCCTCGATCAAGCCGGACTACCTGGTCTGCATGGTTTGTGGGGCCAAGCAGAAAACGCTGAAGCGTCACCTCGCAGCTGCGCACCAGATGACGCCGCAGCAGTACCGGGAGGAGTTTGGGTTGAAGCCCGAATACCCGATGACCGCTTCAGTCTATTCGGAGCACCGTCGCGGCATGGCTCACAGGATTGGGCTCGGTCGCAAGCCGGCGCGGGTCGAAGCTGGTGCTACCGAGGACGAGAGTGACGCGTCCACCGATGCTGCCACGGGTGCCGCTCCCGCATCGACGCAAGGTCGCAGGAAGCTCACCATCGCGGTATAGCTGAGAACAAGCGCTCCAGCGGCAGCGGCCTACTCGTGTCGCATCTGATAGCGTGACCGCTGCGCATGACGGCGCAGCTCCGGTCCATGCCGCTGGTCGAGCACCAAGCTGCGACGCGAACGCAGCTGGTGCTGGCCGCTTCGCAAGTGATAGCTAGCTCCTCCAGAGTTGCTTACGCCCGCTTTCCACCCAGAGCGGACGTTTGCGCAATCTGCTTAGCCCCTTGCCTGCCGGATCAATCGTTTCCGATCCCGGTCATCGCTGGCCCGCGCCCAAGCGGCCTGATTCACGCCCATGGGTGCGGGCACCCGTGCACACGCGGTGTCGGCATAGGGTGTAGGGGTAGGCGCTAAACCGTCCACCTTCCATTATACGCGCGGGCTGCGTGCACCGCACTCCGTGTAGCGCAGCTTTCAAGCGAAGCCGGGCCAGTTAGCCGTCCAGCCCTCCCGAGTGAGGAGCGCCAGCAACTCGCGTGTGACGAACAGCGCAACCCGTCCGCACCGACACTCGGCATGAACGCACCCGCCCTTGGCAACGAGCTCGGACAAGTGGCGGAGGGCCTACATCGTGCGATGGGGCTATGAAGCGAACCCTTACAGTATCGGCCCTCGCAGCCGTGCCGTTAGCGACACAAGCGCCGGTAGCCCCTTCATGAGCTAAACATACGAGAACGTCTGGGGCGTGACCCTGCGGAGAGCGGCATGCAGCTACTTTTCCAGCTTACCACCCGAGTCGATCAACGTTGTCTACAAGACCCACCTTGCCCAGAGCAGCGGAATGATCCGTAAGCAGCTTGGCTGAATTCATCTGCGTTCAGTGCTAGCGTGTGACTTGCTGCCTCTGGAGGTGCTCGCCGTGAACGCAAACAAAGCTTTGTGGGAGAAAGGCGATTTCACTCAACTCGCGCGAACGATGCGCGAGAGCGGCGAAGAGCTGAAGATACTCTCGGCGTCGTGCCCGGGATGACTGTACTTGACCTTGGATGCGGAGACGGCACTACCGCAGTGCCGGCGGCCTCCCGAGGTGCGAACGTCATCGGAGTTGATATCGCTTCCAATTTTGTGGCGGCGGGTAACAGACGGGCTTCTGAAGCCAAGTTGGCGAACCTGAGGTTTGTGGAAGGCGAGGCTTGTAACCTCGAACAGCTCGTTGATGGCCGCTTCAATCTAGTTATCAGCATGTTTGGCGCGATGTTCGCGCCGCGACCATTCGACGTCGCCCGTGAGATGGTTCGGGTCACGCAAGCTCGTGGACGCATCGTGATGGGGAACTGGATCCCTGGCGATCAAACCTTGGTGGCTCAGGTGCTCAGAATCAGCGCTAGCTATATGGCCCCGCAGCCTGAAGGGTTTGTGAGCCCCATCACTTGGGGCGTCGAAGAGAACGTGCGAGAGCGTTTCGGCGCCGCTGGCGTGCCGCCGGGTAGGATTGCTTGTGAGCGCGCTACTTATGTCTTCCGCGATGCGCGTCCCTCCTCCGAGTTCCTCGCTACCTTTCGAAATTACTACGGTCCCACGACGAACGCGTTTGAAGCAGCAGCGCCGGAAGGGCGCGAAGCTGACCTACAAGCCGAGCTCGTTGACCTTTTTACCTCCCAGAACCGTGGTGGTCCCGATCGGACCGAGATTCCTGCCACCTACCTTAAGGTGCTTATCACCAAGGACTGATCGCCAGGCGAATATGCCAGGATCGAGCTAGCGATGGCGAGTGTTCCTCGTGCTGAAAGGAGCGCAATGAAGGGTCGTGTACGAACGAGCCGACCCAAGTCGTCTTTAGCCCTCATCCTAGCTGTTGCCAGCGTGTCAGCACAGGCGGAAACCCGCACTCCAACCAGCCAAGCTGACAGGGCAGCCATTCTCAACCTGTTGCGGCAGCCCTTGGAGAAGAAGCTGACGCCCCCGGTCAAATTTGTGGTCACTGACCTGCACGGTCGTGATGGGTGGGCATTTGTTCAAATTGAGCCACAACGACCGGGTGGCAGGCGCATAATTGGTCGTTCTTTCTTTAAGGCAGAATGGGAGTACATGGATGGTCTGACCACAACAGCGTTGCTGCGTAAGAAGGGAATCCGCTGGCGGAGCATTGCGATCAGAATAGGCGCATTGGACGCGTGGTACTGCGGCTACCTACCTCGGGAGCAGTTCGATCCATGCAACCAGAGAACAGTCCCGTGAACAGAGTGTGTAAGTTCTTTGCGGGTGTCTTCTTCATCCGCATGGTGACAGACGATAGGACTCTTGGGCTCAGTAAAGGTTAATAGGGGCGGGCGGCAACCGGCGATGCCGCAGATGCTCCCGAGGAGGGGTCGCCGGGCTTCAGCAGGGCGAGTAGGAAGAGTTCCCGGCCCGGCTGGTCAGGGCTTAGTGTTCACTGAATGCAGCGTCGTGGCTTGGCTCGCTTTTGACCGTTTACTTCACCAAGGTCTTGGAGCAGTTCCGGTCCGCTTCGCGACGGCAGCTTCGATCTCGTTAAGTTGCGCCCGAGTGAGGACGCCTGAAGTCAGCAACACACGCATCAACTCGTCGGTTAGGGCCGCCAGAAAGTGCAGTTCACCTCGTTCAGAAGTGCTCTCGTCTTCGTCTGCGTTCATACTCGTTCTCCTTGCAGATCTGTTCGCTACGCGACAATAGTCGGCGAGTCTGTTCCACCAGAACCATTGATTTATAGAACTCTAAGACGATATTCGTTCTCCCGCGCTAGGCTCCCAGCCTCAACACCGTCGTACGTGCCGTAACGAGCGTTCGAGGCCAGCGATACGCGTTCCGTTGGCCCTGCTCGTTAAAATCTGAAGGTCCGCTTTCCAACCCAAGCGAACGTTCAACACTACGAGAGCCAGCCGTGCCGTCGCGCGTGCGTCGCCAACCAGGCAAGCAGGATTGCACCGATGCTCACCATCAGGGGTACTGCGAGCCCGAACACTTCCAGAGCACCGCTCAAGAATACGATCCAGCCTTCCAGGACCAGCAGCATCACGGTCGAGACGAACAGGACCGGCTGAGCCCAAAGGCTCCGAAGAAGGAGGCCGACGCTCCCAAGCAAGCCCGCAAAGGTGCCGATTGCGAACGCACCGGTGATCCAGCCTGGGACCGACGCGGCTGCCGCACGTTCGGGCTCGCTGAGTCCTGCCGTCGGGTCACCGAACACCCCAACCGAATGCAGGTACATGATTACGCCGAAGACGTTCCAGACGATCGCGGCGATCGCGGCGATGCGGAACCACGTCGGATGCGATGCGGGCATTACGGTCGCCATGAGTTTCCTCCCGATCCCAAGTAGTGACGGTGCTCTTTTCGGACCTGAAACGCAATCAGCTGTTCAGTCTTGCGGACGAGCTGCCCAACGTTCACCCCCCACGCATAGCGGGCGACGGCGTCGCGGGTCCGCTATCAACTCAAAGCAGACATTCGCGGAGCGGTCGTCCGCTGAGAGCTCTGCTTTGAGCAGCCGGACGGACTCGCTGCTATTCTTGAGGCAGTTACTCAGGACTGCGACGCAGCTTGAGACAAGAGATTAACTAACCTGTAAACTCTTCGACCACTTCGAGCCGTCTGCAAGAGCGTAGGGCCGGGATATAGATCTTCCAGTCGTCGATCGCATGAGGGAAGGCACCCTCGCCTGTCCATGGCAGCAGTATGGTACCCGAGCCATCTTCAAACGTTAAGGCAATTCTGGCCGAGCTCAACTTCGCTGCTTTATAGCTAAACAGGCTGTCTATCCTACGGAACAAGGATGGGCCGTCGGGGCTTCCCGCCGCTCACCCTAGCGGGAGCGCGCGCATGCCCAAGGTCCTCGTCCTCTACTATTCCTCCTACGGTCACACCGAGACAATGGCCGGGGCCGTCGCCGACGGCGCGCGCTCGGCCGGCGCGGAGGTGGCGATCCGCCGCGTCCCCGAACTCGTGCCGGAGGAAGTGGCGCGGAAGTCGCACTATAAGCTCGATCAGCCGGCCCCGATCGCGACGGTCGAGGAGCTGCCCACCTACGACGCAATCATCGTTGGCACCGGCACGCGCTACGGCCGGATGACCTCGCAGATGGCGAACTTCTGGGACCAGACGGGTGGCCTGTGGGCGAGCCAAGCGCTCCAGGGCAAAGTCGGCGCGGCCTTCGCCTGCACCGCGACCCAGCACGGCGGGCAGGAGACGACCTTGTTCGCCATCATCACCAACCTGCTTCACCAGGGCATGGTGATCGTCGGCTTGCCGTACAGCTTCCAAGGTCAGAACCGGCTGGACGAAGTGACCGGCGGCAGCCCCTACGGCGCGACCACCATCGCTGGCGGCAAGGGCGAGCGGATGCCGAGCGCGAACGAGCTGGACGGCGCGCGCTACCAAGGCCGGCGCGTGGCGGAGGTGGCGGCGAAGCTGGCCAGCTAAGACCGCCGGTCCAGCGTCGTCGAGTCGTCGTCCCGGCGGAAGCTGGCACCGCTCTCGCGGACCACCGCCCCGCTACCGCCGTCGCGGGGCGGCAGTCCGGGTCGGCAACGCCCCCAGCGTCCGCTGGGCGACGGCCTCATCCTCGCACCGGCGCTTCCTCCGTCCTACACCGCCCCGTGGCAGTGCTTGTACTTCTGCCCCGACCCGCACGGGCATGGCGCGTTGCGGCCGATGCGCGGCTCCTCCACCCCGGCCGGCATTTGCGGCAGCGCGGCGGCGAGCGAGGGGATGCGCGTGGTGATCACGCCCGTTTCGCCGTCGACGTCGTAGGTGTCGTCGGTGCCGGTTAGTGGGTCGAGGTGGCTCGTCACGAAGCTCGGGAAGTCGGGCATGTCAACGGGCTCGTCGAAGATCACGGGCTGCTCCGCAGCGCCGCCGAACTGCGCCTGCGCCAGGATGCGGGTGACGTCCTCGCGGATGTCGGCGAGCATGCGCTCGAACTGGCCGAACGCCTCGTGCTTATATTCGTCGATCGGTTTCTTCTGCGCGTAGGCGCGGAGGTGGACCACCTGGCGCAACGCGTCGAGCATCGCCAGATGCTCCTTCCAGCGGTGGTCGAGCGACTGGAGCAGGATCGACTTCTCGACCTGGACCCAGGTGTCGGGCGCCAGCTCGGCGGCCTTGCCTTCCACCAGTGCCGCGGCCTCCGCCCCGAGCCGCTCGATCAGCAACTCTGGGTCGATCGCGTCCTCCTTCAGCCAGTCATCGATCGGCGGCTCCAGCCCGAGCACGTCGGCGGCGCGCGCCTTCAGCCGTTCGACGTCCCATTGCTCGGGGTACGTCCCGGGCGGGCAGCTCTCAGCGACGATCGCGTTCACTGTCTCCGCGCGCATATCCTCCACCACGTCGCCGACCGTGTCGGCGTCCATGATGTCCTCGCGCTGTTCGTAAATCACCTTGCGCTGGTCGTTCATCACGTCGTCGTATTCGACGACCTGCTTGCGGATGTCGTAGTTGCGCGCCTCGACCTTCTTCTGAGCGGTCTCGATCGCCTTGGAGATCCAGGGGGAGACGATCGCCTCGCCGTCCTCAAGATTCTTGTTGAGCATCCGCGCGAACATCGTCTGCGGGCCGAAGATGCGCAGCAGGTCGTCGTCGAGCGACAGGTAAAAGCGGCTCAGGCCCGGATCGCCCTGCCGCCCCGAGCGGCCGCGCAGCTGGTTGTCGATGCGCCGGCTCTCGTGTCGCTCCGTGCCGAGCACGAACAGCCCACCCGCCTCGCGCACGCGCTCCTTTTCCGCCGCAATCTCCGCCCGGATCCGCTCCACGGCGGCGTCGCGCTCGGGACCTTCGGCCAGGTCCGCAAGCTCGTCCGCCACGCGGAAGTCGAGGTTGCCGCCCAGCTGAATATCAGTGCCCCGCCCGGCCATGTTGGTCGCGATGGTTACCGCGCCGAGCCGGCCGGCCTGCGCCACGATGTGCGCTTCCTGCTCGTGATAGCGCGCATTCAGCACCTCATGGCGCACGCCTTCCTTGGCGAGATATTCGGACAGGAGCTCCGACTTCTCGATTGACACGGTGCCGACGAGCACCGGCTGACCCTTGTCCGCCTTTTCCTTGATCGCCTTGGTGATCGCGGCGAACTTGTCGGGCTGGTTCTTGTAGAACTCGTCGTCCTCGTCCTCGCGCCGCACGGGCAGGTTGGTCGGGATGGTGACGACGTTCATCTTATAGATGTCGAAGAACTCGGGCGCTTCGGTCGCCGCCGTGCCCGTCATACCCGACAGCTTGGGGTAGAGGCGGAAGTAGTTCTGGAAGGTAATGGAGGCGAGCGTCTGGTTCTCCGGCTCGATCTTCACGCCTTCCTTGGCCTCCACCGCTTGGTGCAGCCCGTCTGACCAGCGCCGCCCGTCCATCATGCGGCCGGTGAACTCGTCGATGATGATGACCTTGCCGCCCTTGACGATGTAGTCGGTGTCGGCTTTGAAGATCACGTTGGCGCGCAGCGCCTGGTTCAGGTGGTGTACCACCTGCGTGTTCTCGAAATCGTAGAGATTGGAGCCTTGGAGCAGCCCGGCGTCCTCCAGGATGCGCTCTACCTGCTCGGTCCCGTCTTCCGTCAGCACCACCGTCTTCTGCTTCTCGTCGACTTCGTAGAGCGACGCCGCGAGCTGCTTCACCACGCCGTCGAGCGCGACGTACAGTTCCGACCGGTCCTCCGTCGGGCCCGAGATAATCAGCGGGGTGCGAGCTTCGTCGATCAGGATGGAGTCAACCTCGTCGACGATGGCGTGGTTGAACGGCCGCTGCACCATCTGGCCGCGGTCGTACTTCATGTTGTCGCGGAGGTAGTCGAAACCGAATTCGTTATTCGTGCCGTAGGTGATGTCGGCGGCGTAGGCCGCGCGCCGCTCCTCGTCGGGGAGGTTGGGCACGATCACGCCGACAGTGAGGCCGAGGAAGCCGTACACCCGCCCCATCCACTCCGCGTCGCGCCGCGCGAGGTAGTCGTTGACGGTGACGACGTGGACGCCCTCGCCCGGCAGCGCGTTAAGGTAGGTGGCGAGCGTCGCCACTAGCGTCTTGCCCTCGCCCGTCCGCATCTCGGCGATCTCGCCGCGGTGGAGCACTATGCCGCCGACCATCTGCACGTCGTAATGCCGTTGGCCGAGCACGCGCTTGGCGGCCTCGCGCACGGTGGCGAAGGCTTCGGGAAGGATCGCGTCGAGCGTCTCGGCCGCGGCCAGCCGCTCGCGGAACCGCTGCGTCTGCCCCTGCAGCTCCTCGTCGCTCATCGCGGAGATCGCGGGTTCAAAAGCGTTGATGCCGTCGACCGTCTTGCGCAGCTTCGCCACGTAACGGTCGTTGGCGGAGCCGAAGATGGCTTTGGCGAAACCGGCGATCATGATGGTTCCTCGAAAGGGCGCGCGCCCGCCGTGCGGGGCGAAATGTGCCCCGGAGATAAGCGGGGGGTCCTTAAGCGTCAATTGACGGGCCGGCCCGCGCCGCTACCAGCGCGGCCATGACGTCGCCCTCCCCGCTCGCGCTGCCCTTTCCCGAGCTGCCGCCGGTGGCGGGCGCGGAGGTGCGGACGGCACGGGCGGGCTACAGGGATTGGGCGCGCGACGACTTGCTACTGGTAACGCTGGCGGAAGGCACGACGGCGGCCGGCGTGCTCACGCGCAACGCCTGCCCTTCCCCGGAGGTGGATTGGTGCCGCGCCGCCCTGCCGGGCGGCCGGGCGCGCGCCCTGGTGGTCAACGCGGGCAACAGCAACGCCTTCACCGGCGCGCGCGGCCGGGCGGCGGTGGAGGCGATCGTCGCGCGCGTTTCGGCGGCGCTGGGCTGCGGGCCCGACGAGGTCTTCGTCTCCTCCACCGGAGTGATCGGCGTGCCGCTGCCGATCGACAAGGCCAAAGCGGGCCTCGCCGCGGCGCTCGCCGCCGCGCCGGCTGGCTGGGAGGCCGCGGCGCGCGCGATCGGCACGACCGACACCTTCCCGAAGGGCGCGGTCGCCCGCGCGGTGGTAGACGGGCGAACCGTCACGCTGGTCGGCGTGGTCAAGGGCTCGGGCATGATCGCGCCCGACATGGCGACCATGCTCGGCTTTATTTTCACGGACGCGGCGGTCGCGCCGGGCTTCCTGCAGGAGTGCCTACGGCGGGCCAACGCGCGAAGCTTCTCCTGCATCACGGTGGACGGCGACACCTCCACCTCCGACACTGTGCTCGCGTTCGCCAGCGGCGCGGCGGGGAATGCGCCGATGCGCGCGGCGGACAGCCCGGGCGCGGACGCCTTCGTGGCGGCGCTGGCCGACGTCTGCCTGCGGCTCGCGCAGGCGGTAGTGCGCGACGGCGAGGGCGCGAGCAAGTTCATCCGGGTGGACGTCGCCGGCGCGGCGAGCGACGCCAGCGCGCGCCGGGTCGCGCTGGCGATCGCCAACTCGCCGCTGGTGAAGACCGCGGTGGCGGGCGAGGACGCGAACTGGGGCCGGGTGGTGATGGCGGTCGGCAAGGCCGGCGAGCCCGCCGACCGCGACCGGCTGAGCATCCGCTTCGGGACCACGGTCGTCGCGCGCGACGGCGAGATCGTCGCGGGTTACGACGAGGCGCCGGTGGCCGAGCACCTGCGCGGCCGCGAGGTCGAGATCGGCGTAGACTTAGGTTTAGGCGACGGCCGTGCGACCGTTTGGACGTGCGACCTGACGCACGGCTACATTTCGATAAACGCGGATTACCGGAGTTGAAGCCGCACCCCGTCCACGTGCAGGTCGCCGCGCTGCTACGCGAGGTCGCGGCGACGGTGGTGCTGCCGCGCTTCGGCGCGCTCGCCGCGGGCGAGGTCGAGGAAAAGGCGCCGGGCGACCTCGTGACGATCGCCGACCGCGAGGCGGAGGAGCGGCTGCGCGCGGGGCTGGAACCGCTGCTCGCCGGCGCGCGGGTGATCGGCGAGGAGGCGGTCGCCGCCGATCCTTCCCTGCTCGCGGGCGCGGGCGCGGGCCTCCTGTGGCTAATCGACCCGATCGACGGCACCGGCAACTTCGCCGCGGGCCGCGCGCCCTTCGGGTTGATGATCGCGCTGGTCGAGGACGGCGCGCCCGCGGCGGGGTGGATCTACGATCCGCTGCGCCGGCGGCTATGCCAAGCGATGCGCGGCCAGGGCGCCTACGTCGACGGCAAGCGCGTCTTCGCGCGGGAGACGGGCTCCCCCCTTCCACTCGCCGCTCTGGGCGCGCGCTACCTCAACGCCGAACGCCGCGCGGACGTCGCGGAGCGCAGCCACGGGCGGCTCCGGCCCGTCGACGTGCCGAACTGCGCCGCCGAGCAATACCCGCGGGTCGTGCTCGGCGCGAACGACGCCGCGCTGTTCGAGCGCGCGCTGCCCTGGGATCACGCCGCTGGCGCGCTGTTCGTCGAAGAGGCCGGCGGTCGCGTTGCGCGCCCGGACGGGACGCCCTACCGCGTCGGCGATGAGCGGCGCGGGCTGATCGCGGCGGCGAGCCCGGCGATGTGGAACCGGGCGGCCGACATCCTGTTCGGGTAAACCGATCCTCTCCCCTTGAGGGGAAAGGAGCGAGACTTAGGTCTGCGAAGTAGACCTTAGCCGCAGCGGAGAGGGGCTGTGCGGTTTGTAACAGGACCGAGCTTGGCAGCTCGGCCCCTATCCCAACCCTCTCTCCCCTGAAGCGGAGAGGGCTATCGCCTCAGAGCTGCCCCTGCAGCCAGCTCGACAGCTGGCTCTTCGGCGCCGCGCCCACCTTGGTCGCCGCCGGCTGGCCGTTCTTGAACAGAATCATCGTCGGGATGCCGCGCACGCCGAACTTGGCGGGCGTGTCGGGGCTGTCGTCGATGTTGAGCTTGGCGATGGTGACCTGCTGGCCCAGTTCGTCCGACAGCTCCTCCAGCGCCGGGCCGATCATCCGGCACGGGCCGCACCATTCCGCCCAGAAATCCACCAGCACCGGCTTATCGCTGCCGAGCACGTCGGCCGCGAAGCTCGCGTCCGTCACCGCTTTGGTCGCCATATTCTTTCTCCCTTGCTTGGGCCGGGACTTAGGAGCGGCGCGCGGGCGTCACAACCGCAAGGATCGCTCTGCCTCGCCCAATCAGGGCTTCAGCGGATCGAGCAGCGCGTCCGGCAGCTCGAACAGGCGCGGCCCGGCCGTGTAGAGAAGCATCGCCCTGACCGTCCGCCCGGGGAAGATCATGTGCAGCGCCTCACGGTAGGCGGCCATCTGCTTGAGATGCGAGTCGGGGATGCCCCCGAGCTCTTCCGGCGGGCGGCGCCCGGTCTTGAAATCGGCGACGATCACGTCCTCGCCGACGAGCAGGCGATCCACCGTGCCCGAGACTACCGCCCCGCTTGGCACCACCGCGGCCAAGGGCGCTTCGGCCAGCGCGTCCGGCGCGAACAAGGCGGCGTGCGCCGGGTGCTCGATCACGCGCAGCGCGTCGTCGATGAGCGCGGCGCGTTCCGCCGCGTCGTCCACCTTGGCCGCGCCACCTAGGTAACGGTCCGCGGCTTCCCGCCGCCGCTCCGGCGCGACGCCCGGCAGCCGCTCGAACAGGGCGTGGAGCAGCGTGCCGCGCCGCGCGGCGTCGCGCATCGCGGCAGTCGGCGGCGGGTCGACCGACTGGTCCGGCTCGGGCGCGGAGGGAGCGAGCGGGCGCGAGGGCTTCGCCTCCGGCCGGGGCGGGCGCGTCGCCCATTCGGGCAAGGGTCGGCGCGGCAACAAGGCGGCCGGCGGCGCGTCGCTCTGCCCCGCCCGGCCCCGGCGCAGCGTCGGCGCGGGCAGCCCTTGCATGTAGCGGCGCACCCGGCCCCAGCACTCGTCTTTCGTCCACTCGGCGCCCAACGTGTCCAGCGCGTCCTCGACGAACTTGTGCCAGCTCTCCTCCGGCACCGCGCCCCGGCGGCGCGGCCCCAGCGCGCCGCCCACCACCAGCCGCTCCTCCGCGCGCGTCAACGCGACGTAGAGCAGCCGCCAATGCTCCTCGCGCTCGTCGGCCTCGGCCTCCGCCGCCCACGCGTCCAGTGGCGCGAAACGCTCGCTCGCGCGAGGGCGGAACAGGGGCGCGCTCCGGTCGCCTTCCAGCGGAAGCTCGAAGCCCCGTCCGCGCGAGTCGTCCGGGTCCCCCGTCGCGTCGGCCAAGATCACTAGCGGCGCCTGGAGCCCCTTGGCCCCGTGCACCGTTAGCAGCCGTACCGCGTCTAGCGGCGCGGAGGGATCCCGCACGATCTCCACGTCGCCGCGGTCGAACCAGTCGAGGAAGCTCTGTAGCGTCAACAGGCCCGACGCCTCGAACTCGAGCGCGGCGTTGACCAGCTCGTCGATTGGGTCGCCCGCCTCGACGCCGAGCCGCTCCAACAGCTTGCGCCGCCCCTGCAGTGCGCCGGACAGCAGGCATTCGAGAAAGGCGTGGGGAGGCTGGTAATCGGCCTGCGCCAGCAGCGCGCAGAGCTTGCCCACCGCCGGGTCGGCCGCGCAGCGCTCGCGCAGTGATTCCCACAGTGTGCGGTCGCCGCGGTCGTAGGCGCAGCCTAAAAGCTGCTCCTGGCTCCACCCGAACAAGGGCGACACCAGCAGGCTCGCGAGATTAAGATCATCGTGCGGCTGCACGGCGAAACGCATGGCGGCGAGCAGGTCCTTGATCGCCAGCGGTTGGCTGAGCCGCAGCCGGTCGACGCCTGCCACCGGCACCCCTTCCGCGTGCAGCCGCGCGACGAGAAGGGAGGCGAGCTGCCCGCGCTTGCGCACGAGGATCATCACGTCATCCGGCCGCAGCTGCCGCCGGTCGCGGCATTCAAGCGCGAAAGGCTCCGTCAGCCAGCGTTTGATCTGCTTCGCCAGCCGCTCGGCGAACACGCGCTGCGCTTCGGGCGCCCAGCCCTCCTCGCCGCTGTCCTCTTCGGCTTCCGCTTCCGCCTCGGCCGACACGGGGCGGAGCAGCGTCACCTCGCCGTAGCCGTGCCGCGTTGCGCTGCGGTGCCGTGGGGGCAACCGTTCAAGGCCCAACTTCTCCGGCCCCAGCAGCTCAAGCGTCCGATCGACCAACTCCAGCACCGGCGGCGATGTGCGAAAACTCTGCTCCAGCGAGAGGTCGTCGAAGCGCAGCTCGGCGTTGAACGCGGCCTGTTTGATCTGCGCGCGGGCGTGGCCGAACCATTCGGGGTCCGTGCCCTGGAAGCCGAAGATCGCCTGCTTGTAGTCGCCGACGGTGAACAAGGTCCGCCGCTCCGGGTTTCGCGCGCCCTCTCCGGCGAAATACTCGGAAGCAAGCGCGAGCACGATTTCCCATTGCCGCGCGTTGGTGTCCTGCGCCTCGTCGACCAGGATGTGGTCCGTTTCCTGGTCGAGCCGGTAGCGCACCCAGTCGCCCATGCCGGGCGTCGTCAGCAGCTCGCGCGCGCGCTCGATCAGGTCGTCGAAGTCGACCGCGCCGGCCGCGCGCTTGGCCGCCCGGTAGGCGAGCGCGTAGGCTTGGCCGGCGCGCAGCGCCGCCGCGAACTCGGCGGTGAGCGCCGCCTTGCGACGCAGCACTGCCAGGCCGCCGAAATACTCGGTCAGCCGGTCGGCGAGCGCGGGATAGTCCGGCTCCCTCGCGAGCAGCTTGGCTTCGACCTTGCGCGGCTCGCCGTCGCTCTTCAGCCAGACGAGCAGCAGCTCCTCCAGCCCGTCCGCCCGGCCCGTCGGGTCGCGGCCCAGCCAATCAGCGACGGCGTCCGCACGCTTCAGCCCTGTCGCCGCGCCCCACTCCGCGTTGGCGCGTGCAATGCTCTGCAGCGCGTCCAGCTCCGGGCGCCCATCGGCGCAGCCCGCGCGCACCCGCTCCTCCACATCACCGAGCGGCACGCTGAAGCGCTCGCGCAGGCGCGCCTCGATCCCCTCGCGCGGCCCCAGCTCCGCCATCGCCCCGTCCGCGCGCGCGGCGCGCAGTAGGAAGCTCTCCGCTTCACCCTCGCCCAATCGCCGGCTCAGCCGCTGCACATCGGCGAGGAGCCGCAGGTCCCCGCGCTCCTCTGCCCCCGCCAGCAGCCGCGCCAGCGTCTCCCGCGCGAGCAGCGCTTCCTCCCGAGCGTCCAGCGCGCGGAAGCCGGGCACCAGCCCCGCCTCGCCCGGGAAGGAGGCGAGGAGGGACGCGGCGAAGGCGTGTATCGTCTGCACGCGCAAGCCCCCGCCCGGCGCGTCGAGCACGCGCGCAAACAGGGTGCGGGCGCGGGCGATCGCCTCGTCGTCGTTGCGCTCGCCCAGCGCGAACAGGTCCTTCCTGAGCTTGTTATCGTCTAGCCGCACCCATTGCGCGAGCCGCGCGTGGACCCGGTCGGCCATCTCCGCCGCGCCCGCCTTGGTGAAGGTGAGGCACAGGATCGCCGATGGGTCCGCGCCGCGCAACAGCAGCCGGATCACGCGGGCGGACAGCACCTGAGTCTTGCCCGTGCCGGCTGACGCCGACAGCGCCGCGTGCCGGTCGGGGCTCGAAGCGGCTAGCTGCGCGCCCTCGAGCACGGGGAGCTGCGCCCAGCGGTTAGGCACCATCCCTCCCGTACCACTCGTCCAGCCGCATCAGCTGGTCGTAGTCGCCGTACGGCGCGTATTCCGGATGGAGCTTGGCGGTGAACGGCTCGTCACCCAGCAGCCACTTGCTCGACGCGTCCAGCAGCTGCGCCGCGGCGAGCGCGGTGAACTCCTCCGGCGCGAGGCCCTTCGCCGGGTCCGTCGGCCGCTCGACGTAGCCCATCGTGTCGCGCTTCCGGTCGCGCCCGAGCGACCAATATTCGAAGGCGCGAGGATCGCCGCGCACCCCGTCGAAGCCGCCGCGCTCCGCGATCAGCCCCAGCAGCCCGAGCTGCATGGAGAAGCCCGCCTTGACCGCGCTCCGCGACGGCGGCTGCCCCGTCTTGTAGTCGACGATCGTTAGAGTGCCATCGGCAGACCGGTCGATCCGGTCGGCGACGCCGTGCAGCGTCACGCCGTCCACCGGCGCCTCGCCGCGCAGCTCAACGGCCAAGGGCCGCCGGCCCTCCGCCAGCAGCCGCGCCGTCTCCGTTCCGAAGAACTCGACCGCCTCCATCAGCCGCGGTTCCCACAGCGCGCGGATCAGCGGGTGGGTCGCCTGATCGTCGAGGAGCGCGCGCGCCCGCGCGCGCAGGCCGTCTGGGGCGAAGCGGTCCTCCTTCGCCCACTCCTCCAGCACGCGGTGTACCGCCGTGCCGCGCCAGCGCGCGCTCGGGTCGGCGTCGATTGCCTCCATCGGGTGGAGCCGCAGCACCGCGCGCGCGTAGAAGGCGAAGGGGTCAGCCTTGAGCCGGTCGACGTCCGTCACCGCGATCCGCTTCGGCCGGTCTGCTACCGGCAGGACCGGCGCGGGGCGCCCGGCGGGACGGTAGCCGTCCGGCTTGTCGAGCGCGGCGCACACGGCGGCGACGTCGTGCGCGCGCGGCATGCCCCCCGCCATGGCCTCCAGCCGCAGCCAGAAGCGCGAAGCGATCGCGGGCGCGCGCGCCTCGCGGCGCGAGCGGGTGACGAGCACGTTAGGCCCGCCGAGCCCCTGCGCGAAATCGTGCGCGTTGAGCCCGATCCGCCGCTCCAGTGCGGGCAGTCCGAGTTTCGCGCGCACCTGCGGCGCGAGCCACGGGTCTGGCGCGGGGAGCGCGGGCCACGTCCCCTCGTTCAGCCCGGCGAGGATCATCAGATCTGCGCGCTGCAGCCGCGCCTCGAGCAGCCCGAAGATGAACAAGCGCGGGTGGCCGAACGGCGGCCGCACCGCCTTGTCGGACAGGAGCAGGCGGAGCGCTGGCACGAAGCTGCCGTCCGTCTTGGCCGGCCCGAGCGGCGCGGCGCGCTCCAGCTCCGCGACGAGGTCGCCGAGGCAGCGGCCCGCCGGGCCCTGCCATAGGCAGTCGCCCGCGAACGACTCCGCGCAGGTCCGCGTCGCGGCAAGCAGGTCGGCGAAACAGGCGTCGGGCGCGGCGAAGGCGGCCTCCAGCGCCAGCAGCGGCTCGCGAACGCCGACCCACCATTCGGTTGCCCGCGCGCGCACCCACCCGTCGCGCCCGTCGCGGTCGGCGAGGTGCGCGTCGATCCCTTGCACGCCCGGTCGCGGTCGAGGGCCGCGCAGCGCGCGGTCGAGCCAGCGCGCGCCGTCCAGCCACTCGGGCCGCCCTTCCGCCTTGCGGTTCAGCGGGTGCTTGAGGAAGCTCAGCAGCGGCACGGGCGCGAAGCCTTCCGCCACCATCGTCGCCGCGGCGAGCAGGAGCACTCCCGGCGGCACCTCGCAAAGGGGTCGCCCCGCGCTGTCGTCGGCGGTGACCCCCCAGCGCCCGAGGTGCGCCACCACCCGCCGCGCCAGCCCGCGGTCGGGGGTGACCAGCGCCGCCGTCCTGCCCGGGGTTTCCAGCACCTGCCGCATAGCGATGGCGATCGCCTGCGCTTCCGCCCCCGGGTCGGCGCAGGCGAGCGCGCGCACGCCCGTCAGCCGCCGCTCTTCCGGCCGCAGCCGCTGCCAGCGCGCGGTGAGCTTGGGCGGGGCTAGCGCCGCGGTGATCGCGCGCGTCCGCACCGCGGGCGCGTCCGCACCGTCGCCCCAGCGCCAGCGCCGCACCTCGCCCCGGCCCACGCTCATCCGGTCGAGCAGCAGCTTGAGCTGGAACTGCGGGTGGGTTTCGATGCTGCGCTCGGTGAAGCCCGTGGCCGGGTCCGGCTCGTGCGGCCCCAGCGCTTCCCACTCGTCGTCCGGCATACCCAGGTCGAGCCCGGGGAACACCACCCTGCCCCCCGGCAGCCGCGAGACCACGCCCAGCAGCCGCGCCACCGCCTTGGCCGCGGTGGTCACCCCCGCCGCAACGATGAAGCCGCGCGGCGGCGCTTCCGCCCAGGCCTTCGCGATGCGGTCGAGCAGCCGATTGCGCCGGTCGGACAGGTCGATGAGCCCGCGCTCGGCGAGCTCCGCTGGCCAGCGCTCCAGCAGCACCTGCAGCCGGGCGAGCGAGGCCTCCCAATGCTGCCCCAGCTGCGGCGCGAGCTCGCCCGCTTCGCGCAGGGCCTGCGCGTCCACCTCCTCCACCGCCAGCTGGTCAATGACGCGCGCCAGGTCCGCCCCCAGCCGGAGCGCTTCGCCGAAATCGAGTTCCGGCCGGTCCTCCTGCACCAGCCGCCCGAGCAGCATGCTGCGTTCCAGCGGCTCGATCGCCGGCGGCACCGGCTCCGCGTCGGCCAGGTCCAGCGCGCCGCTCGCGGCTTCGCCGAGGTCCGGGTCACCAATCGGCACGAGCCGGGGCAACAGAACGCCGCCGCCCGAATGCCGCACGAAGGCGTCCTGCACGGCGCGGACCGCGCGGTTGCTGGGCAGCAGTACGAGACCGCCGGCCAGCGCCAGCGGGTCGCGCCCGTGCAGCGCGATCAGCCCGACGGCAAGCGAGTCGCCGAACGCCCGGTGCGGCGGGACCGTGTAGACGGCGGGCGTCGCGCGGCGTGCCTCAGCCATGGTCGAGGATCGCCTCCGTCCTGGCGATGGCGGGCGGCGTGCCGACGTCGAACCACAGCCCTTGGTGAACGTGCGCGTAGGCCCGTCCCGCTTCTATCGCGCGGTCCCACAAGAGGTTGGTGGAGAACGGCCCTTCCGGCGCGTCCGCGAGCAGCCGCTTGGCCAGCATCTGCACCCCGGTATAGACGAAGGGGGCGACCCGGTTGGGTGCGCGGCGGCGGAGCCGACCGCTGGCGTCGAGGTGGAAGTCGCCCTGCCCCCGGTGGCAGTGCGCGCGCGCGTAGGGGACGACCAGCAGGAGCGCATCCATCCGATCCCCGTCCCATTGCTCGGCGAGCGCGCGCAAGGAGTCGACCGGGCCGTCGATCCACAAGTTGTCGCTGTTCACGCACAGGAACGGGTCGGCGTCGATCAGCGGCAGGGCGCGGACCAGCCCGCCGCCCGTCTCCAGCAGCACCCCGCGCTCGTCGGACACGATCGTCCGCGGCCCGCGACGGCGCTGGCGCAGGTGCGCTTCCAGCGCGTCGGCGAGGTAGTGGACGTTGACCACCGCTTCCCGCACGCCCGCAGCGTCCAGCCGGTCGAGCGCGTGGTCGATCAGCGCTTGGCCCGCGACCGCCACCAGCGGCTTGGGCCGGGTCGCGGTAAGCGGCCGCATCCGCTTGCCCAGCCCCGCCGCCATCACCATCGCCGCGGGCGGCACGGCGCCGGCGGCCTCCGCGCGCAGGCAGAAGGGCGCGTGCGCGTTCACGCCGCCAGCCGCTCCGCCACCGCGGCGCCGCGCGCGGCGGCGGGCACGCGCCGCTCGAACCAAGCGGCGACGGGCGCGAGAGCCGGATGCTGGAGGTTGCGCTCAAGGTAGCCCCAGATGCGCGGATGCATCGCCGGGTAGGCGCGCTTGCCGTCGCGCACCGACAGCCGCGTGAAGATGCCGAGGATCTTCGCGTTCCGCTGCGCGCCGAGCATCTCGTAAATCGCGCGGAAGCCCGCCTCGTCCGCCTGCCCCGTCGCGCGCAGGAAGCGCGCGATCATCGCCTCCTCCAGCTCGGGCGGCACGTCTCGCCGGGCGTCCTGCAGCAGGCTGACGAGGTCGTAGGCCGGGTGGCCTGCCAGCGCGTCCTGAAAATCGAGCAGTCCTAGGGACCTCAGCCCCGGCCGGTCGAGCAGCATCAGGTTGTCCGCGTGGTAATCACGCAATACCAGCACGGACGCGGCCCGGCCCGCCCGCGCGAGCATCGCGTAGAGCGGGTCCCACGCCGCGTGGTAGCCGTCCTCGTCCCGGTCGAGCCCAGCGGCGGGCATATACCACTCGGTCAGCAGCCCCGCCTCGCGTCGCAGCACCGCTTCTTCGTAAGGAGGCACGTCCGCCGGCGCGCGCTCCCGGCCGAGTTCGACGAGCACGTCCACCGCGAGCTCGTAAGCTTCCCGCTCGCGCCCGGGCTCCGCGCACAGCGCCGGCCCGAGTACCCGATCCCCATAGTCCTCCAGCAGCAGGAGGCCCCGCCCGACGTCCGCCGCCAGCGCTCGCGGCGCGGAAAAACCGCGCGCGTCCAGCAGTTCGGCGATGCGCAGGAACGGCCGCACGTCCTCCTCCGGCGGAGGCGCGTCCATCAGCACCGCGCGGCGCGCGGCCGCGCGGTCGACGACGCGGAAGTAGCGGCGGAAGGAGGCGTCGCCCGCCAGCGGCTCGATCGCCGCCCCGCCCCAGCCGTTGGCGGACAGGAAATCGGCGGCTCCTGCGGGCGGCTTCATGAGACCGGGCATCGGCCTTCCCAAGCGGTCGGTATGCCCAGTGTCAAGGCGCGCGCCGCGCCGCCCTCGCCGGCCGCCTCGATCCGTACCCGCAGCGCCCCGGCCAGCAGCCGCAAGTCCAGCTTGTCCGGCCATTCGACCAGCAGCACGCCCGCTGCCGCCTCCTCCAGCCCGAGCTCTGCGACCTCTTCCGCAGATTCCAGCCGGTAGAGATCGACGTGCCAGGCCGGCAGCCGCACCAGCGGCGGCGAGTAATATTGCACGATCGGGAAGGTCGGCGACGGCGCTTCGCCTTCGTAGCCGAGCCCACGCAGCGCCCCGCGCGCAAGCGTAGTCTTGCCGGCCCCCATCATCCCTTCCACCGCGACCACGTCGCCCGCGCGCGCCGCCGCGCCCAGGCCCATGCCGAAGCGGAGGGTTGCCGCTTCGTCGGGAAGGAGGAAACGACTCATCGGCGGCGCGGCAGCCGGATCGTAACGCTCGTTCCCTGCCCCAGCTGCGAATGGAGTTCGACGGAGCCGCCGTGCGCTTCGATGAATTGGCGGGTGAGCGGCAGACCGAGGCCGAGCGCGGTGCCCGCCCGCTGCGGCGCGTGCACCGCACGGTGGAAGCGGTCAAACACGCGCGCCTGCTCGCGTGGCGCGATGCCGCGGCCGTTGTCGCTCACCGTCAGCCGCGCTTCCTCCGCGTCGCCCCCGCCGGCGACCACCACGCGGCCGCCCTCGTCCGTATACTCGACAGCGTTCCTCAGCAGGTGGTCGAGCGCTTGGGCGATGCGCCGCGCGTCGCCCCGCACGCCGCCGAGGCTCTTGTCGACCTTGAGGGCGAGCCGGACGCCCTTGCGCTCCGCCGCCTCATCCACGCGCTCGAGTGCGGCCTGCGCGGCGGCCGCCAAGTCCAGCTCCTCGTCGAGCAGCAGGCCGCCCGCCTCGCTCTGCGTCAGGTCGAGTACGTCGTCGATCAAGGCCGACAAGCGCCCGACCGAGTCGGTGATCGCCGCTACATAGTCCTGCGCCGTCGCCGGCAGCTCGCCCGCGTAGCCCGCCCCGAGCATCTCGGCGAAGCCGCCGATGGAGGTGAGCGGGGTGCGCAGCTCGTAGCTCATGTTGGAAACGAACGCGCTCTTGATCCGGTCCGCGTCCTCCAACGCCTCGTTTCGCTGGCGCAGCGCTTCTTCGATGCCGTGGCTGGCCGTGATGTCGAGCATGGTGAACAGCGCGTTGCCGTCAGGCAGCGGCACCGCCGCAAACTCGAAGTTGCGGCCGTCGCGCAAGGAAACGCGGCCCGTGCGCTGCCGCCGCTCGATGGTCGCCGCACGCACCATCTCGCGGATCAGTCCGGCGTGCTCGGGGTTGTCGAGCCCGGCCGACAGCTCCGGCAGTAGCGCGTCGACGCGCGGGTGCTGCGCCAAGCGGGCGTCGGCGAAGCCCCAAACGTCGCGGAAGCGCGCGTTCCACAGCTGCAGGCTGCCGTCGGCGGCGAACACGGCAATCGCTTCGAACAGGTTGTCGAAAGTGGCGGTGCGCACTCGCACCAGCGTGTCGCGCGCGCTCGCGAGCTGCAGCTGCTCCGTCCGGTCCTCGAAGATCAGCAGCAAGCCGCCGTCCGGCGAGGGCTGGGCTACGACACGAACGTGCGTCCCGCCCGGCAGCTGCCAGCTTTCCTCTCGAGGGCTGGGATCGGAGATGAACCAAGTGCGGTGCTCCGCCTTCCACGCGGGGAAATCCCGCACCTCCGGCAGCCGTTCGTGCTCGCGCATCTGCTCGAGCACCCGGTCGAACTCCGGCTCCTCCGCCAGCCAGTCGGGCTCCAGCCGAAAAAGGCGCGCAAACGGCTGATTCCAGAAAGACAAGGTCCGGTCGCGCCGGAACTGCGCCACCCCGGCCGACAACCGGTCGAGCAGCGCGCGCTGCGCCTGGGCGAAGTCGCCGAGCTCGGCCCGCGCGCGCTCCAGTTCGTCGACGTCGAGCGCGTAGCCCGCGACTCCCGCCTCGCCAAGCGGTACGTCGATCACCTGCAGCATCCGCCGCTCGCCGGCGATGGTGACGGGCACGGTGCGCACCAGGGTCTCGCCGCTGTCGCGCACGGCGGCGGCGGCCCGGCCCGAGCTCGCGTCCGGTTGCTCGACCAGCTCGATCTCGCGGTCGATCACCGCGCGGGCGTCGGGCGCCTCGACCGCGGCAACATAGGCCTCGTTAACAAGTGCGAGCCTGAGGTCGGGCCCGCGGTGCCAGATGGGAAAGGGCGCGGCCTCGATCATCGCGGATAGCGCGCCGAACGCCCGGGTGGCGACCGCGCGCTCCTCCTCCAATTCGGCGATCCGCCCAGCGAGTTCGGTGCGGTCGCCGAACCAGACGATCGCCGAGCCGGGCGGGGCGACCTCGGGCGGGGCCGGCGCGGCGGTGGCGGCGAGAATGCGGGCGGATCCGAGCAAGGGCAGGCGTACGCGCGCCGTCGCCCCGGTGCGGGCGCGCCGCACACTGGCGACCAGCGCCTCGCGCTCGGTCGACGCCAACGCCGATCCGTCGTCGAGTAGGTCGGCGAGCGCGCTCGGCTCGCGTGATAGCCCCAGCCAGTCGGCGACCCGCCCGTCTGCCTCAATCCGGCCGTCGGGCATCACCAGCATCGCCGCAGTGGGCGACGCAGCCACCAGCGCCCCCGCGCGCCGCGCCAAATCCTCGGCCTCGGCCGCGCGCCGCCAGCGCCGCGCGGCGAGCAGGCTCGCCGCGAAGGCGATTGCCAGCCAAACCCCGGCCACCACCGCCACCGCTGCGGGCGCGCTCACGCCGTCCACTCAGGCCCCGCTTTTTTCACCGCGCGCTTCTGGCAGGCCGGACGCCCGCCGGGAAGCGCGGATCGCCCCGAACGGGGTTAGAAGCGGACGGTCGCCCCCGCTTTGAAGAAGCGGCCGAGGATCCCGTCGAAGTAGGTCACGCGCCCGCCGCCGCCCGGCGCCGGGAACGGCGGCTTCGTGTCGAACACGTTGTCCACGATGAAGCGCAGCTCGAACCGCTCACCAACGTCAAAGGAGAAGGTTGTGTTGATGAACGTCACGTCGTCCACGCCGCGGATGTCGCGGTTGGTCGCCTCCTCGTCCGGGTCAAACAGCGCCGGGCCGATATATTGCGCCTGCACCAGCCAGCTGAAGTTGTCGGTGTCGAAGGTGACGTTAGCCGTGCCCTGATGCTTGGCGTAGCCGATGCTCCGGCGCAGGGTGGTCAGGTCGCCTTGGCCGACGCGGAACTCGAGCTTATCGTTGTACAGATAGTTCAGGCCAAGATTGATCGAGCTGTCCTCGCCCAGGAACGGCGTGTCGAGGCGCCAAGCGAGCTCGGCTACCACGCCGCGGAAGTCGCGCGACGCGGCATTAGCGAAGCCGGTCTGGATGAAGGTGACCTGCCCGTCGTCGTCGCGCGTGATCTGGTCGCAAATCGCGGTCGGGAATCCCGGGTCGTCGTAGCAAGCCTGCAGCGTTTGCGTCGCGTCTAAGCTCTGGATCGCGTTCTTCAACCGGATGTCGACATAATCCACCGCGAGCGTGAACCCGGGCAGGAAGCGCGGCCGCAGCACGGCGCCGACGGTGAAGGCATCCGCCTTCTCGTTCTCCAGAGCGGCGTTGCCCTGCAACGTGCCCCGCGCCGTGAAATCGACGATGTTGGACTGGAAATCTGCGCCCAGCCCGTCGGCTGCACAGTTCGCTTGACGGGTCGCCGGGCTCGGGCCGGCGTCCTGGAACGCCGCGTCGCAGGGATCGTCCGCCGTGGTGAAAATCTGGCTCGTCGGATTGAAGACTTCCGTGATCGCCGGGGCGCGCACCGACCGCGTATAATTACCGCGGAAAGTGACGTCGCGGACCGGCCGCCAGGTCGCCCCAATCGTGTAGGTCGGGTCCTTACCCGCTAGGCTATGGTTGATGTATCGGATCGCGCCGTTCAGCTCGAAGCTGTTGACCAGCGGGATGTTCTGCTCCGGCCCGATCAGCGGGATGGTGAGCTCGCCGAACACTTCGTCCGTGTTGAACTTACCCGACACCGGGTCGATCGGGACCGAACGGCCGAACTGGGTGCGATCGCCGGTCGGATCGTTCGGGTCGGGCTGACCGAAGTAAAACACCCCCGGATCGAAATCGGACTTCTCCTCGCGATGCTCGTAGCCGATCGCGAAGCCGATGCGGCCGCCGAAGACGCGGAACAGCTCGCCCGACAGCGACGCCGTCGCGACGTACTGCTCGTTCTCCGCCCGCGGGTCGGCGATGGTGGTCACGTAATCGCGCGCGGCCTGGCTGATCTGCTGGCCGAACGGGTTGATCGGCGCGCACACGGAGCTGATGGTGGCGATGGGCGCGTTCAACGTGCCCGGCGCGCAGACGATGTTGCCGCTGGCGTCGCGCACCGCGTTCAGCGCATTCTCGAAGTTCTGCTGCACGAGCACGCGCTCGCTGCCCTGGGTCGTTGACTTGCCGTAGTTGCCGACCAGTTCGAACGTCAGGCTGCGGCCGAAGGCATCGAAGGTGCCGTCGACACCGGCGACGAACCGGTACAGCTCGACCTCTGATGAGCCCGCGCCGGAGATGAGGTCGGTGTTGGCGCGGCCGAGATAAAAGTAGTCTTGGGCCGGATCATCGGAGAACGGGCTAGTGCGGATCGACTGCTGGATGGTCGCGCGTGCCTGCGGCGACAAGAAGGGGTTAGACAGCGGAATGATGAAGTTGCCGTCGGGGGTGCCGGCCACGTCGAACAGGCCGGTGTTGTACACCGGCTGGTCGCGCAACTGACTTCCCTTGCTATTGGCGTACCAAGCCTCGCCGAACAGGCGCATGCCGTCCGCCACTTCGTACTGCGCCAGTGCCGTCGCCAGATAGCGGCGCACGGGCGTGAGCAGATTTTCCGGCAGCCGGAAGCCGTTGCCGCCGTTGAAGTTGATCAGGTTGCCCGTGGCCTGGCCGAAGTCGATGGGGAAGAGGTTGCCCGCCTGGTCGAACCCGAGCGGCCGTCCTTGCGCGTCCACTACGCTCGGTTGGAAGCCGAAATCGTCGGCCTGCGCCGGCGACAACGGAAAACCGACGACGTCGCTCACCAATGGCACGCCGAACTCGGACAAGGCGGGGATGGTGCGATCCTCGATCAGACACTGGGCTGGCCCAGCCTCGTCCGCGTCGGGACAGTCGGTGAAGAAGCGCCCCAGCCCCGCGTTCGGCCGGTCCTCGCCCGTCAACCCACCTTCGCGGTTGTATTCGGCGACAAGCGTGATGTTGCCGCGGTCGTCCGCGCCGAAGTTCTTGCCGACGATGCCGCCGATCCGGTACTCGCGCGCGTCACCGCGGTCGGAGATCCCATACTGCGCGTCCAACCGCGCGCCGTCGAAGCTACGCCGCGTAATCACGTTCACCGTGCCCGCAATCGCGTCCGATCCGTAGATAGGCGCGCCGCCGACGGCGATGGTCTCCACCCGATCGACCAGCAGGGTCGGGATGACGTTGAAGTCGACCTGGCTCCCCGCCCCCGTCACGCCGAAGATCGACGCGGTATTGGACGACACGAAACGGCGTCCGTTGACCACCGTCAACGTGCGCTGATCGCCCAGCCCGAAGAAGTTGACGAACGTCTGCCCCGAACCGAAGGCGCCCGCCTGCCCACCGACGCGGTTGTTGCCCGGCACGCCGAACGCGGGAAGCTCCTCGAGCGCCTCGCCGAGGTTGGTGTAACCGCGCTGCTCGATCTGCTCGCTGCCGATCACGACCGCGGGCTGGGCGGTGTCGAAGTTAGCGCGCGGGATGCGGCTGCCGGTGACGACGATCGCCTCCTCCTGCGGGTCGCCCGGCTGCGTCGGCGCGTCCTGCGTCGCGGCCTCCTCCGGCGTTGCCTGTTGCTGGGCGGCGTCGACCTGCTGCTCCTCCGTCTGCGCGAAGGCGGGCGTCGACAAAGCGACGAGGCCGGCGACGGAAGCCCCGATGAGCAGGCAGCGGAAATGAAGGCTGCGCATGTTATTTCCTGAACCAAGCGAACGCACAGCTTAGCCCGCCTCGGCCATTGGTTAACAGGTCGAGCATGTGTGGACCGGTAGTATGCCGCCCACCGTTGCCGAACGGCAACAGCGGGCGGATTGGTGCGAAGCGCCGCTCAGTAGCGATAGTGCGCCGGCTTGAACGGCCCCTGCTGGGCTACGCCGATGTACGCCGCCTGGCGCTCGCTGAGGGTGGTCAGCTTCACGCCGAGCTTCTCCAGGTGCAGCGCCGCGACCTTCTCGTCCAGGTGCTTGGGCAGAACGAAGACGTCGTTGCCGTAGGCGTCGGCGCGCGTCCACAATTCGATCTGCGCAAGCACTTGGTTGGTGAAGGACGAGCTCATCACGAAGCTCGGGTGCCCGGTGGCGCAGCCCAAATTGACCAGCCGTCCCTTGGCGAGCACAATGATACGCTTGCCGTCGGGGAACTCGACCTCGTCGACCTGCGGCTTGATCTCGGTCCAGCGCATGTTCTGCAACGCGCCGATCTGGATCTCGCTGTCGAAGTGGCCGATGTTGCACACGATAGCCATGTTCTTCATCGCGCGCATGTGGTCGACGGTGATCACGTCCAGGTTACCGGTCGCGGTGCAGAAAATGTCGGCGCGCGGCGCGGCTTCCTCCATTGTCACCACCTCGAAGCCGTCCATCGCCGCCTGCAACGCGCAGATCGGGTCGACCTCCGTCACGATCACCCGCGCCCCGCCATTGCGAAGCGACTGCGCCGAACCCTTGCCGACGTCGCCGTAGCCCGCGACGCAGGCGACCTTGCCCGCCAGCATCACGTCCGTCGCGCGGCGGATGGCGTCCACCAGGGACTCCCGGCAGCCGTACAGGTTATCGAACTTCGACTTGGTCACGCTGTCGTTGACGTTGATCGCCGGGAACGGCAACTCGCCGCGCTTGGCGATCTCGTATAAGCGGTGAACGCCGGTGGTGGTCTCCTCCGAAACGCCCTTGAGCGCCTCCACCGTGCGGGTCAGGTAGTCCGACTCGCGGGCGACCGCCGCGCGCAGCGCCGCCCCGAAGGCGACCTCCTCCTCGTTCTCGGGCTCGGCCAGGCTGCCGCCCGCCTCCAGCTTCGCGCCGAGTAGCGCCCACATCGTCGCGTCGCCGCCGTCGTCGAGGATCAGGTTCGCCGTCTCATTGTTCGGCCACTGGAAGATGCGGTCGATGAAGGCCCAATATTCCTCCAGGGTCTCGCCCTTGTGCGCGAACACGGGAACGCCCGCTGCGGCGATGGCGGCGGCCGCGTGGTCCTGGGTCGAGAAGATGTTGCATGACGCCCAGCGCACCTGCGCGCCGAGCGCGGTCAGCGTCTCGATCAGCACCGCCGTCTGGATCGTCATGTGGAGCGAGCCCGCGATCCGCGCCCCGCGCAGCGGCTGGGATGCGCCGAACTCGGCCCGCAGCGCCATCAATCCCGGCATCTCGGTTTCGGCGATCTCGATCTCCTTGCGGCCGAAGGCGGCGAGCGAGAGGTCGGCGACGGCGTAGTCGGTGAAGGTCTGGACGGGCTGGGTCGCCACGGGAAGTCTCCTGCTGGATATCCCCGCCACCTAGGCGAGCGAGGGCGCGGATGCAAATATAAAGATGCGTTTATATGGCTCTACCCGGCCGGTTCGGATCTGCCGCGTCCGACGGCCCTGCCCGGCCGGCTGGCCGCGCGGACCTAAGCCGTCCCGCCCGTCGTCGCCAGCAGCCGCACGTCCACCCCCGCGCTCGCGTAGGCCGCGCGCCAGCGGTCCTCCACCGCCGTCTCGAATAGCAGCGCCTCGGTCGCGGGCACGTTGAACCAGCCGTGCCCGGCCAGCTCGCCGTCGAGCTGCCCCGCGCCCCAGCCGGCATAACCCAGGCATGCCTGCCACCGATCCGGCCCCGTCCCTGCAGCGATCGCGTGGAGCACGTCGAGCGTAGTCGTCAGCGCGAAGGCGTCGCTCACGCGCAGCGTCCCCTCCCCTTCCCATTCCGTGCTGTGCAGCACGAAGCCGCGCCCGGGCTCCAGCGGTCCGCCGAGCAGCACGGGCGGTTTCGGTGCGCCCGCCGCCGGCACGCCGAGCTCGCCCAGCAGGTCGTGGAAGCGCATCCGCCCGGCCGGCTCGCCCACGCCGACGGCGAGCGCGCCGTCCTCGTCGTGCGCGCACAGGGCCATGGCCGCCCGCTCAAACCGCGGGTCGCCGATGCCCGGGAGCGCCAGCAGGAGGTGGCCGCGGAGACTGACTGGCGCTTGCATGGGCGTAGCTATAGAGCGCCGGCGACCGAACAGGGAGACCCCGCATGACCATCGCCGTCGGCGACCAGCTACCCGCCGCCACCCTCCTCAAGTCCGGCCCGGACGGGCCCGAGCCCGTGCAGTCGCCCGACTGGTTCCGCGGCCGCCGCGTCGTGCTGTTCGCCGTGCCCGGCGCCTTCACCCCCACCTGCTCGGTCAAGCACCTTCCGAGCTTTCTCGAGCGCGAAGCGGAGCTCCACGCCGCCGGCGTCGACGAGATCGCCTGCACCGCGGTGAACGACCCCTTCGTCCTCGCCGCCTGGGCGGAAAACACGGGGGCAGCGGGCAAGGTGACGATGCTCGCCGACGGTTCCGCCCACTTCCACCAGGCGCTAGGGCTCGCCGCCGACGCGTCGCGCTTCGGCATGGGTACGCGCAGCCGCCGCTACTCCATGCTGGTCGACGATGGCGTGGTACGCCTGCTTAACGTCGAGGAGCCGGGCGCCTTCGAGGTGAGCTCGGGCGACCGGCTGCTGGAGCAGCTGCGCGCTTGAACCTTCCTCCCTTTCCCGCTCGTGGAGAGGGCCGGGGCGAGGGCATGCCCGGTCAACGGGTGCCCCGGTCGCGGGCGGCTTCCTTCCCCCAACCCTCTCCCGCGAGCGGAGAAGGGCTACCCTATCGCAACCTTCCCACACTCGCTCCGTTGGACGGCCGAACCCGCCACCGACAGGAGTCTCTCGCCCATGCCCGCACGCCTGAAGCCTCTCGACCGCCAGGTCATCGTCATCGTCGGCGCGTCCAGCGGCATCGGGCTGGCCACCGCCAAGCTCGCCGCCTCGCGCGGCGCGGCCGTGGTGCTCTCCGCGCGCAACGAGGACGCCCTGCAGCGCATCGCGGCCGAGATCGAGGCTGAAGGCGGGTCCGCCACCTACCTCGCTGGCGACATCGCCGACCCGGAAACCGCCAACCAGCTGTCGGACCTAGCGCACGAGCGCTTCGGCGGCTTCGACACCTGGATTAACGACGCGGCGGCGGCCGTCTACGCCAAGCTCCGCGACCTGACGCTGGAGGAGCACCGTCGCGTGTTCGACGTCGGCTATTTCGGCCTCGTCAACGCGAGCCTGGTGGCGCTGGAAACGCTGAAGAGCCGCGGCGGCGCGCTCATCAACGTCGGCTCCGTGCTGTCGGAGCGCGCCGTGCCGATCCAGGGCGCTTATTCCGCGATGAAGCACGCCGTGCTCGGCTTCACCACCGCGCTCCGCGTCGAGTGCGAGATGGACGACCTGCCGGTCAGCGTGACGCTGATCAAGCCCGCGAGCATCAACACGCCCTACCCCGAGCACGCCCGCAACAAGCTCGGCAAGCCCGCGCGCATCCCGCCGCTGCTCTACGATCCCCGGCTCGTCGCCGAGGCGATCCTCTATGCCGCCGAGAACCGCAAGCGCCAGATCACGGTCGGCGGCGGCGGGCTGGCGATCTCCAAGCTGACCAAACTCGCCCCGCCGCTGGTCGACAGGCTGATGGCGACGCGGATGGGGGTCGACGGCCAGACCACGGACACGCCGCCCGAGCCCGGGACCGACGACAACCTGTTCGAGGCGCGCGAGGACGGCCGCATCGACTCCAACCAGGACCACTTCGTCCGCCGCAGCAGCCTCACGCTCCAGGCGCAGATGCACCCGGTCGCCGCCACCGCGCTCATCAGCGCCGCCACCGCTGCGGCGATGATAACGCCGATGATGCTCCGCCGCCGCCGCGAGCGGCGCGACGAAGACGCCGCCGCGACCGGCCACGCCGACGCCCCCCGCTCCGTGCCGCCCATCGTCATCGCGGAAGAAGAGGACCTGGCGATCGTTGCCCCGGTCGCCGGTCGGACCAACGGGCCGGAGTCGCTCTAGGCGAGCGCCGACCCGCCGACTTCGCGTTTCCGTCCAGGCTGAGCTTGTCAAAGCTCTCCCTCTTTCGCGTGGGAGAAGAAGGGCGCTTCGACATGCTCAGCGCGAACGGACATTTGGGTGCGCCACCTCCACCTGAGGTTCAACGTTCACCCTCAGCGTGGCGCGAGCACGAAGTCCACGTCGACGATCGCCGGCGTCACCACCACGCCTTCCTGATATTCCTCGACGATGCCGAGCGGCCCGCGCGGGTTGCCGAGCAGCGCGTCGAAGGCGAGGCCGTAGATGCTGTTGAGGTTGTAGGTCGCCGCCCGCTCGCTGATGCGCGCAATCCGCACCACGCGCATGTTCAGCCGCGCAGCGTAGGCCTCCGCGTCGCCGCGCGCCTGCTCCACCGCGGCTGTCTTCGCCTGCCGCCGCGCCGCGCGCGAGTCGATGAGTGAGAAGACGAAGTCGGGCACGCTGTCCACGCCGGCGTTCCCGATCGCCTCCCGCACCGCCGCCGCGCGGGACACGTTGCGCGAGCGGAACTTGACCGAACCCGAGGCGCGGAACACGGGCGGCTCGGCCCGCCGTTCGCTCGCCGCCGGCTCCTCCGCGTCGAGGTCGGTCAGCGTGTCCGCCTCGTCGCGCTCAATCTTCGGCGGGGACTCCGGCACGATGTCCGCCCGTGCCACGCCCGCGCGCACCGCGGCGTCGACCACCCGCCGCTGCTGCGCCTCGAACGCGCGCCGCGCCGCCACCTCGGTCGCGCCCTCGGCCCGGATCGGTACCTCCAGGGTGCCGAGGTCCGCCGGCGTCCGCGCCAGCCCGTAGCCGCCGGCCTCCAGCAGCACCTCGCCGGGCGCGACCTGCATCGCGACCGGCGGCACGGGCTGCGCCGCGACCGGCCCCGCCGCCAGCGCCAGCGCCGCCGCGAGCCCGCCGCGCGCGATCATTCCTCTGCTCATTGACCTCTCCCCTGTTCACGCCGCGACGTCCGCCCCCGGACGCCTGCCTGAAGGCTAGCGGTCGATCAGCGCGAAGTCGACGAAGACGGTAGTGGTGATCGTGATCTCGCCCGGCTCCACCCCCGTCGACACGCGGCGGGCCGCGCTGACGACAACGTCTCCGCTGCCGGTTTCGGTGAACGATCGGCAATCGCCCACGCGCAGCACGCGTCCGACGCGCATACCCAGGGCCGCCGACTAATTCTCTGCTTCTGCGCGCGCTTCGGCCACCGCCGCGCGCTCCGCGGCGCGGCGCTGCGGCCGGTCATCCGCGAAGGAGAAGGTCGGCCCGCGCACCTCGTTAGCGCCTGCCGCGAACAGCGCCTCAATCAGCGCCGACGCGCAACGCAAGTCGCGCAAGCGAAGCTCCTTCCGATTGCCCGCGACGTAGCCGACGATCCGCGACGGCCAATCCTCATGCTCCGCGCGGTCCTGTTCACCCGGGGCGAAACGCGGCTGGACGCTCAGCGCCGGCGTCTGCAGGTCGCTCGGGGCGACGCCGGCCGCACGTACCGCCGCGAGCAGGCGGTCAAACAGTTCGGCGTTGGCGCGCAACGCTTTCGCCGTCGTCGCACCAGTCGCCACAACCCCGGCAAGTATCGTCATCACGTCCGGCCGGGCGCGCGCCTCACCCTGCGCCTCCACGCTGAGCAGCGTCTCGCCGGACGCGACTGGCGCGGCGGGTTGCGCCTAACCGCCTATGCGCGTCGCGCCGAGCAGCGCCGCCGCGAGCGGGCCTACCAGCCGCACCGCCGCCCCTTGTTCTGCGCCTCCAGCCAGCTCTGCAGCGGGCGGAAGTACTCCACCATCGCGGCGCCCGACATCTCGCGCGTACCGGTGAACGTTTCCAGCGCGTCCGGCCACGGCTTGCTCGCGCCCATCGCCAGCATCGCCTGCATCCGCTGGCCAACCTCCTTGTTGCCGTAGAAGGAGCAGCGGTGAAGCGGGCCGGTCCAGCCCGCCTGCTCGCAGGCCGCCTTGTAGAACTGGAACTGCAGGATGCGCGCGAGGAAGTAGCGGGTGTAGGGCGTGTTGCCCGGGATGTGGAACTTGGCGCCGGGGTCGAAGTCCGCTTCCGTCCGCTGCACGGGCGGGGCGATCCCCTGGTACTGCAGCCGCAGGTCGTTCCAGCCCTTGTTGTAGCCGCTCGCCGGGATGGAACCGTCGAACACGCCCCAACGCCACTTGTCGACAAGCAGGCCGAAAGGGAGGAAGGCTACCTTGTCCATCGCCTGCCGCAGCAGGAGGCCGAGATCCTTGTCGGCCGCCGGCACTTCCGACCGCTTGAGGAGCCCGATCTGCACAAGGTACTCGGGGGTGATCGACAGCGCGACCGCGTCGCCGATCGCTTCGTGGAAGCCGTCGTTCGCGCCGTTGAGGTACAGGTAGGGCTGCCCGTTGTAGGCCCGCTGGTAGTAGTTGTGACCGAGCTCGTGATGCACGGTGACGAAATCGTCGCCGTTGACCTTGGTGCACATCTTAATGCGGAGGTCGTCCTTGTTGTCGAGATCCCACGCCGACGCGTGGCACACCACCTCGCGGCCCTCCGGCCGGACGATCTGCGAACGCTCGTAGAACGAAGCCGGGAGCGGTGCGAAGCCGAGCGATGAGAAGAAGCCCTCGCCAGTGCGAACCATCTTCTCCGGCGTGTACCTGGCGCGCTTTAAGAGCTCGGTCGTGTCGTAGCCGATGTCGCCCGCGCCCTTCGGCGCGACCACGTCGTAGATGTTGCCCCATTCCTGTGCCCACATGTTGCCGAGCAGGTCGGCGCGGATCGGGCCGGTGGCCGGCTGCACCGCGGCGCCGTACTTCTCGTTCAGCTCGGCGCGCGTGTAGCAGTGGAGCTGCTCGTAGAGCGGGCGCACCTCGCCCCACAGCTTGTCGGTTAGCGCGGCGAACTCGTCGGCGGGCATGTCGTAGCCCGACCGCCACATTGAGCCGACGTCGCTGAACCCGAGCTCCTTCGCGCCCTGGTTCGAAACCGTCACCAGCTTCTCGTAGTCGCCGCGCATCGGCCGGCCGACGTTCTCATGCCAGCTCGTCCACATCTCCGCCAGCAGCTTGGGGTCGCGCACGACGCCCATCTGCTCCTCCAGGTCGTTGCCCGACACTGGCTTGCCCCGCAGCGTCCCCTTGCCCTTGCCGTAGGTCGACTGGAGCCGGGTGGAGATGGTGGAAAGCTCGGCCGCCGCGCCCGGTGTGGAGGGCGCGGGCAAGGTGATCCCCTGCTTCAAGATGTCGAGCTTGCGCCGCGTGTCGGAGGACAGGCCCGCCGTCCGTTCGAAACGCGCTGCTTCCTTGGCGTAGGCGACCGCCTTTTCCGTGCCGATCGCGCCGAAGTAGGCAGCGAGCGCGTCGGTATCGTCCGTGATGTAGGTCGAGTTCACCCATTGCGCGCGGTTGCTGATGACGGAGAAGTCGGCGAACTCCTTCTCCGCGCGCCCGACGAAGGCGTCGGCCTCCGCCGCAGTGGCAGTTGCCGCTACTGCCGAAGCGGCGGGTGCGGCATCGACGGAGGCGGCGGCCGGCCCGGCCCCGTCCGTCGCCGCGCAGCCGGCGAGGACGACCGCGAGGGTGAGCGTGGAAAAGGCTGATTTCATTGCGATACGCCTTCGGTCACTTGATCTGCCGGAACAATGGAGCGCGCTCCCGGCCGGCGTCAAGCGGCGAGGAAGTCGGCGATCGCCCGCCCCAGCTCCGGCTTAAGCACCGAACTCATGTGGTTGCCCGGCACCTCCTCGTAACGCGCGTTCCCCAGCGCCCCCGCCAGCCGCTCGGCCGAGCCGTTGTCCCGGTCCTCCGCCCCGCACACCACCAGCGCCTCCGTTTCGACCCGCGCCAGCTCCTCCGGTGGCGTGTCGACGAAGCTGTCGAGCAGCGGCAGCAGCGCTTGGCTGTCCGCTCCCGTCGTCTTCAGGAACGCCTCCGCCATCCACTCGGGGCTGCCCCGCGGGTGCGTGCCGAGGCCGCTGAGCACCTTCCGGAAATGGTCCGCCCGGCGTCCCGTGCCGACCGTCCCCTCGTAGCCCATGCCGCCGAGCACGAGCCGCCGCGGGGCTACGCCGTGCCCCGCGACCATGCGGAGCGCCGTCCGCGCCCCGAGCGAGTAGCCGCCGAGGTCGTAGTCGGTCAGGCCCAGCTCCGCGACCAGCGCCGTCCCATCCAGCGCCAGCACGTCGCGCGGGTAGGCCGCGGGATCGTGCGGCGCGGCGCTGTCGCCGTGTCCGCGCAGGTGCGGCATTATCACCCGGAACCCGCGCGCGGCCATCGCCGCCGCGTGGCCGAAGCGCAGCCAATTCATCTCCGGGTTGGAGAACAGCCCGTGGAGCAGCAGCACGGGCCGCCCCTCGCCCAGCTCATTCCAGGCGAGCTCCAGCCCGTCGAACGAGCGGAAGTTGCGCCTAGTCGGGGCGTCCACCAGCCGCCTCCCAGCGCGCGTTTAGCGGCGCGTACTCGTCCGACCGCGTTTCCGGCAGCCCGCGCGTATCGTCCCACGCGCGCAGCCGGCTCTCCGCCCCGAAGTGGTGCGTCGGCCGGAAGCGAGCGGGATCGTCGAACGAGCCCACCGTCAGGTCCATCCGCGGGCTGTCCGGGTAATCGAATGTCAGCGGCGTCCCGCACGCCGAGCAGAACCCCCGTCGCGCGATCGGCGACGAAGCATAGTAGTCCGGCGCGCGCTCCCACCGCACGTGCGCCTTCGGCAGCGTCTTGAGCGCCGCCGCGACGTTGCCCACCGCGCGCTGGCACATCCGGCAGTGGCAGAGGTATGCCTCGTCGTCCGCGAGCGAGGCGACGTAGCGCACCCGCCCGCACTGGCAGCCGCCGGTCATCGTCTCAGTCATCGGGCAAGAGCTCCCCCAATCGCGCCACCAGCGGTCCCCAGCGGGTCCCTCGCAGCTTGGCGGTGAGCCTGTCGTCGGCCGTGACCAGCATCGCCGCCTCCCTCTCCGCGAGCGCCAGGTAATAGCAATCGTACACCGAGTGCCGCAACGCGAGCGACAGGTCGAGCGCGGCGCGCGCGAGCGGGCGGCTGGGCAGCAGCGTCACCGCGCCCGCCGCCGCTTCCGCCCCGAGCCGCGCCTGCGTCCCGTCCATCTCGCCCCGGCACACCTTCCGGGTCAGACCGTCGGCGACCTCCGCCTCGAACAGGTCCGGCGCGACGAGCAGGCGCGGAAGCAGCAGGAGCGCATGCTCCGTCCCCGCTTCCCGAACGGTCCATTTGATGCCGACGCTCGCGTCGACGATCAGCAATCGTCGCCGTCGCGCATCTCCCGCACCAGCGCCTCGCTCGGCGTCTGCATGACGTCCGGCGTCATGGCCCTGATTGCCGCGAATCTCGCCAGTGCCGCTTCGCGCCGTTCCGGCGTCATCGGCCGCGCGCGGCGGAGCGCTTCGCGCAGCTCGGCTTCGAGCGAGCGCCGGTTCTGCTCGGCCGCCCAGCGGAAATCGGCGAGCAGCTCGTCATCGAGGTTGCGGATCAGTGCTTGCCCCACCGTGCGATGATAGCGTCCTGCTATCGCGCGCTCAAGCGGCCTTCTTCAGGTGCCGCCTCCCCAGCAGCTCGGCGATCTGCACCGCGTTCAGCGCCGCGCCTTTCCGCAGGTTGTCCGCCACACACCAGAAGCTCAGCCCGTTCTCCACGGTCGGGTCCTCGCGCACGCGGGACACGTAAGTGGCGTACTCGCCCACGCACTCGACAGGGGTGACGTAGCCGCCGTCCTCCCGCTTATCGACGAGCATGATGCCCGGCGACTCGCGCAGTAGGATCTGCGCCTCCTCCGCGCCGATCTCGTCCTCGAACTCGACGTTCACCGCCTCCGAATGACCCACGAACACCGGCACGCGGACGCAGGTGGCGCTGACCTTGATCTTCGGATCGAGGATCTTTTTGGTCTCCACCACTATCTTCCACTCCTCCTGGGTGGATCCGTCGTCAAGGAAATCGCCGATGTGCGGGATGAGGTTGAAGGCGATCTGCTTGGTGAAGCGGTGGTGCTCCTTCTCGTCGTTGACGAAGATCGCGCGGGTCTGGGCGAACAGCTCGTCCATCCCCGCCTTGCCCGCGCCCGACACCGATTGATAGGTCGCCACCACCACCCGCTTGATCCGCGCCCGGTCGTGGAGAGGCTTCAGCGCCACGACCAGCTGCGCGGTGGAGCAGTTCGGATTGGCGACGATGTTCTTCGCGCGGTAGCCGTCGATCGCGTTCGCGTTCACCTCCGGTACGATCAAGGGCACGTCCGGGTCCATTCGGTAGAGCGAGCTGTTGTCGATCACCGTGCAGCCTGCCGCTGCAGCGCGCAACGCGTAGACCTTGGTCGCCTCCGAACCGATGGCGAACAGCGCCATGTCCCAGCCCGCGAAGTCGAAATGCTCGATATTGCGAACCTTGTAGGTGCGCCCCGTGTCGCCGTAGTCGATCTCGTCGCCGACCGAGCGCGACGAGGCGAGCAGCGCCAGGTCTTCCAGCGGAAACTCGCGCTCGGCGAGGATGTTGACCATCTCGCGCCCGACGCTCCCCGTCGCGCCCGCGACCACCACGCGATAGCCCATGTCTCTTCTTCCTTCCGTGTCCGGACGCGGCTCTAGCCGAGCCGCGCCGCCTGTCCAGCAAGGCCCGCGCGTAGCGGCAGCCGCCGCCGTTCGGCGAGCGAGCGCCACACCCACTCCGCCGGCCCCAGCGCGAAGCGCCGCGTCCACCAGCGCGCGAGCAGCAATTGGAGCGCGACCAGCCCCAGTGCCAGCCCAATCAGCCCGGCGTAGGAGAGCTCGCCCCACAGCCCCAGGCCCCAGCGCGGGAAGATCAGCCACAGACACAGCGCCGACTGGAGCAGGTACAGGCTAAGCGCCATCCGCCCCACCGCCGCGAACGGCCGCAGCAGCCGCGCCCCGGCCGTCGTCCGGAGCAGCAGCAGCACGGCCGCCAGGTGCCCCGCCGTGACTAGCAGCCGCGCCGGCTCCGCCGAGATCCACCCCACCCGCGGCGCGAGCGTCAGCGTCGCCACCTCCGTCGCCTCCAGCCAGCGCAGCGGCAGCCCAACGCCGTAGCCGACCGCCCCGGCGAGCAGGTAGGAGCGCGCGCGCCGCTCCCCGGTGAGGACGCCTATCCGCAGAAGCGCCAGGCCGAGCAGCATGGTGAAGAAAGGCTCGACCAGGTTGAGGAAGATGCCGAGCCCGTCGAGGTTGATCCGGCGCCAGGCCGCGACCTGGTGCCGCCAATGTTCGGCCACGCTCCCCATGCGCGCCGCCCGCTCCTCGGCCAGCGTCGCTTGGTCGAGAGTCAGCGCGGCCCGCGCCTCTCGCCAGGTCGCCGCGTCCGACAGGTCGGCCTGCGACGGCGCGCGCTCGGTCGCCTGAGCCACCACGACGCGCTCCACCGCCGCCTGCACACCCGCGCGGTCCGCGTACTGCGCCGCCCCGACCGCCGTCATCAGCAGCGCGTAGCCGAACCCCAGCGCCAGCAGCCTGCGCGCGGGCCAGTCGCGGAACAACGGCAGCGCGAGCGCCGCCAGCCCGTAGCTCAGCAGGATGTCGCCGGGCCAGCCGAGCACCAGCGCGTGGGCGAGCCCAAAGGCGGCGAGCAGCAGGTAGCGGCGGCCGAGCGCGCCGACGCCCTCGTCGCCGAGCCGCTCCAGCAGGATCGCGGCACCAGCCCCGAACAGCAGCTCGAGCAGGCCCCGCTGCGTCCCCGCCAGCAGCACGCGGCTCGCGTACCACGCCGCGCGGTCGATCGGCTCCCACCCGGCGAGGAACGGCTGGTCGAACGCCGTCTGCAGGTAGCTCCCCATCGCGGGGATGTTCATGAGCAGAATCAGCAGGATAGCGAGACCCCGCAGCACGTCGAGCGCCGCGACCCGTTCGGGCGCGGCGTTCATCGCTGCTCCGTGGCTGGAGAGCCGCGGCGCGCGGCCGCGGCTGCCGGCATCAGCCTTGCGTCACGCCTTCGACGTTCGCCGGGGTCGCGGTCTTGGACAACGGCTTGCCCTCGCCCGAGCGCGGGTCGCGCCGCTCGGCGATGCGCGCCGACTTGCCGGTGCGGCCGCGTAGGTAATAGAGCTTGGCCCGGCGTACCGCGCCGCGGCGCACCACCTCCACGCTTTCGACGTTCGGCGAGTAGAGCGGGAACACGCGCTCCACGCCCTCGCCGAAGCTGATCTTGCGCACAGTGAACGACGAACCCATGCCGCGGTTGGCGCGCGCGATGCACACGCCTTCGAACGCCTGTACGCGGGTGCGGTCGCCCTCGACCACGCGCACGCCGACGCGGAGCGTGTCGCCCGGCCGGAAATCGGGGAGCTGCTTGGCGGCGCGGAGCAGTTCGATCTGCTCGGCCTCGATCGTCTGGAGAAGGTTCATCGTTCAATCGTCCCTGTCGTCGCCGCGCGCCAGAGGGCGGTGCCCGGGAACGCCACCACGGCGCTCCATCAGGTCCGGCCGCCTTAGCCGTGTGTCCTCGACGGCGCGGGCCTGGCGCCACGCCGCGATGCGCGCATGATCCCCCGATCGCAGCGCTTCGGGGATCAAGCGCCCCTCCCAATCATATGGTCGGGTGTACTGCGGATATTCGAGCAGCCCCGTTTCGAAGCTCTCGTCCACGCCGCTATGCGCCGCGCCCATTACGCCCGGCAGCAGCCGCACGCAAGCGTCGAGCAGGACCAGCGCCGCGACCTCGCCGCCCGACAGCACGTAGTCGCCGACCGACACCGGCCGGATCGGCCGCGCCTCGAACAGGCGCTCGTCCATACCTTCGAACCGCCCGCAGAGCACGACGACGCCCGGCCCGCCCGCGAGCTCGCGGACGAACTCCTGCCGCAGCGGCTCGCCCCGCGGTGTCATGGCGAGCAGCGCCAACTCCGGCTCCCGGCGCAGGGCATTGTCCACCGCCGCCGCCAGTACGTCGGCGCGCATGACCATCCCCGCCCCGCCACCCGCCGGCGTGTCGTCGACGCTGCGGTGCCTGTCCGTCGCGTGATCCCTGATCTGCGCCGCGCGGAGGGACCAGGCGCCGGCCGCCAGCGCCCGTCCGGCGAGGCTGTGCCCGAGCGGCCCGGGAAACATCTCCGGGTAGAGCGTCAGTACGGTCGCACACCAAGCCATGGGAGCGCTCTTGAAGTGGTGCGGGGGAGCCCGCAAGTGCCCGGGAACCTACGCAACGACCCGGCGCTGAACGAGCATGAGCACCGATGCGACCTACGACTGCCTCGTCATCGGCGGCGGCCCCGCGGGCCTCACCGCCGCGATCTACCTCGGCCGCTACCACCTGCGCTGCGTCGTGGTCGACGCGGGCGACAGTCGCGCGACGTGGATCCCGACCAGCCACAACCACGCGGGCTTTCCCGAAGGGATCCACGGCGAGGACCTGCTCGCCCGGATGCGCGCCCAAGCCAAGATGTACGGCGCGCACCTCGTCTCCGGCCGCGTCACCCGGCTGGAGCGGGACGGCACCGCCCGTTTCGCCGCCGAATGGGGCGGCGGCACCGTGCGCGCCCAAGCCGTCCTGCTCGCCACCGGCGTGATCAACCGCCGCCCCAGCGTCGACGAGGCGATCCACGACGAGGCGATGGCCCGCGGCCTGCTCCGCTATTGCCCGATCTGCGACGGCTACGAGGTCACCGACAAGAAGGTGGGCGTGGTCGGCACTGCCGAGCGCGGCACGGCCGAGGCGCGGTTCCTGCGCTCCTACACCGCCGACCTCACCCTGATCGCGCCCGACGGCCCGCACCGCCTCAACGCTGACCAGCGCGCCGAGCTCGACCGGCTCGGCATCCGCGTCGTCGATGGCGCGCCGGGCGCGCTGTTCATCGACGGCGACGCGATGGCGGTGCCGTCCGTGGAGGGCCCGCTCCGCTTCGCCAGCGTGTATCCCGCGCTCGGCTCCGACTCCAACTCGGACCTTGCGGGCAGCCTCGGCGCGAACCTCGTCCACGGCGACGCCTGTGTCGTCATCGACGACCACCAGCGCACCTCCATCCCCGGCCTCTACGCGGCGGGCGACGTGACCAAGGGCCTCGACCAGATCAGCCACGCGATGGGCGAAGCAGCGGTGGCCGCGACCGCGATCCGCAACGACCTCGCGAAGGACCATCCTTTCCTACGAGTGCCAGGGCACAAGCTGCTGGAAACGGCTTGAGCAAGCCGTCCATTCAGGGGGCGTCGTCTCAGCGAAAGCTGGGACCGCTCTCGCGTGGGACCGACCCCGACACCGGCCGCCGTAGGGCGGCCATCCGCGTCGAGAGCGGCCCCAGCCTTCGCTGGGGCTACGGCTCGGACGCGAGCCCCCCTATTCAAGAAACGCTGGATCGACGGCGATCCCCTCGCCCACCCAGTCCGCCACCCCCGGCCTGAACGGCACTAGCACCCGCCGGCCGTCGGCCAGCTCGATCTCCAGCAGGTCGCCCGCACCGAAGTTCTCCACGGCGGCCACCGCGCCCAGCGGCGTGCCGTCCGTCGCCGCCCGGCACGACAGCCCGAGTAGGTCTGCGTGGTAGTACTCGCCTTCGCCCAGGGGCGGCAGCGCGTCGCGCGGCACCTGCAGCACCGCCCCGCGCAGCGCCTCTGCCGTGTCCCGGTCGCCTACCCCGTCGAGCCGCGCGGTCGCGCCCCTGGGGTTGGCGCGCACCGCCCGCAGCCGCATCTCGCGCCCGCCCACGAGCACGCGCTCGTGGGCGGCGAGGCTTTCGGCGCTCTCGGCGAAGAGTTTCAGCTTCACCTCGCCCGTCACCCCGTGCGCGCCGACCACGGCGGCGAGGGTAACCAGGCGCTCGCCCCCGCTCACCGGTTCACGGCTGCGGCGGCTTCTCTGCGCCCTCGCTCGGCGCGGCGTCCGGCGCGCCTTCGGCGGGCTCCGCCGTCGACACGCCGTCGTTGGTCCCCGGCGCGGGCGAGCCCTCGCGCGGGCCCTCTGCCGGCTCGGTGGTGGACCGCCCCTGGTCGGAAGCATCCGCCATGTGGTCGCGCTCAGGCATCGGCTGCCGCCTCGCCGCCGCCCGCCGCGGCCTCCGCCAGCTCGGCGGCGCGGGTCGCCCGCTCCTCGGCGCGCTCCTTGGCCTTCTCGCCGGGCTCGCCCTTGCTCGGGTTGTTGCGCTGGCCGCGCTCGCGCACCCCGGCTGCGTCCAGGAAGCGGGCGACGCGATCGGTCGGCTGCGCGCCGACGGACAGCCAGTGGCGCGCGCGGTCGGCGTCGAGCTTGATGCGCTCTTCGCTGTCCTTGGGTAGCATCGGGTTGTAGCTGCCGATGCGCTCGATGAAGCGGCCGTCGCGCGGGGAGCGCACGTCCGCGACGACGATGCGGTAATAAGGCCGCTTCTTCGCGCCGCCGCGCGACAGTCGGATTGAGATCGCCATTTCTTGTGTTCCTTCCTTTGTTTCAGCTTACTTCTTCAGAATCTTGTCGAGGCCGGGCGGCAGGTTGAACGGCGCACCAGCCCCGCCCGCGCCCGGCATGCCCGGCAGCCCCCCGCCCGCCCCCGGCAACCCGCTTTTCGGCAGCGCGCCCGGCGGGACCAGCCCTTCGAGCGCTCCCATGCCGCCCTTGCCGAACATAGCGGCGAGCTTGCCCAAGCCGCCCATCTTTTTGATCTTCTTCATCGCGCCCGCCATCTCCTGATGCATCTTCAGGAGCCGGTTCACGTCTTGCACGGTCGTCCCCGAGCCCTTGGCGACGCGGATGCGGCGGCGCGCGTTCATCAGCTCGGGCTTGGCGCGCTCCCCCGCGGTCATGGAGCCAATGATCGCGTCCATGCGGGTAAGCAGCTTGGGGTCCATCCCCGCCACCGCGCCCTTCGCTGCCTTCATCCCAGGCATCATGCCCGCGAGCGCGCCGAGCCCGCCCATCCGCTGCATCTGGCGGAACTGGGCGCGCATGTCATCCATGTCGAACCCGCCCTTGGCGAGCTTGCGCGCCATCGCCTCGGCCTCGTCGGCTTCGATGGTCTGCGCGGCGCGCTCGACCAGGCTGACGACGTCGCCCATGCCCAGAATGCGGCCTGCAACGCGCTCCGGGTGGAACGCCTCCAGCCGGTCGATCGCCTCGCCAGTGCCGACGAACTTGATCGGCTTTCCAGTCACCGCGCGCATGGAGAGCGCCGCGCCGCCGCGCGCGTCGCCGTCCATCCGCGTGAGCACCACGCCCGACAGCTCGACCCGCTCCGAGAAGCTCCGCGCGACGTTCACCGCGTCTTGGCCCGTTAGCGCATCCACCACGAGCAGCGTCTCATGCGGCGAGGAAGCGGCGGCCACGGCCGCCATCTCGCTCATCAGCGCTTCGTCGACGCCGAGCCGTCCCGCCGTGTCGAGCAAGAGCACGTCGAAGCCCTGCAGCCGCGCCGCCTGCAGCGCGCGCCGCGCGATATCGACCGGCTGCTGCCCGGGCACGACCGGCAGGGTCGCCACCTCCGCCTGCTTGCCCAGCACCGCCAGCTGCTCCTGCGCCGCGGGCCGGTTCACGTCGAGCGACGCCATCAGCACCTTGCGGCGCTCCTGCTTCTGAATGCGCCTGGCTAACTTCGCTGTGGTCGTAGTCTTGCCCGACCCCTGCAGGCCGACCATCATCACCACTGCTGGCGGCGTAACGTCCAGCCGCAACTCGCTGTTCTCCGCGCCGAGTAGCTCGACCAGCGCGTCGTTGACGATCTTGACCACCTGCTGGCCGGGCGTGACGGAGCGCAGCACCTGCACACCCACGGCCTTTGCAGTCACTTGGTCGACAAAGCTCCGCACCACCGGCAGCGCGACGTCCGCTTCCAGCAGCGCCACGCGCACCTCGCGCATCGCCGCGCGCACGTCCTCCTCGTTCAGCGCGCCGCGCCCGCGCAGCCGCTCGAACACGGAACCGAGGCGGTCACTCAAGGAGTCGAACATGGGGCGGCCCTTCTCAACGCCGAAAACGCCGGCGGACGCAACGCGTCGGCCGGCGTGAACGGGAACACGGCGCGCGGATACGCCGGAGGGCGCGCCCGGTCAACGGCTCCGGTGGACCTCCCGTCGTCGTCCTCCTACTTACCACCCGGATGATCGCCTTCGAGAAATGGCACGGGCTCGGCAACGACTTCGTCGTGATCGACGCGCGCGACGTCCCGCTCCCCGTGGACGCCCCGCTCGCCCGCGCGGTCGCTGACCGCCGAACGGGCGTCGGCTGCGACCAGCTGATCCTGCTCGAGCGCAGCAGCCTTGCCGACGTGCGGATGCGCGTGTTCAACGCGGACGGGTCCGAAGTCGGCGCGTGCGGCAATGCCTCGCGTTGCGTCGCCGCGAAGCTCGGGCGGGCGGCCGTGATCGAGACGGGCGGCGGCCTGCTCCGCACGGCGGTCGACGGGTCGGACGTCACCGTCGACATGGGCGTCCCCCGCTTCACGTGGGATCGCATCCCCCTCGCCTACCCGCTTGATACGGAACGGCTACCAGTAGCCTGGGACGACCTCGTCGACTGCGCGGCGGTCAACGTCGGCAACCCCCACGTCGTCTTCTTCGTGCCCGACGTAGACGCCGTCGACCTCGCCCGCCTCGGCCCGCTCATCGAGCGCGACCCACTCTTCCCCGAGCGCGTCAACGTCAACGTCGCGAGCATTGAGGACGGCGGCCTCGCCTTGCGCGTGTGGGAGCGCGGCGCCGGCCTCACCCTCGCCTGCGGCACCGGGGCCTGCGCGACCGCCGTCGCCGCGATCCGGCGCCGCTTGGCTGCCTCGCCCGTCCGCGTCAACCTCCCCGGCGGCGAGCTCCACGTCGCTTGGGAGGCGGGCGGCGCCGTCCGCATGACCGGCCCCGCGACCTTCGTCTTCGCCGGCCGCTTCGATTCCGCGGCGCTGGCGGGCGGCGGCGCGGCCGGGCTATAGCGTGCCGCAATGACCGACCAACCCTGGCTCCAGCGCCTGAGCGGCGGCTTCCGCCGCACCTCCGACCGGCTCGGCGGCGACCTCGCCGGCCTGTTCACCCGCGCCGCGCTCGACGAAGAAACGCTCGACGCGGTTGAGGAGGCGCTGATCGCTGCCGACCTCGGCCCCGCCGCCGCCGGCCGCATTCGCGAACAGCTCGCCGCCGCTCGCTTCGAGCGCGGCCTGAGCCGCGAGGCGGTGCTTGGCGTGGCCGCCGACGAGATCGAGCGCATCCTCCGTCCCGTCGCGATCCCGCTCGAGATCGAGGCCTTTCCGCGCCCGCAGGTGCTGCTGGTGATCGGCGTCAACGGCTCAGGCAAGACCACCACCATCGCCAAGCTCGCCCACCTCCTCGTCGAGCAGGATTACGGCGTGCTGCTCGCCGCTGGCGACACCTTCCGTGCCGCCGCCATCGGCCAGCTCCAGGTCTGGGCCGATCGCGCCGGCGTTCCGCTCATCGCCGGCAAGGAAGGGGCCGACGCCGCCGGTATCGTCTACGACGGCGTCAAGCGCGCCACGGCCGAGGGCATCGACGCGCTGATCGTCGACACGGCGGGGCGGTTGCAGAACAAGCAGGGGCTGATGGACGAGCTGGCCAAGATCCGCCGGGTGCTCGGCCGCCTTAACCCGGCTTCGCCGCACAACGTAATCCTCGTTCTCGACGCCACCAACGGCCAGAACGCGCTCGCCCAGGTCGAGGTGTTCAAGGACACCGCGGGCGTGAACGGCCTGGTCATGACCAAGCTCGACGGCACGGCGCGCGGCGGCGTGCTCGTCGCGGCGGCCGAGAAGTACGGACTGCCCATCCACGCCATCGGCGTCGGCGAGGGTATCGACGACCTCCGCCCTTTCGACCCGCGCGCCACCGCCCGCGCGATCGTCGGCTTGCCCCCGGAGGAGGCATGAGTACCGGCGGTGCGCCCGAGCGCGGCTCCGGCCTGCTCAACTTTGCCCTCGATTTCGGGCCGCTGCTGGTCTTCTTTCTCGCCTACAAGCTGTACGGCGTGATCACCGGCACCGCCGTGTTCATGGGTGCCATCGGCATCGCGCTGATCGTCGGTCTGCTGAAGCACCGCCGCGTTTCGCCGATGACCTGGCTGTCGGCCGTGCTCGTGATCGGCTTCGGTGGCCTCACCATCTACCTCCACGACGAGAAATTTATCCAGCTGAAGCCGACGATCATCTACGCCGGTTTCGCGCTGCTGCTCGCCGCCGGTCTGCTCCGGGGCAAGCCCCTGCTTCGTTACCTGTTCGGCCCCGCCTTTCCCGGCCTCACCGATCGCGGCTGGCTGCTGCTGTCGCGCAACTGGGCAGTGTTCTTCGCCGTGATGGCCGCGCTGAATGAGTCCATGCGCGCGCTGCTGAGCTTCGACAGCTGGCTAACAGTGAAGGTCTGGGGCGTGCCGATCGTGTCCTTCGCCTTCGCGCTCAGCCAGCTGCCTCTGCTGACCCGTCACGGCTTCGACGCGGAAGGCCCGAAGGACGCGCCGGTGCCGCCGCAATAGACGGTCCATTGACTCCGCCTCCTAATAGTCCCGTCAACTCCACGAAGGCCGGAATCCATAACCTCCACAGCAGGAGGTGCGCACCCGCGAACGTTGAGAGTTATGGACCCCCGCTTCCGCGGGGATGACGAGCTAGGCAGGTCTAAAGCGGCCCGCCCCGGCCAAGCTACCGCCCCACCCCCGCGTAGCGCTCCTGCACCTTGTCCCAGTTCACCACCTTCCACCACGCCTTCAGGTAATCCGCGCGCCGGTTATTGTAGGTCAGGTAATAGGCGTGCTCCCATACGTCGTTGCCCAGGATCGGCGTCCCGCGCACCTCCGCCACGTCCATCAGCGGATTGTCCTGATTCTGCGTGGACGTGACGCGGAGGCCACCGGAGGCGTCCGCCACCAGCCACACCCAGCCGGAGCCAAAGCGGCCCACGCCTGCGTTGTTGAACTGCTCCTGCATTCCTTCGAACGAGCCGAACGCCGACCCAATCGCCTCGCCGAGCCCGCCCTCCGGCCGCCGGCTCCCGTCGCCCGGCCCCATGATCTCCCAGAAGAAGCTGTGGTTCCAGTGCCCGCCGCCGTTGTTGCGCACCGCCGCGGGCCGCCCGGAGACGTTCGCCAGCAGCGCTTCGAGCTCGTTTCCCTTCAGCGTGCTATCGCCCTCGACCACCTTGTTCAAATTGTCGACGTAAGTCTGGTGGTGCTTTTGGTGGTGCAGCCGCATGGTGGCTGCGTCGATCGTCGGCTCGAGCGCGGCGTAGTCGTAGGGGAGCGGGGCGACTTGGAATGTCATATGGGCCTCCTGTTGATCCGTCTCGCCTAACGCGCGACGCGGGCCAAAAGGCAAGCCGTCAGGCCGCCTCGACACCTGCCAGCTTGTGCCGCCGCATCGCGTGGCGCAGCTGGTCGTAGCTCAAGCCCAGCGCGGCCGCCGCGCGGCGCTGGTTGAAGCGGTGCTTGGCCAGCGCCGCCTCCAGCAACCCGCGCTCGTAGGCAGCCACTGCGCCGCGCAGGTCGGCGGCCGGCTCGGACGCGGTGGTCGCTGCTTCCGGTGCCGCCTCCCGCGCGGGCTCGGCCGCCGCCGCCGCGCCCGGCGCCCACGGCGAGGCGAACGGGTCGACCTCTACCCGCGCCACCGGGCGCTCCGGGTCGTCCCAGCGATACACGGAGCGCTCCACCGCGTTGCGCAGCTCGCGCACGTTCCCCGGCCAGCCGTGCGCCGCCATCGCAGCCGACGCTTCCTCGGCGAACCCCGGCCAGCGGCTCCAGCCCAGCTCCGCCGCCATCCGCCGCCCGAAGAAGTCCGCCAGCAACGGCACGTCCCCCGCCCGCGCGCGCAACGGGGGCAGCGTCACCACCTCGAAGGACAAGCGGTCGAGCAGGTCGGCGCGGAACCGCCCCCGCTCGACCAGGCCAGGCAGGTTCTCGTTCGTCGCCGCCACGATCCGCACGTCGACCGTGAGCACCTTGTTAGCGCCGACCCGCGTCACCTCGCCATATTCGATCGCGCGCAGCAGCCGGTCCTGCGCGGGGGCGCTCAGCGTCGCGAGCTCGTCGAGGAACAGCGTGCCCCCGTCGGCCTCCTCGAACCGCCCCGCCCGCGCGCGCCCCGCCCCGGTGAACGCCCCGGCCTCGTGGCCGAACAGTTCGGCCTCGATCAGCGTCTCGGGCAGCGCCGCGCAGTTCATTGTGACGAGGGGCGCGGCCCAGCGGTTGGACAAGCGGTGCAGCCTCTCGGCGACCAGCTCCTTGCCCGTACCGCGCTCGCCGATCACCAGCACCGGCCGGTTGAGCGACGCCGCCCGGCTCGCGAGTTCCATCACGTCAAGGAAGGCGGGCGACTCGCCCACGAGCTGGGTTGCGCGTTCCACCCCGATAATCAGCGCGATGCGCCAATCTTTGGCAAGCGCCTAAATGCTCGGTGAACGCTAAGCCGTTGTTTTCTCGAGGTGCAAGCAGTTGGCACGCCTGGTGCATTGCCCTTTGCATGGCCGACGAGATCGCCGGCCGACGAATTCCACAAGGAGGCTATCATGTTCCAGTTCACCCGCACCACCGACATCGGCCGCACCGTCACCAGCCTGTTCGCCGCCGTCCTGATGTCGACGCTGTTCGTCGCCAGCGCCATCGCGCCTGCCGAGCGGGGTACCGCGGCCGAGCGCAGCGTTCGCGCCTGATCCCGATCACGAGGAGTACACGTACCATGGGCATCTTCTCCCGCACCCGCGACATCGTCGCCGCCAATTTCACCGACCTTCTCGATCGCGCGGAGGATCCGGCCAAGATGATCCGCATGATCATCCTTGAGATGGAGGAAACGCTAGTGGAGGTCCGCGCCTCGGCCGCCCGCTCCATCGCCGACCAGAAGGAGATGCGCCGGCACATCGCCAAGCTCGAAGGGCTGCAGGACAGCTGGACGGAGAAGGCGGAGCTGGCGCTGTCCAAGGGCCGCGAGGACCTCGCCAAGGCCGCGCTCGTCGAGAAGAACAAGGCGGCCGACATGGCTGGCCAGCTCGGCCGGGAGATCGGCGTGATCGACGAAGCGCTCCGCGCGTCGGAGGCCGACATCGCCAAGCTCCAGGCCAAGCTCCGCGAGGCGCGCGCCCGGCAGAACAGCATCTCCGCCCGGCTCGAATCGGCGCACAACCGCACCAAGATGCGCGAAGCCTACGCCGGCGCGCGCGTCGACGACGCCTTCTCGCGCTTCGAGATGATGGAGCGCCGCGTCGACCTTGCAGAAGGCCGCGCCGACGCCGCCGGCATCGACGCCGAGGGCAAGAGCCTGGAGGAGCAGATCGCCGAACTCCGCACGGCGGAAAAGGTCGAGGCCGAGCTCGCCGTGCTCAAGGCTCGTCGCGTCCAGGCCGCGGAGGGCTGAGCCGTGGGTCCGGGCGAAGCCATCGCCATCCCGATCGTCATCGGGATCCTCTTCATCGGACTGCCCTGGCTCATCCTCCACTATGTCACGCAGTGGAAGCGGAGCGGCGGGATCAGCCGGGAGGACGAGCAGCTGCTCGACGAGCTCCACGATACCGCCCGCCGCTTGGACGAGCGGCTGTGCACCATCGAGCGGATCATGACGCTCGAAAACCCTAACTGGCGCGCGGTCTGCAACGACCCGACGCCCCCCGCCATCCGTCAGGAAAGGACCCGCTGATGTCCGCGCGCCGCACCGCCTTCTACCTCGACAAGCCGAACCGCAAGTGGCTCGGCGTCTGCTCGGGTCTCGCCGACTACACCGGCTGGGACGCCACCCTGGTCCGCGTGGGCGTGGTCGTGCTCACGCTGATGGGCGGCTTCCCCTGGACGCTGCTTGCTTACTGGCTGGTCGCTTGGATCGCCAAGGACAGGCCGTCGGGGCTGTACAGCGATCCGGAGGAAGCGAAGTTCTGGCAGGGCGTCCGAACTAACCCGCGCCGCTCCACTCGCGACGTGCGCGCCACCTTCCGCGACATCGACCGGCGGCTGGCCGAGATCGAGATGTACGTCACCAGCAGCAACAGCGGGCTCGCCCGCGAGATCGACAACCTGCGCTGAGCGGATGCGCGGAACAGGGAGGAACGGCCATGTCTAGTTGGATTTGGGTGCTGATCCCGCTCGCCGCGATCTGCGCGGGGATGCTGCAAAGCAGATACAAGCACGAGCGCCGGATGCGTGCGCTCCCGCCGGCGAACGATCCGGAGGCCGACCGCCTCCGCGCCGAGGTCCGTGACCTCAAGGATCGGATCGCCGTGCTTGAACGCATCGCCACCGATCGCTCCTCGACGCTCGATCACGAGATCGAGCAGCTGCGCGACCGTTAGGGAGGACCTCGACATGGACCTGCAATGGCTCATCCCCGCCGCCGCCGGCCTGCTCGCCTTCGCCATCGGCGCCTTCGCGGGACTGCGCGCCTGGAGCGGCTGGCTTGACCTCAAGCGCCAGGAGCTCGCCCGTCCGGGCGGCGGCTGCGGGACGGAGCCCTCCTCCCCCGCCGGAGCCCGCATCGAGCTTGCCGATTTGCGGGAGCGGGTGCGCAAGCTGGAGGCGATCGCCGTCGGCGTGGACCTCTGACCCGCGACCGGGCGGGGCCGCCCGCGCGGCGCCGCCCCGCGCTGTCCTACACCGCCCACGCGCCCTATCCTTTGCGCCGGCCCGGATCACTGGCGCTACACAGGTCAGAGGTCCGCCCGCCCGAACCAGACAATATTATTTTACTTTTGCCGTACTCGCACACAATTAGGATTGCTTGCTGAAGAGCGAACTCAGGAAGTAAACAGGCCTGATCTTCTTCGGCAGGAACAGGCGACCGCACACCTTGGCGTCCGTGCCGCCCGTCGCTACCTCCGCGCCATGACCGATCAGCCGCTGTCCGCCATCCACGACGATTACGAGCTGCTCGAACCTGACGACCGCTACCGCCTGCTGATCGACCTCGGCCGCTCGCTGGAGCCCATGCCCGAACCGCTCAAGACGGACGCCACCCTGGTCCCCGGCTGCTCCGCCTCGGTCTGGGTCTACCCGCAGGTGCGCGACGACGGCCGGCTCCACTTCCTCGCCGATTCGAATGCCGCGATCACCAAGGGGTTGGTGGCGCTCGTGCTCGCTACGGTACAGGACCGCGCGCCCGCCGAGGTGCTCGCCGCTGACGTTGAAGGCGCGCTGGAGCCGTTCGACCTGCGCGCTCAGCTCAGCTCCAACCGGACGCAGGGCATCCCCAACATGATCGC
>CADCVW010000095.1:0-51771 GCA_902806235.1 uncultured Sphingomonadaceae bacterium | reverse complement strand
GCTCCTCGGCCGCGCGCAGCACGTCGTAGGCCGCTTGCACCGCCTGGAACCGCTTGATCGCGCCCGGGTCGCCCGGGTGGAGGTCCGGGTGCGTCGCCTTGGCGAGCCGGTGGTAGGCGGCTTTGACCGTGTCCGCGTCCGCGTCGCCGTCCAGCTCCAGCAGGCTCAACGCCCGCATCTCCTCGCGAGAGCGCGTGCCGTCTCCCGCCCCACCCCAGCCGTAGTGCTTCGCCTCGCGATAGCCTCGCCCGCGCCCCGCCTCGTCTGCTTCCCGCGCCGCAGCGTCCTCGTCCGACAGGCCAGCGAAGTAGTTCCAGCCGCGGTTGTACTCGGCCGCGTGCGGCTCGCAGAAATACCAGCGCTCCGGCCGGTTCGGGGCCTTGGGCGCGGGCCGGTCGCCGGGCGCGGTGCAGCCTTCGCGATCGCAAAGCCGCACCTGCGCCGCCTCCCGCCCGGCCTCGCCGTAATCCCGCCAGCGCGGAAAGCCCCAATCGTTCGAACGCACTTTCCGCGGCATGGCCGGGACTTAAGACCTTCCGCGCGCTCCCGCCACCCCGGCCGTCAGGCGCAGGCGTTGGTCGGCGGGGTCGTGGGCGCGCCGCTAGAGTGGACGGGCGTGCTCGTCGCGTAGGTGATCCGGAAGCTCCGGTCGGCCGCGAACGGCACCAGCAGCCGGTGCTGCACGGTCGCGCTCACCCGGCGCAGCTGCACGGGCCGGCCGTCGGCGAGGCACCAGCTGGCGGCCACCGTCGGCTCCCGCAACATACCGGGGCCGTACCCATTCGCCCGCTTCTTCACGGCGGCGATCACCTGTTCATCCGTGCGCAGCGGGTGCAGGCGGTACAGCCTCGACGCGGTGACCACCGCGTCCCGGGTGCTCGCCCAGACCAGGCCGACGCGCCCGATCTCCACCGTACCGAGGATGAGGGCGATCAGCAGCGGCGCGACTAGGGCGAACTCGACCGCGGCCGCGCCGCGCTCGTCGGAAAATGTCGAAGGTGGATGTTTGAGCATTACTGGATCCTCACATCCGCCTTGGCGGAGATCGCTACGTTGCCCGTCGGCCCGGCCCAGCCTCTGGCCAGCGCCGTAAAGATCGAGCGGTGGGTGCCGCGCACCGTGATCTCCAGGTGGTTCACCGGCAGCTCACCCAGCACGCAGGTGCCCGTCCGCGCCACCGCGCGCGCGCCGCACTTGCGCAGATAGATTGCGGAGGTCACCGTCGGCTCCGAACCGAGCGCCGCGCGCGCGTCGGCCGCCGCCTGCGCGTTGATGTAGGCCAAGTTGGCGCTCGACGTCGGCCGCAACACCTCCGCGAGGTGCATGGCCCGATTGGCCGCCTGCTCCAGCGAGATTTTGGTGGCGATCGCGCGCGCAAGGTCGAGCGAGCCGAGCATCACCAGCGCGAGCACGGGCGCGATCATGGCCAGTTCGATGGCGGCCACGCCGCGCTCGTCATTCGGCAGCCGACGGAGCGCGCCCCTCATGACAGCAGCCTCAAGCGGATGGCCGCGAACTTGGGGTCGGTGTCGCCGCAAACGTTCTTCCAATCGGCGTTGCCAGAAAAGTCGACATTGTCGGCGACCGGCAGCACGCAGCCCGCGTTCGTACCGGAACCGCCGTTGAACTGCACTTCGCCGTTCAGCATGCAGATCGTGCCTGTCATCTTGGAACCCGATCCGCCGTTCAGCTTGCTCGTTGAAATCGTTGCGCCGGCCTGCTTGGGCTGGAAGATCATGATGTCGTTCATCGGGCCGCCTTCCGGGGCGGACAAAGCGACGGGGGGCCGCACGCGCCCAGCATCACCGGCATCGCCGCCGCTGTCATCGCAAGCACGCTGCCCCGTTCCGAGCGACGCACGCGCTCGAGGATCTGCCTAGCCGCCCTGCGCACCGCCCGCCTCCCGTAGCCACACATAGAGCTGAGTTAGGCGCGCAAGGATAACGGCGGCTTGCGGGAGGTGGTTGCCGCGCCGTTAGGCACGATCGCGGCAGTAGGGCGCCAGAGGATCTGTAAGCCGGGTTCTGTCCAGGATCCCGAAGGACCCTTGGGCGACCATTCCTCTACGGACCGGATCGCTCCGGCCCTCCAGCAACCAACCCGGACGGCGGGGCGGAACAGCCCCATATGCCATCCCTATTCGGTCTTGCTCCCGGTGGGGTTTGCCATGCCGCGCCCGTCGCCGGCCGCGCGGTGCGCTATTACCGCACCCTTTCGCCCTTACCTCCGGTCACCCGGAGGCGGTCTGCTTTCTGTGGCACTTTCCCTGGGGTCGCCCCCGCCGGGCGTTACCCGGCACCGTCGTTCCGCGGAGCCCGGACTTTCCTCCCCGATGCGCTGCACCGCGGCGGTCGCCCGATCCTCTGGCCCGATCGCCTTATAGCGTCAGGGCTCAGCCGCCAAGCATCACCGCCTCACTCTTGAGAAGTAGCGCGAGAAGGATCGCGCGCGTCTCGCCGTCGATCGTGCCGTCGAACAGCTCGGGCCGGAACCGGCGCTGAAAGGCGACGGTGGCGGCCAGCGGGTCGGAAACGTCGTAGCCGTAGCGCTCAAGCGCGAGGCAAAATCCCGGATCGGTCCAGTGCGGATCGCCGAGCAACTTCTTCGGCCGCTCCACCGCCAGCCCCAGCCGCGCAAGCTTCTCCCAGTCGAACAGCTCGCCGGGGTCCTGCTTGCGCCTCGGCGCTACGTCCGAATGGCCGACCACGTTGCGCGCCTCGATGCCGCGCCGCCGCACGATGTCGGCGACGAGCGGGATCAGTGCCGACATCTGCGGCCCGGCGAAGGGGCGATAGCCGAACTCGTGGCCCGGGTTGACGATTTCGATGCCGACGCTAGCCGAGTTGACGTCGGTGGTTCCGCGCCAGGACGAGGTCCCCGCGTGCCACGCGCGGCGGTCCTCGTCGACCATGCGCAGCACCTGCCCATCCTCCGTCACGAGGTAGTGGCAGGACACCTTGGCCTCCGCGCTGGTCAGCCGCTCGATCGCGCCCGCCGCGTCGGCCATCCCCGTGTAGTGGAGCACGAGCATGGAGATCGACGAGCGGCGCTCGTCGTGGTTGGGTGAAGGGCAGTCGATCATCGCGCGTCCGTTCCCCCCTGCCCGTCCCGCGCGCCGGCTACGCCGATCAGGCCGACGCCGGCCAGCGCAACCAACCCGCCGGCCACCATGGCCGCCGTCACTGGCGTGCCGAACCAGAGCGCCGACACGGCCACGCCGACCACCGGTGCGCCCAGCGTCAGCGGGACCACCGTGCCGATGCTGTGCCGTTGGAGGAGCCAGGTCATCCCGCCATGCCCGCCGAGGGTGGAGCCGAGCGCCGAATAGGCGATCCAACCGACGGACGCAAAGCCGGGCGCGGCCGCCCCGGCGCGCCATTCCCAAACCCAAGCGAAGGGGACCAGCAGTGCCGCGCCGACCAACCCCAGCCAAGCGTAGATGGTGCGCAGCGGCACGTCCTTCAGCCGCCGTTGGATCAGCGAGCCCGCCGCCCAGATCGCCGACGCCGCGACCGGCAGCAGCAGCCCGACGCGCTCGTCGAGGATATGCGGATCGAACAGCAGCACGCCCACGCCGCCGAAAGCGAGCAGCATGCCGGCGAGCTTCAGCCGCGACACCCGCTCGCCGAGCACGGCCCAGGCAAGCGCGAGAGCCATCGGCACGCCGAGCTGCCCCGCGATCGCCAGCGCGCCGACATTGTCCGCGTGAACCAGCGACAGATTGACGAGCAGGATGAACAGGCCGCCGAACATGACGGAAAAGGCGAGCAGCTCGCGCATCCGGCTGGGCACAAGGCGGAGCGCCGTGCCGCAGGCGGCGAACAGAATCAGCTGGCGGAGCACCCCAGCGGTGAACGGCCCGGCCCCCGCCAGCGACAGCTTCACCGCGACGATGTTGAAGCCCCAAAGCAGATTCACCCCCGCCGCGACCAGGAGGTCGGCGGCGGTCAGCCTGGTCGGCGGAGTCAGCGAAGCCGGCGCGACGACGCGTCCGCCTAGCGCGCCGGCAACGACGCGCCGAACAGCAGCACGCCGTCGTCCGCCGCGAGCTGCACCTGTCCGCCTGCTTCTTCAACGAGGCTGCGCACCAACCAGCCCACCGCCGTGCGCGGTGACACCGCCGCCTCGTCCAGCTCGCCCGCCAGCGCGCGGCGGGTCTCGTCGTCGAACACGATCCGCGCGCCATCCGCTCGGACGACGATTTCGGTGCCGGCCGCGCCGTTCTCGCAGCCGACGTCCAGGCGGCCGCCGCGTACCAGGGCGTCGCCCGCCAGCAGCGCCAGGTTGAGCAAAACCTTGATCGCGGCCTTGGGCAGCGCTTCCTCGCCGGCCAGCCACCCGATCTCGATCCGCCCGCCGCCGAACAGCCCCTCGATCACGGCGCGCGCCTCCCGCGGGTCCACCGCCTCGCCGAACCCGCCGGCCGCGCCGAAGGCGAGCCGGAAAAACTTGAGCTTGTTGGCCGACGTCCGCGCGCTCTCCGCCAGCAGCTCGACGCAGCGCGCGCGCATCTCCGGGTCCGTCTCGTCCTGCAGCAGCTCCACACCGTTGTTGAGCGCGCCGACCGGCGACAGCAGATCGTGGCACAGCCGCGAGCAGAGCAGGCTGGCGAACTCGTGCGAATGCATGGGGCGAGAATCCTGCCGGGCTAGGTTGGGCGGCCGCCGTCTTTGGCCGCGCTGCTGCGCCGTGGCAAGCGGCCAGCGGCTAGCCGGCCGCGAGCGGCTGCTCGACGAAGTGCCCTTCCGCCGCCGCCCGGAACAGCCGCGCGTGCCCCGCCGCCGCGATCAGCCACAGCGTCCCGTCCCACGTTGCCGCCCGAGCGTCCGCCTCGCTCGGCTCCGCCCGGCCGTGCGGGTGCGAATGATAGTGCCCGAGCACCGCTGGCCCGCCGGCGCGTGCCGCCCGGTGTGCGGCGAGCAGTGCGGCGGGATCGACCTCGAACGCCGTTCGGGGGTCGGTCGCGATGTTGCGCGTCGGCAGGTGCGCCTCGATCTGCCCGTTGCGGCCGAGCAGCAGGCCGCACGCTTCCAGCCCGGGCGCGGCGGCGGCCTCGGCGAGCACCGCGTCGACCACCCACCTTGCGATCAGCGGCTTCATCGCCCACGGGATAGCCCGTGGCGGGCGAGGCGTCGATCATCAGCGCGGAGGTGCCGGCGGAGGCAGACGGCTGGCGGCTCGACCGCGCGCTCGCCGCCGCCGCCCCGCTCCTGTCGCGCGAGCGCGTCAAGGCGCTGATCTCCAGCGGCGCCGTGCTACGCGACGGCGCGCCCGTGCGCGACCCGGCGAGCAAGGCGCGGCCGGGCTCCTACGAGCTGCGCGTCCCAGCGCCTGCCCCGGCGCACAATGTCGCGCAAGACATCCCGCTCGTTGTCGCTTACGAAGACGAGCACTTGCTTGTGGTGGACAAGCCCGCCGGGCTCGTCGTCCACCCCGCGGCGGGCAACCTCGACGGGACACTCGTCAACGCGCTGCTCCACCACTGCGGCGGGTCCCTGTCCGGCATCGGCGGCGTCGCGCGCCCCGGCATCGTCCACCGGATCGACAAGGACACGTCCGGCCTGCTCGTGGTCGCCAAGACCGATCGCGCACACGAAGGGCTCGCCGCGCAGTTCGCCCGGCACAGCATCGACCGGCGCTACCACGCGCTCGTCGCCGGCACGCCCCGGCCGTCGGAGGGCACGGTGGACGCACCCCTCGCCCGCTCCACCGCCAACCGGCAGAAGATGGCGGTGGTGGAACCCGGCCGCGGCAAGCGCGCGGTGACGCACTACCGGTTGCTCCAACCGTTGCGCGCCGCCGCGCTGGTCGAATGCCGGCTGGAGACGGGCCGCACGCACCAAGTGCGCGTTCATCTGCTTTCCATCGGCCATCCGCTATTGGGCGATCCCGTCTACGGCCGGCCGCGGCCCGAGCATCGCAAGTTGCTGGATGAATTGAAGTTTAGGCGGCAAGCGCTGCATGCCGTACACATAGGTTTCAAGCATCCCGTTTTCGGCGCGAATCTGGCGTTCGACAGCCCGATTTCGGCGGATATGCAGGAACTGTTAAGCGCGCTTTCCGTATAGAACGCAGGCAAGCGGAAGGCACGCACCTGCCCCTTGCTTAGGGAAGGAAGAAGCTACTTTTATGGCACAAGAGCCGAAGCTCCCAGTGACGATTCCGGCCGCCAGCGGCGAGGCCGGGCTGAACCGTTACCTCGCGGAGATTAAGAAATTCCCCATTCTCCAGCCGGAGGAGGAATTCATGCTCGCCAAACGTTGGGCGGAGCATCAGGATACGGACGCCGCGGCCAAGCTGGTCAACAGCCACCTGCGCCTCGTCGCCAAGATCGCCATGGGCTACCGCGGTTACGGCCTGCCGGTCGCCGAGCTCATCAGCGAGGGCAATATCGGCTTGATGCAGGGCGTGAAGAAGTTCGAGCCCGACCGGGGCTTCCGCTTGGCGACTTACGCCATGTGGTGGATTCGCGCGTCGATCCAGGAGTTCATCCTGCGCAGCTGGTCGCTCGTGAAAATGGGCACCACGGCGGCGCAGAAGAAGCTCTTCTTCAATCTGCGGCGCATGAAGAATCAGATCGAGGCGTTCGAGGACGGCGACATGCGTCCGGAGGACGTACAGAAGATCGCCACCGATCTCGGCGTCACTACCGACGAGGTGATCTCCATGAACCGCCGCATGGCGATGGGCGGTGACACGTCGCTCAACGTCCCCATGCGCGAGGATGGCGACGCACAGTGGCAGGACTGGTTGGTCGACACCGATCCGCTGCAGGACGAGCGCGTGGCCGAAGCCGAGGAGAAGCGTGTCCGGCATGATATGCTGGTCGACGCCATGTCCTCGCTCAACGACCGCGAGCGCCACATCCTCACCGAGCGGCGCCTGACCGACGAGCCAAAAACCCTTGAGGAGCTCAGCCAGGAATACAGCGTCAGCCGCGAGCGCATCCGGCAGATCGAGGTCCGCGCTTTCGAGAAGCTGCAGAAGTCGCTGCTCAACATCGCCGGCGACCGGCGGCTCCTGCCCGCGATGTGACCATCTGCTCCCTCTCCCGCTTGCGGGAGAGGGCCGGGGCTAGGGCACGCCGGTTCGCCTGAACCGCCGACGGCAGTCGAGGACGCGACCGGCCCGCCCTCCCCCAACTCTCTTTCGGCCGAGCGGGAGAGGGCTTTTTAGTGACCCGCGCCGGCGCAGGCGCTAACCTTGCAGCATGGCCACCCGCACCCGCGCCGCCGCGAAACCCCGTCCCGCCAAGGCGAAACCGAGCCGCGGCCTCCTGTCCCGCCTCCTGCGGTGGGTTGGCGCGGGGGTCGTGGTCTTCACCCTCGGCTCCTTCCTGTGGGTCGCGCTATATCGCGTCGTGCCCCCGCCTCTTACCTTCACCCAGGTCGCCGACCTAATCGACGGACGCCGCCTGTCGCGCGACTGGATGTCCATCGACGCCATGGATCCGGACATGGCTCGCGCTGCCATCGCTGGCGAGGACGCGCGCTTCTGCCGGCACTCCGGCTTCGACGCGGAAGCGATTGCCGGGGCGGCGATCAACAACCTAAAGGGCGGCCGCATCCGCGGCGGCTCCACCATTTCCCAGCAGACGGCGAAGAACGCCTTTCTTTGGCAGAACGGCGGCTACGCAAGAAAGGCGCTCGAGGCTTGGTTTACCGTGCTGATCGAGCTGATCTGGCCCAAGCGCCGGATCATGGAAATGTACCTCAACGTCGCCGAGACCGGCATTGGCACCTACGGCGCGAATGCGGGCGCGCAACGCTACTTTCAGCACGACGCCTCGCGACTGACCCGCACGGAGGCCGCGCGCATTGCCGCCGTGCTGCCCCAGCCGAAAAAGCGCGCTGCCACCGCGCCGAAGGGCTTCACCCGTCGTTACGGCAACTCCATCGCCGCGCGGATGCGCGTGGTGGAGCGCGACGGGCTAGACGCTTGCGTGCGCTGAGCTGCACTTAGCTCAATGGCAAGCCGAAGGCGAAGCGCAGCTGCGCCTCCTTGCCGGTAGGATTTCGGAAGGAGAGACGCGGCGGGTGGCGGAACATCATCGTTCGCTCGCAAAACTCGGCCTTGCCGTGCCCAATCTTCCAATTGCCATGGCCGGCGGACATCCACTCGGCTTCGTACCGCAGGTAACCGCTGGCGTGATCCGGATTGCCCATCACTCAAAGCACCTCGGGCTCAATCACGTTCAAGGGACATCGGTGGGCCTCGACGCCTCGCTCAAGATCGATCAGCAGATTACCGTGCTTGCGGATGTTTCCAGAGCGCGTGAACGCTAGGTTCGACACGTATATCTCCGAATTGGCCCTTCCTAATAAGTTGGCGACGAACTTGAACCTTTGCTGGAGCGGCGCTCACCCCGGCTCACAAGAGGCATCCGCTCGGCTGCAATCCTAGTCGAAGGCGCTGTACCCGACACGGGACAGGAAGAGTGACTCAGCGATGGTCGGATAGTCGCCAGCGTCGTCGACGTCACCGCCCGGGTTCACCCCCAAAAAGTAGATGTTGCCTTTGCGCAACGTTGCTTCAGATGAAAGCACCACTCCACCGGAAAGATCGAACAGATTGGCGGCTTCTAGGGTGCGCCAAGCTTGATCGAGCGCCCGTACGCCTTGGCCTGGAACTCGGACGCCGAAGTTCAGGCAGAAACGTTCAACGCCATTCCGACGAACTGTTGCCAATACCATCTCATCCTTGTCGATCATCACCTCCGCCGCAGGTCCTGTAACGTACCATAGTCCAGCATGCGGCGCGTCAGCATTCCGGTTGGCAATGCCTACCTCATTAACAATCGATAAAGCCGCAGTGTCGACGACGTTCGAGCAGTCGGGCGATCTAGAACGGCATCTTGAATCCCGGCGGCAGCGGCAAGCCAGACGTCACCTTGCTCATCTCGCCCTCCGCCGCCCGGTCCGCCTTGGCCCGCGCGTCGTTGATCGCGGCCGCGATCAGATCCTCCAGCATCGCCTTCTCCGACGGCTGCAGCAGGCTGTCGTCAATGTCGACGCCGTAGATCGTCCCCTTGGCCGAAGCGCGCACCTTCACGAGCCCGCCGCCGGCCGCGCCCTCCACCTTGATCTCGTCGAGCTTGGCGGTCGCGCGCTGCAGCTCCGCCTGCGCGTTCTGCGCCATCTGCATAATCTCTTCGATGCTGGGCATCGGCTAGCTCCTCTGCGACTGGTATTCGTAGACGACCAACTCGGCTCCCGGGAAAGCGTTCATCGCCGCCGCGACCACCGGCGCGGCGAGCACCTCGTCTCGCAGCCGGTCCTCCGCCGCGCGCTCCTGCTGCAGCAGCGTGGGCTGCGCGTCGCCGTCGCCGAGCGCCACCGTCCAGGCCGCGCCCGTTACTTCCTTCAACGCGCCCGAGAGGTCACGCAGCCGCGCGCTGTCCATCGGCTTGGCCGGTCGAATGACGAGCTCGGGCGGGGTGTAGCGCACCAGGCCGACTTGGTCGTGCAGCTCGAGCGCCAGCGCGTGCTTGCCCGCCTTCTCCAGCGCGGCCACCAACGCGGCGAAGCTCGGCGGCATCACAGGTTCGGGCGCGGGCGCCGGCGCTCCCCGAATGTTGACGGTCGGCGCGCCGCTCCCGAGCTGCCGCAGCAGCGCCGACGGGTCCGGCAGCTCGGCCGCGTGCACCGTGCGGAGCAGCGCCATTTCCGCCGCCTCGATCGGCAAGGCCGCCGCGCCGACCTCCGCGTGACCTTTAAGCAGCAGCTGCCACAGCCGGTGCAGCGTGCCGTGGCCGAGCCGGCTCGCCCAATCGGCGTAAGCCTCGCGCTCCTCCGCCGACTGCGCCGAGTCTTCCGCGCCCGACACCTTGGCGCGAGTGATGCCGTGCACCGCCTCCAGCAGCCCGACGAGCAGCGCGGACGGATCGGTGCCCATGTCGTACTGCGCGCGCACCGCCGCGAGCACGCCCGCCGCGTCTCCTGCCAGGACGCGCCCGAGCAGGTCGCGCACCGCCGACCGGTCGGACAGGCCGAGCATCGCCCGCACCTGCTCGCCCGTGACCGCGCCCTCGCCGTGGGCGATCGCCTGGTCGAGGATCGACAAGCCGTCGCGCACCGAACCCTCCGCCGCGCGGGCGACCAAGGCCAGCGCTTCCGGCTCGACCTCTACGTCTTCAGCTCTCGTGATCGCTGCGAAGTGCGCCGCCAGCGCATCGGCCGGGATGCGCCGCAGGTCGAAGCGCTGGCACCTCGACAGCACGGTGATTGGGACCTTCTTCACCTCCGTGGTGGCGAAAACGAACTTCACGTGCGCTGGCGGCTCCTCAAGCGTTTTCAAGAGCGCGTTGAACGCTTCCTTGGTGAGCATGTGGACCTCGTCCACGATGTACACTTTGTAGCGCGCGGAGACGGCCGCGTAGCGCACTGCTTCGATGATCTCGCGCACGTCGTCGATGCCGCGGTTGGACGCCGCGTCCATCTCGACGACGTCGATGTGCCGCCCTTCGGCGATCGCACGGCACGGCTCGCACGCGGCGCAGGGACTGATCGTCGGCCCGCCCGTCCCGTCCGGCCCGACGCAGTTGAGCGACTTGGCGAGCAACCGCGCGGTGGACGTCTTGCCCACCCCGCGCACGCCCGTCAGCAGAAAGGCGTGCGCCAGCCGCCCGCGCGCGATCGCGTTGGCGAGCGTGGTCACCATCGCGTCCTGGCCAATCAGCTGGTCGAAGCTCTGCGGCCGGTACTTGCGCGCGAGGACGCGGTAGGCGGGGGACTCGGAAGCCATGGGGAAAGCTTAAGCCAGCGAGGGCCGTCGTGCCAGCGAAGGCTGGCGTCGCTTCGTTCGCGGGAGCGAGGAGGTGGGAGCCGGAAACGACCCGGCGCGAAACTCGTTGCGGCTGCTTCCTTCCGGACCTGACCGGGTTGGCGAGGACGCCGTCCGCCCGACTCCCGCTCGTCATATGGGCTAAACCGAGGGACGCCGCAAGCTCAGACGCCTTGGCGCGCCGCGGCCTCGTTGATGAGCGCGAGCGCTTCGCGAAACTCCTCCTCCGTCGTGTAACGACCGAAGCCAAGGCGCACCGTCGAGCGCGCCAGCCGCTCGTCCAGGCCGATCGCCTGGAGCACGTGGCTCGGCCGCCCCGACCCGCTCGCGCAGGCGGAGCCGAGTGACAGGGCGACGCCGCGTAGTTCTGATAGCAGCCGGGCGGCGTCCAAGCCCTCACGGCGGATGCTCAGGTTGCCGCGGTAGCGATGCTCGACCGAGCCGTTGATCGTCCAGCTGGGCAGCGCGTCGACCGCCACCGCCCAAAGTCGCTCGACGTGCGCCCGGTCCGCCTCGCCCCGCTCGCGCAGCATCGCGACCGCCGCGCCGAAGCCCGCGCAGAGCATGGGCGACAGCGTGCCGGAGCGCGCGCCGCCCTCCTGCCCGCCGCCGTGCAGCAAGGGATCGAGCGTCACGCCGTCGCGGACCCACAAGGCACCAACGCCCTTCGGGCCGTGCACCTTGTGGGCGGACACAGAGACTAGATCGCAGGCTTCGACCGGCAACGCGACGCGCCCAAGGCCCTGCACCGCGTCGCAGTGAAACAGCGCCCCGGCCCCGCGCGCGATCTTGGCCAGCTCGGCAACTGGCTGGACCACGCCGATCTCGTTGTTGACCAGCATGACCGCGACCAGCGCAGTGCGCTTGTCCGTCATGGCGCGCAGCCGGTCGGGATCGAGCAACCCGTCCCGTTCGACCGGCAGCTCGACGATTTCGAAGCCGCGTGCGGCGAGCGCGCGGACGCTGTCGAGCACGCAGGCGTGCTCGGTGGTGACCGTGACCACGCGGTTCCGTCCGCCCGGCGCGTGGGCCATCGCGCCCTTGACCGCCCAGTTCACCGCCTCCGTCGCGCCCGACGTGAAGTGGACGCGGCCCTCATCCGTCCCCGGCCCGAGCGCCGCCATCACCTGCTCCCGCGCCACCTCCACCGCTGCCGCCGCCGCGCGACCGAGCCGGCTGGGGCTGTGCGGGTTGGCGAAGTTGTCCCGAAGGAACGGCAGCATGGCGTGGGCCGCCTCGGGCGCGACGGGCGTCGTCGCCTGATAGTCGAGGTAGATCACGCGGCCCGCCGCCGCGCGTCGCCGGCGAGTGCGGTCCAGGCATCGGCGAACCGTTCGACCTCCTCGCGTCGCGTATCCGGGCCGAAGCTCACGCGGACGCAGTTCGCCGCGTGGTCCGCCGGCAGCCCGAGCGCGCGGAGCACGTGGCTCTGCTTGGTCGTCCCGGACGAGCAGGCGCTCCCTGCCGACACCGCGAAGCCGAGCAGGTCGAAGCGGACGAGCTGGGCTGCAGCCGACATCCCGGGCATATGGTAGGTCGCCGTAAACGGGGAGCGGACGCCGTTCGCGCATACGGCCGCGCCGCCCGCCGCCCCGATCCGCTCTTCGAGCAACAGGCGGTTCTCCCGCTGACGTACGGACCACTCGGGCTCCTGGCCGACGAGCGCGCGCGCCTCCACCGCCGCAGCGAAGCCGAGCGCTGCGGGCAGGTTCTCTGTGCCGCCGCGGTAGCCCTGCTCCTGCCCGCCCTCCGGCACGAGCCGCCCCAGGTCGCGCACCAACAGCGCGCCGATGCCGGGCGGCCCGCCGAGCTTGTGCGCCGACAATGCGAGGAGGTCGGCCGATGGCAGCGGGAGCTTGCCCGCGGACTGCGCGCAGTCAACGAACAGCGCGCCGCCAGCGGCGGCCACTGCGCCGGCGATTTCCGCAATCGGCTGGATCACCCCCGTCTCTGGGTTGACATGCTGCACCGCCACGAGCGCCGCGCGTCCATGGCCGGCCGCGACGCGGCGGAGCAGCTCACCGAACGTCGCGAGGTCGACGCGTCCGTCGGACGCTACCGGCGCGTTCAGCTGCTCGTCCTCGGAAACTTGGCGCAGGACGGCGTCGTGCTCGACAGCCGATATGATCGGTTTCGCCCCCTCCGTCCGGCCGCGGCGGAAGGCGAGCCGCGCCGCTTCGCTCGCTCCGCTCGTGAAGATCAGCTCGCCCGTCCAGCCGAGCGCCGCCTTGATCCGCTCCCGCGCGCCCTCCAGCGCAGCGCGCGCAGCTCGGCCCTCGGCGTGCAAGGACGACGGGTTCGCCCAGCGCGCCACGCCTTCCAGCATCGCATCGCGCGCGGCGGGCAGCATGGGCGCAGTCGCCGCGTGATCCAGGTAGGTGCGCTCGCGCACGGCGTCCTTCGGGCCTCTCTGATTGCGGTATGTTGCGTCCTGTCTATATAGGCGCAGCCCCGCCCAGTCCCGAGTACCCATGCCCGAAGTCATTTTTCCCGGCCCCGAAGGCCGCCTCGAAGGCCGATTCCACCCGGGCCGCCGCCCGCGCGCGCCCGTGGCGCTGATCCTGCACACCCACCCGCACAGCGGCGGGTCGATGAACAACGCGATCGTGCAGCAGCTCTACAAGAGCTTCGCCGCGCGCGGCTTCGCCACGCTGCGCTTCAACTTCCGCGGGGTGGGCAAAAGTCAGGGCCTGTTCGACAATGGCGTAGGCGAGCTGTCGGACGCGGCCTCCGCGCTCGATTGGGTGCAGCAGGTCCACCCGGAAGCCGAGCAGACCTGGGTGGCCGGTTTCTCCTTCGGCGCCTGGATCGGCATGCAGCTGCTGATGCGCCGCCCGGAGGTCCGCGGCTGGATCTCCATCGCGCCGCCGGCCAACATGTACGATTTCTCCTTCCTCGCCCCCTGCCCCGCGTCTGGCGTGATCATCCAGGGCGACGCGGACGAGGTAGTGACACCGCAGGCCACGCAGAAGCTCGTCGACAAGCTGCGGACGCAGCGCCACATCACCATCCATCACACGACGATCCCGGGCGCGAACCACTTCTTCGAGCATGAGATGCCGCAGCTGATGAAGGCGGTGGACGACTATGTCGATTTCCGGCTCGACCCCGCCTGCAAGATCCGCTGACCGCTACCCTGCGGTCGGCGGCGGCAGCGACCAGATCAGCACGTTAAACACGAGCACGGCGGCCATCACGAGCATGAGCGCGCCCTGCTTGCGCGCGCGGCCGGTAGCGAGAAGGTGAGTACCGCCGCCGGCCAGCACGAACGCCGCCAGCATCGCGATCGCGAACAGCGCGTCGGCCATGTCCCGCTCCTTTTCACCGACTCTTAAACGCCCGCGCTTATCGCCCGCTTCGTGGCCGAGCACGAGACCGAACCGCTGACCGTGGCGATGGATCGAATCGAGGAGTCGATCCTGCCGGAGTTGGCGGCGATGGTGCGCGCGCTGCTCGCGGCCGAGGACGACGGCGCGCGACGCGCCGGGGTCGCAGCGCGCGCGTCGGACGCGCGGGCCATCGGCGCGAGGCTCGACGAACTTCTCCGCCGGTTCGAGCGTGGCCGGAACGCGGCCTGAGCTGTCGCCGAAAAGCCACAAAGTCGACCATCTATCCAGCCGATTCAGCTAAGTGGCTGCTGAACAGCCTTAAGAATGGCCGGTAAGCCGATAGATCGGTTCGCAATTTCGTCGACCTCCAAACCGCTCGGTTCGTCGCAAGGGCTCGGCCCAAAAGTCTTTACACCCCCCACACCCCCGCATATATCGCGCTTCGCTGCCCCATGGGACTTCCAACCGCAAGGCAGCTTTTCGTCGATTGCCTGTTGGAGGTCCCTTGAATTGCACAGCCATCATAGCGCGCTGGGGCTAGCTACGCTCCCCGTCGGCGGCCGGTCGGTCGCCGAGATCGCCGACTCGCGCCCGGTCCAGCCGGTGACGCTGCTCCGTCCGCACGCCGCGGCCCGGGCCGCCCGCTTCTTCGCGGAGCGGTTCAACGGTCGCGCGCTCTACGCGGTCAAGGCGAACCCGTCGCCCGATCTGCTCCGGGTGCTCTGGGACAGTGGGGTGACGCATTATGACGTCGCTTCCATCGCGGAAGTGCGGCTCGTCGCGCGCAACCTGCCCGAGGCCACGCTCTGCTTTATGCACCCGGTGAAGGCCGAGGAGGCCATCGGCGAAGCGTATCGCGAGCACGGCGTGCGCACCTTCTCCCTCGATTCTATGGAGGAGCTGGAGAAGATCGTTCGCGCGACGGGCGGGGCTTCGGATCTTAACCTACTGGTCCGCATCCGCGCGTCGTCGGCGCACAGCAAGCTCAGCCTTGCCGCCAAGTTCGGCGTGGAGCCCGGCCAATCGCGCGAGCTGCTGTTCGCCGCGCGGCAGGCGGCTGACGCGCTCGGCATTTGCTTCCACGTTGGCAGCCAGGCGATGAGCCCGGCGGCCTACGCGGAGGCGATGGAGGGCGTGCGCGCGGCGATCGTCGAGGCCGCGGTAACGGTCGACATCGTCGACGTCGGCGGCGGTTTCCCGTCCTCCTACCCCGGCATGGAGCCCCCGCCGCTCGACGCCTACTTCCGCGTGATCCACGACGCGTTCGAGTCGCTGCCGGTCAGCTACTCGGCCGAGCTGTGGTGCGAGCCGGGCCGCGCACTGTGTGCCGAATATGCGAGCCTGATCGTGCGCGTTGAGAAGCGGCGCGGGGACGAGCTGTACATAAACGACGGCGCCTACGGCGCGCTGTTCGACGCCGCGCACATCGGCTGGCGCTTCCCCGTGCGGCTGCTGCGCGACGACGACAGCCGGGCGAAGCCGGTCGGCTTCAGCTTCTACGGCCCCACCTGCGACGACCTCGATCGCATGGCGGGCCCGTTCGAGTTGCCGGCGGATGTGCAGGTCGGCGACTATGTCGAGATCGGCATGCTCGGCGCCTACGGCTGCGCGATGCGGACGCAGTTCAACGGCTTCGGCAGTGATCTGAGCGTCGTCGTCGAGGACGAGCCGATGGCGTCGCTCTACGTCGAGCTGCACGAGCCCGCGCGCTCGAACGTGGTCAAGCTGTAACCCTAGAGCGGGCCGCGGCCCGCCCCGCCCATTGCCGCAAAGAAACTAGCCGTTGGAGGGACTTCCTTCAGCCTGCCGAAAGGCGGTCTGAAGTAGAGGCTTCACCGGCCCCGGTTCGTGCGGTTTCTCACCCTGGAGTACTGGAATGAACGACCTGACCAAGATCAACGACACGCGCAAGGCGGAGCTGCTGTCCAGCACCGTCGAGCACGTCGACATCCGCGCCTTCGATGCGCGGCCGATCATCGACGCGATGGGCAAGATGAGCTTCACCAGCCGCGACCTGTCGCGCGCCACTGGCATCTACAATCAGATGCTCGCCGACAAGGACTGCACGGTATTCCTCGTCATCGCCGGCTCAACCTCGGCGGGCGGGTGCATGGACCTGTACGCGGAACTGGTGCGCTCGAACATGGTGGACGGCATCATCGCCACCGGCGCGTCGATCGTCGACATGGATTTTTTCGAGGGCCTTGGCCACAAGCACTACCAGGCGCTCGAGATTCCGGACGATAACGTGCTGCGCTCGCTCTACATCGACCGCATCTACGACACCTACATCGACGAGGAGCAGCTGCAGGACACGGACCACACGATCGGCGAGATCGCCGACCGGCTGGAGCCGCGTCCCTACTCCTCTCGCGAGTTCATCCGCGAGATGGGCCGCTACCTCGTCGAGCAAGGGAAGAAGGAGAACAGCCTCGTCAAGCTCGCCTACGAGCACGACGTGCCGATCTTCTGCCCGGCGTTTACCGACAGCTCGGCGGGCTTCGGCCTCGTCAAGCACCAGGTGGAGCGGATGAAGGCGGGCAAGCCGTATATGACGATGGACAGCATCGCAGACTTCCGCGAGCTGACGAACATCAAAATCGCGGCGGGCACCACGGGCCTGCTGATGATTGGCGGCGGCGTGCCGAAGAACTTCGTCCAGGACACGGTCGTGTGCGCGGAGATCCTCGGCCACCACGACATCGCCATGCACAAGTACGCGGTGCAGATCACCGTCGCTGACGTGCGCGACGGCGCCTGCTCGTCCTCGACGCTGCAAGAGGCGGCGAGCTGGGGCAAGGTGGACACAGCCCTCGAGCAGATGGTGTTCGCCGAAGCGGGCAGCGTGATGCCGCTGCTCGCTTCGGACGCCTACCACCGCGGCCACTGGCGCGAGCGGCCGGAGCGCCGCTGGGCCAAGCTGTTCGAGAAGGCCGCTTAAGCAGACAACGGAACCCCCGCCCTTACCGGCGGGGGTTTTCGTTTCCGGGCAGGCTAGCGGCGTCCGATGCCGTAGCGGACCACCTGCGGGTTTAGGCACCCCTTCGCGTCCTGCCGCACGACTGCGAGGTAGATGTTGGCCGTCGGCTCCTCGCCGAGCCGACGCGGGCTGGCGGCGAACGTACCCAGCGCGTGCCGGAGCTTGCTGTCGCAGCGGCTGGGTGACTGTTCCGGCGGGGTGTGAACCACGGCAGCCGGGCCGGCCCCGGCCAGCAGCAGGCTCGCGAACAGGATTGGTGACGTCATGCCGTTCTCCTCCGCCGGCAAGATAACCGAAGTCGTCGTTCTCGTCAGCGGGTGAAAGCGGCCGCCAGTTCCACGTGCGTCGACCAGCGGAACTGGCCCACGGGCCGGACCCACTCCAGCCGATAGCTGCCGTCGACCAGAGTCCGCGCGTCGCGGGCGAAGGTGGCGGGGTTGCACGACGCGTAGGTGATCCGCGGGACGCCGCTCCGCGCCAGCTCGGCCGCCTGCTCCTTCGCCCCGGCCCGCGGCGGGTCGAGCACGACCGCGTCGAACCGCGCCAGCTCCGCCACGACGAGCGGCCGGCGGAACAGGTCGCGGTGCTCGACCGCAACCGGCCGGCCGGCGCGGGCGGCGGCCGCCTTGAGCGCGAGCGCGGCGTCGAGCGCGCCTTCCACCGCCAGCACGCGCGCGGGCAGCGCGAGCGCGAAGGTGCCGAGCCCGGCGAACAGGTCGAGGACGGTCGGCGCGCCGGCGACCGCGTCCCGCACCGCCGCGACGAGTGCCGCCTCCCCGTCCTCCGTCGCTTGGAGGAAGGCCCCGTGCGGCAGCGCAACCGCCGCACCGCCCAACGTCACCGTGCACGGCCGCGGCGTCCACCAATCCTGCGGCCCGCCCCCGTCGTCGATCGCCAGCCGGACGAGGCCGCGCGCCTCGGCGAAGCGGGTCAGCGCCTCCGTCGCGGCTAGCCCGTCGGGCGCGGGCCCCTCAATCAGCACGTCCGCGCCGCCGTCGGCGAGCGTCAGGCGCACCGTCGCGCTTTCCCGCTCCGACAACACGCCGCGCATCAGGTCGCGCAATGGCCCGACGAGCGCGAAGAGCTCGGGGCGAAGAATGTGGCACTCGCGCATGTCCACGATCCGCCGCGACCGCTCCTCGCGGAAACCGAGCAGCACCCGTCCTCCCCGGCGCTCGGCGTGCAGCGCCGCGCGGCGACGGCTGTTCGGCGGCGATAGGTGAGGCGGGGAAATCTCGACGCCGGCCAGCCCCTGCGCAGACAACGCGCCGGCGACGCGGTCGCGCAGAAAGGCGGCGTAGGCCGCATCGTCGACGTGCTGCAACTGGCAGCCGCCGCATTCGGGAAAGTGGCGGCAGGGCGGCGCCTGGTGGTGCGGGCCGGGCGTCACCGCCCCGTCGGGCGCGAGCAGATCACCCGGCGTGGCGAGCCGGGCGCGGCGGCCAGACGCGGTCACCCCCAAGCCGTCGCCGGTGATCCGAACCACCTCTTCCATCAGGAACAGGCGACGGCGGCGGCGCGCAACTCCGAGATCAAGTCATCGGCGATCAGCCCGGGGCCGGCGCGGCGCGCTGCCTCTGCGTGGAGCCAGACGCCCGCCCGCGCCGCTTCGAACGGGGCCAGGCCGCGCGCGCGCATCGCGGCAATCGCGCCGGCCAGCACATCGCCCGTCCCCGCCGTGGCGAGCCACGGCGAGGGCCGGGCGAGCGCCGCGCGGCCGTCCGGGGCCGCGATCACCGTGTCCGGCCCTTTGTGGACGACCACCGCACCCGCCGTCCGCGCCGCGTCGCGCGTCCGGCGCAGCTTGGAGCCCGAGCCGATGCCGAACATGGCGTCAAACTCGCCCGCGTGCGGGGTGAGGATGACGTCGCGACCGTGCAGCTCGCGCGGGGCCACGAGGTGGAGCGCGTCGCCGTCGAGCACCAGCGGGCGGCCCGCGCTCAGTGCGTGGCCGAGCTGGGCGCGCGCGGCGTCGTCGCGGCCGAGCCCGGGGCCGATCAGCAGCGCGCCCGCGAGCCGGTCGGCGGTCCATTCGGCGCGCTGCACCACCGCGAGCGGCAGCCCGGGCAGGGCGCGGTCGACGGCGAGCCGGACGTAGCCCGCCCCCGCCCGCGCCGCCGCGAGCGCGGCGAGCGCGGCGGCCCCAGGCATCGCGCCGCCGACCATCTCCACCAGCCCGCGCGTGTATTTGTGGTCCGCCTCGCGCGGCGCGGGCAAGTGCGGGCGCGCGAGCGAACGTAGCGAAGCCTCGCCTATGGTGAGGCCGAGGTCGGCCAGCAGCACCTGGCCCATCAGCGAAGCCGCGGGCTCGAGGAAGTGGGCGGGCTTGCGCGCGCCGAGCGCGAGCGTCGCCGTCATCGACGGGACGGCGCTCAGCAGCGCGCCCGTGTCGACTTCCACTCCGCTCGGCAGGTCCACGGCCACCCGATGCCGCGCGGGCCCGGCGAGGCGGGCGAGCGCCCCGGCGACCTCCGGTTCGAGCCCGCGGTTGAGGCCCGAGCCGAACAGCGCATCCACCACCACCGGCGCGGGCTCGGCTTCCTCGAGCGCCTCGACCGGGTCGCGCCAGCCCGCGCGCGCGCCAGCAGCGAGCGCCGCCGTGGGCTCGCCGGTGGCGGCGACGCGCACTGTGGCGCCTCGCCCCTTAAGCACCTGCGCAGCGACATAGCCGTCGCCGCCGTTGTTGCCGGGGCCACACAGGATGAGCACCGGCGCGCCCGCCGCCACCCGCCAGGCGAGCTCGGCGATCGCCGCACCCGCGCGCTCCATAAGTACGAACAGCGGCACGCCCGCCGCCGTCTCCGCCCCGTGCATCTCCGCGGCAGTGAGGATGGGCTCGCCCTCTGTCACGCCAGTGCCTCGCGAACGGCGCGGATCACGGGCAGCAGCCGCGCCGCCCAGCGCGCGACGCCTGCCGCCTCGCCGATCAGGTCCTGTCGGACCTCCAGCCCGAGGTAAGGAGTCCCCGTGCGCTCGCCGTGGCGGTTCATGGTCGCGTTCAGCACCCGCCCCGAATAGGGCAGGTTGTCGCCGGTGACGATGCCCTGCGCCGCAAGTAGCGGGAGCGCGACTCGCGCGGCGCGATCTTCGGCATTGTACAGCACGCCGACCTCCCACGGGCGCGGCTCGGTAGCGGCGCGGAGCATCGGCGTGAAGCTGTGCAGCGACAAGATCAGCCGCGGCCGATGCGCGGCGACCAAGGCAGCGAGACGATCGTGGTAGGGGTGGTAGTAAAGGCGGAGCCGGTCGACCCTACACACCTCGTTCAGCGCGTTGCCAGGCACTTGCACCCCGTCGCTCTCGCGCGGGAACAGCCCGGGATGGTCCTCCTCGCGGTTGAGGTCGACCACCAGCCGCGAGACGCCGCCGAGGAGCGCAGGCGCGTCCAGCGCCGCAGCGAGCGCGCGCGCGAGCGGGTCGATGCCGATGTCGACCGCGATGTGCGTCGCCAGCGCCTTGGGCGGCACGCCCAGCGCGATCCCGGCGGGCACCCGCGCGGAGGCGTGGTCGGCGGTGACAAGGACCGACCGGTCGCTGCCGGGCAGCTCGACGAAGCTCACCGGAGCCGCGTCCGCAGGCGCCACCAGCCGGGGTGCGCGGCGGCGAGCCTCGCGTCGGCGGCGTCGCGGGCCGCGATGTCGCCATAGAGCGCGAACACGGTCGCGCCCGAGCCCGACATGCGGACGAGTTCCGCCCCGCCAGCGTCGCGAAGTAGCCCGAGCACCTCGCCGATCGGCGGGCGCAGGCCGACGGCGGGCGGCTCCAGATCGTTGCGGCCGGCCAGCGCGCTTTGCAGCGGCTCGCCGGGGGCGAGCGGGCCGCCGTCGGCCCCGCCGTGCGCGCAGAATACCTCGCCCGTGGGCAGCGCGACGCCCGGGTTGACGAGGAGCACGGGCCGGCCCGCGAGCGCCACGCCGTCGAGAAGGACGAGCTCGTCCCCCTTGCCTGTCCCAAACGCGGTGCGTGAACGGAGGCACGCCGGCACGTCCGCGCCGAGGCCGGCGGCGAGGGCAACGACGCGCGGCTCGGCGGCGTCATGGCCCCACAGCCGGGCGAGCAGGCGGACGGCGGCCGCCGCGTCGGCCGAACCGCCGCCGAGGCCCGCGGCGACGGGCAATCGCTTGTCGAGCGCGAGACGCGCGCCGCGCCGCTCGCCCCACAGCGCCCGCGCGCGCCGCGCGGCGCGAAGGACGAGGTTGTCGGCCTCCTCCGCCAGTGCCCCGGCAAACGGGCCGCGTATCTCGAGAAGAAGCTCGTCGGCACGCTCCGCGCTCAGCGCGTCGCCGTCCTCGGCAAAGGCGAAGATTGTCTCCAGCGAGTGATACCCGCCCGGCAACCGCCCGCGAATGTGGAGCGCGAGGTTCAGCTTGGCGTAGGCGGTGTCCGTCAGCGCGCTCAGGGCGCGGCGACCTCGGGCGTGAGGCCGGTGTCGAGCTTGCGGAGCACGCGCGTCCGGTCCTCGCCCTCCGCCCCGACCAGGGCGGCGCTCCACGCGAAGCGCGCCTCCGCGCGGCGGCCCGCCGTCCAATAAGCGTCGCCCAGGTGCTCGTTGATGTCCGGCGCCCCCGGCTCACCGCGCACTGCGCGCTCAAGCGTGGGGATCGCCTGGGCTAGGTCGCCGCGGATGTAATACGCCCAGCCGAGCGAGTCGGTGATGGACGGCTCGTGGGGGCGGAGCGCGGACGCCTTGGCGATAAGCCGGGCGGCTTCCGCCACGTCCTCGCGCCGTTCGAGCATCGAATAGCCGAGGAAGTTGAGCGCGATCGGCTCCTCGGGCCCGCGGCGCACCGCCTCCTGTAGCGCGCGCTTCGCTTCCGGCCAGCGCCCGGCCTCGACCAGCGCGGCGCCGTGCTGGAGGTGGAGCGACCAGCGCGCGTCGTGGGTGAGCGCGAGCGCCTTGGCGTAGGCGTCGGCCGCATCGCCCCAGCGCTCAAGCGCGGCATGGGCGTCGCCAAGGCGCGACCAGTCGTCACCGGCGGCGTCCGCGCGCTTGGTCGCGGCGAGCGCCTCGGCCAGCCCGCGCTCCTTGTCCTCCACCGCGATCAGCGCGGATACGTGCGCGTCGAGCGCGGTGGGGCCGTACAGGCCGGCGGGCGGCACGGTCGCGAACAGCGCGGCCGCGCCGCGCTGGTCGCCGCCGGCGGCTAGGATGGAACCCGCGAGGTACGCCGCATTGGGATCGCCCGGCGCGGCGAAGCTGCCGATCATGGCGAGCGAGCGCGCGAGCGGGCGCAGCGCTTCGGCGAAGCGGGCGAAGGGCGAGCCCTCCCGCGCGGCGCCCTCATTCGCCATGCTGGTGAGCATCACCGACAGATTACCGAGCAGGTCGGCGACGTTCTCGTTCGCGCGGCTCCGGGCGGGCAGCTCGCCCGCGTCGAGCAACCGGCGCGCGCGCTGGAGCAGATAATCGTCGCCGGCCAGCAGGCGGCGCGCGTCCTCCTTGTCGCCCGCGCGGGCGAGGTGGCCCGCGGCGATCACGCGGAGCCGGTCGGCGCGCGGGTTGTTCGTCAGCGCGGGCTCGAGCACGGCGAGCCCTTCCTTCGCGCGGCCGCCGGCGAGGAGTAGCAGCGCGCGGTTCTCCGCAGCGAAGTTGGTGGCGAGCCCTTCCGTCTTGCCCTGCGCCGGCTTCCCGCGGCGGCCGCGCCGGCCGAACTCGACCCAGGGTTCGAGGAGCGGCGCCAACTCGCCGAGCAGCGGGTCGCTGCGCAGCTCCGCCGCGCGGCGGGCGGCGTCGTTCCACTTCGCCCCGCGCACCGCCTCGGCGAAGAGCAGCAGCTGGGCTTCGGAGCTCAGCTTGCCCACCGCGTCGAGCCGCTCGGCGGCGGCGAGCGCGCGGGGCCGGTCGCCGGCGGCGATCGCCTGGGATAGCGCGCGGCCGGCCAGCGTCGGGTTGCCGGGCTCGGCCACCATCGCGGCGGCGTAGCGCCGTGCCGCCTCGGCGGGAGACTCCAGCAGCTCGGCCGCGCGACCCGCGAGATAATCGCGCGCGCCGCCGCTTTCCGAAACGGCCGTCGGCGCCGACGCTGCGGCGGGCGCGGCAAGCATTGTCGCTAGTCCGGCGACAAGGAGGCGCTCACATGTTAGGATAATTCGGCCCCCCACCGCCTTCGGGCACGACCCATTTGATGTTCTGGGTCATGTCCTTGATGTCGCACGTTTTGCAGTGGACGCAGTTCTGCGCGTTGATCTGCAGCCGGGGCTGGGAGCCCTCGTCCTGCACATATTCGTACACGCCCGCCGGGCAGTAGCGCTGCTCGGGCCCGTCGTAGAGCGGCAGGTTAACTTGAGTCGGCCGGCTCGCGTCGCGCAGCGTGAGGTGGATCGGCTGGTCCTCCTCGTGATTTACGTTGCTCAGGTACACCGACGACAGCTTGTCGAAGGAGATCACCCCGTCAGGCTTGGGATAGTTGATCTTGGGCGCGACGTCGGCGCGGTGCATGCCTACATGGTCGGGATGGTGCTTCATCTCCAGCGGCAGCCGAAGCCCCAAGTGGCGGAGCCACATATCCATGCCCGCCAGCGGCGTGCCGATGGTGCCGCCGAACTTAGCGACCAGCGGTTCGGCGTTCTTTACCGTCTTGAGCTCGTCGGCGATCCACGAGGAGCGCAGCGCCGGCTCATAGGTCTCGAGCACGTCGTTCGCCCGGTCGGCGCGGATCGCCTCGAACGCCGCCTCGGCCGCGAGCATGCCGGACTTGATCGCCGTGTGGCTGCCCTTGATCCGCGGCACGTTCACGAACCCCGCCGCACAGCCGATCAGCGCGCCGCCGGGGAAGGCGAGCTTGGGGATGCTCTGCCACCCGCCCTCGTTGATGGCCCTCGCCCCGTAAGCCACGCGCCGCCCGCCCTCGAGTAGCGGGCGGATGGCCGGATGCTGCTTCCACCGCTGCATCTCCTCGAATGGGGAAAGGTGCGGATTCTTGTAGGACAAGGCGGTGACGAAGCCGATGGAGACCTGGTTGTTCGCCTGGTGGTAGATCCAGCCGCCGCCCCACGCGTCGGTCAGCGGCCAGCCCTGCGTGTGGATCACCGTGCCGGGGACGTGCTTGGCGGGATCGATGTCCCACAATTCCTTGATGCCGAGACCATAGACCTGCGGCTGGCAGTCCGCCTGAAGGTCGAAGATCCGCATGATCTCCTTCGACAAGTGGCCGCGCACCCCTTCAGCCAGGAAGGTATAGCGCGCGTGGATCTCCATGCCGGGCGTGTAGTCGGGCTTGCGCGTGCCATCGCGCGCCACGCCCATGTCGCCGGTGGCGACGCCCTTCACTGAGCCGTCGTCGTTGAACAGCACTTCCGCCGCGGCGAAACCGGGGAAGATCTCGACGCCGAGCTCCTCCGCGCGGCCTGCGAGCCAGCGGCACAGGTTGGCCAGCGAGCCGGTGAAGCTGTTCTCGTTGTGCATGAACGACGGCAGGAAGAAGTTCGGCATGTTGAGCTTCTTGTTCGTCGTCAGCACCCAATGTTGATTGCTGGTCACCTTGACCTGCAGCGGCGGGGTGTCGCCTTCGCGCCATTCGGGGATCAGCTCGTCCAGCCCCTTCGGGTCGAACACTGCGCCGGACAGGATGTGGGCGCCGACCTCCGAACCTTTCTCGAGCACGCATACGGAAAGTTCGTGCTCGGCGGCGTTCGCCAGCTGCTTCAGCTTGATCGCGGCGGCGAGCCCCGCTGGGCCGGCGCCGACGATCACCACGTCGTAGGGCATGGATTCGCGTTCAGACACCGATCGACGTTCCTCTGGTTCCGCTGCGCGCGGTCGCTTCGCCGCAGGCAGCGAACATATTGTCCAGCCTGTCTCTTTCAACGATTGACGGGCGCGTCAACGTGGCGACATTCGCTCCCGTGCTAGGCGGGGTCGAGCTTGACGAACGCGCGCTGCGGAGCGCGCTTGACTGGTGGCGCGAGATCGGCGTGGATGCCCCCGTGCGCGAAGAGCCGCTGGCGTGGCTGGACCGGGGCAGGGTCGCGCGCGTGCCTGAGCCGCCAGCGGAGGCCGCGCCGCCCGCCGCGCCTCGGCTGCCCGACGACCTCCAGGCGTTCCGCGCCTGGCTGGCCGAGGCCGTCGACCTGCCCTTCGCCGCGCCGGGCGCCCGGCGCGTGCTGCCGACGGGCGATCCGACGGCGGGGCTGATGGTGATCGCCGGCATGCCGGGCGCCGATGACCTCGCCGGGGGCGCGCCGCTCGGCGGCGAGGCGGGCCGCCTGTTCGACCGCATGCTGGCGGCGATCGGGCGGAGCCGCCAGGCCATCTACCTGTCGCCGCTGTCCTGCCACCGCTGCCCCAGCGGGCGGTTCAGCGTGGACGAGGAGCGGCGCTGCGCCGAGCTCGCCCGGCGGCATGTGGCGCTCGCCGCGCCCGCCGCGCTGCTGCTGCTCGGCGACGCGCCGTGTAAGCAACTGCTGGGCATACCCCTCGTCCGCGCGCGAGGCGGTTGGCACTGTGTTAAGGTCGACGGCGGCACCGTGCCCGCCGTGGCCACCTTCGCCCCCGATACCCTGCTCGCGCATCCCGCGCTGAAGCGGGGCGCGTGGGCCGACCTGCAAAGGCTGACCGAACGATGCGACTGAGGACCTTCCTGCTCGCCGCCGCTTGCGCGGGCGGCTTCGCCAGCCCGGCGCTCGCCGACCCGCAGTCCCTAGCCGACGCGCTCAAGGGTACGGTGGGCGACGCCGCGGAGCAGCCCACGGCCGAGCCGGCGCCGGCCGCCGAGCCCGTTCCCCTGCCCCCACCTCCGCCAGCCCGCCCGCGGCTCGCCCCGCGCGTTGACACCTGGATGCCGACGGCCGTGCCGCTGACGGAGGTGCAGCGCTCCGCCTACCGCAGCGCCTACGCCGCGATCCGCGCGGGCGAGTGGACGAACGCGGTCACCATCCTGGAGACGCTGCCCGCTGGGCCGCTCCACGCCCACCTCTGGGCCGAGCTGTTCCTCGCCCCTGGCTCGCCGGAGGTGGCGCTACCGTCGGTCGAGGCGCTGTTGCGCGCGGCGCCCTGGTTGCCGCAGGCAGCGCAGCTGCAAAGGCTCGCGGTCCGCCGCGGCGCGGTCGACCCGCCTGCCGTCATGGTGCCCGCCAAGCTGACCTGGCTCGGCCAAGCCCCGCGTCGCGGCCGTGCGAAGAGCATCGCGGGCGACCCCGCTGCGGCCGAACTCGCGGCGCTCATGGAGCCGCTGATCGACGGCAACCGACCGGCGGAGGCCGAGGCGCTGCTCGGCCAGCGCGAGTTCTTGCTCACGCCCGCGGCGCTCACCGAATGGCGGCAGCGCGTCGCCTGGCTCTACTACATCAGCAACATGGATGCGGACTCGCGCCGCCTGGCGGATCGCGCGCGCGCCGACGCGGGCGATTGGGCGGTGCAGGCGAGCTGGGTCGCCGGGCTCGCCTGCTGGCGGATGAACGACCGGGCCGCGGCGGAGGCGGCATTCAACGACGTAGCCCGGCGCGCGACGGACGCCGAGCTGCGCTCCGCCGGTTATTATTGGGCGGCGCGCGCGGCGACCGCCGTCGGCCGGCCCGCGCTGGTCCAGCCACGGCTGCGCGCGGCGGCGCGAGCGAACGAGACGTTTTACGGGATGCTCGCGCAGGCCGCGCTCGGCCAGGCTCCGGCCCCACCCTCCCCCGCCCCCGCGCTCCCCGTCGGCATGGACGCCCGACCAGCCTTCGCCGCGGCGCGCGCGCTCGCGGGCTTGGGCGAGCGGCGCGCGGCCGACGGCGTGATCCGCCACGCCGCCGCGCTGGGCACGCCCGCCGACCACCGCGCGCTGATCGCGCTGGCGGCGCAGCTCGACCTTGCCGGCACCCAGTTCTGGCTCGCCCACAATGGCCCTGCCGGCGCGAGCGTCCACGCCACCGCGCGCTACCCTTCTCCCAGCTGGCGGCCGCGCAGCGGCTGGCGGGTGGACCGGGAGCTCGCCTTCGCTCACGCGCTGCAGGAGTCGAGCTTCCGCACGGAGGTGGTGAGCCCCGCGGGCGCGGTGGGCGTGATGCAGGTCCTTCCCAGCACGGCCGGCGACATGGTCCGCTTCCGCGGCGTCCGCGCGAACCCGGCGGCGCTCACCGACCCGGCGGACAACATCGACTTCGGCCAAGCCTATCTCGAAACGCTGCGCGACATGGGCGTCACCGGCGGGCTCCTGCCCAAGGTCATCGCCGCCTTCAACGCGGGGCCCACGCCCGTGACGCGCTGGGCCGCGCGGCTGCGCGACAACGGCGACCCGCTGCTGTGGATCGAGTCGATCCCCTATTGGGAAACGCGCGGCTACGTCGGTACCATCCTGCGCAACTACTGGGTGTACCAGCAGCAGAACGGCAAAGCGACGGCGACCGCGCAGGCGCTGGCGGAAGGGAAATGGCCAAAGTTCCCAAGCGCGGCGGGCGAGGTCGCGGTACGTGTAGCGCCAGCGGTGACGGCGGGCGCGATCGGCGGCTCGGCGGGTGGGTCGAACTAAACGGTCGGGCGGAGCACCCCCGAGGCCGTTAGCCCTGAGCTTGTTGAACGGCGAGCGGCGCGGACGGGAGGCGGTGCGCGTGGCCCGCTCTTCGATAAGCTCAGGGCTGACGACTTAAGACGCAACTCGATCCTCTACGCCACCTTGCGTTCTTTTTTTGTTCCCCGTAGCCTTCGCTCATGCAGCGCGGAATCGTCAAGGGCCGGGGCGCGACTGGCAACGCCGCGAGCACACGCTTCGGCCTCCCGGCGCGGGAGGCGGACGGCGACTGGCTGGACGCGCGGGCGGTCGTCGACGACGCCCCGCACCCCCGCTCGCCGCGCACTACCGTCAGCGTGGAGTCGCCGCGCAGCATTATTGCGCGCAACAGCTCGCCCGACCTTCCCTTCGACCGCTCGGTGAACCCGTACCGCGGCTGCGAGCACGGCTGCGTTTACTGCTTCGCCCGCCCCACCCATGCCTATCTCGACCTGTCTCCGGGCCTAGATTTCGAAACGAAGCTCGTCGCCAAGCCCGACGCCGCTGGGCTGCTGCGGGCCGAGCTCGCCAGGCCCGGCTACGCCGCCGCGACGCTCGGCATGGGCACGAACACCGATCCCTACCAGCCGATCGAGGACCACTGGCGCGTGACGCGCGGCGTACTGGAGGTGCTTAGTCAGACCTGCCACCCCGTCTCGATCACCACCAAGTCCGACCGGGTGTCGCGCGACCTCGACCTGCTCGGCCCCATGGGGCGGGAAGGCACGGCCGCCGTTGCCCTGTCGATCACCACGCTCGACGCGAAGCTCGCCCGCATCCTGGAGCCGCGCGCGCCGACCCCGGCCAAGCGGCTCGCCGCGCTGCGCGCCCTCGCCGACGCGGGCGTCCCGACTTACGTCGCGGTCGCCCCCGTTATCCCGGCGATCACCGACGGGGAGATCGAAGCGGTGCTGGAACGCGCGGCGGAGGCCGGCGCGCGCGGCGCCTTCTGCATCCCGCTCCGCCTGCCGAACGAGGTGTCGCCCTTGTTCCGCGATTGGCTCCGCGCCCACTTTCCCGAGCGAGCGGGCAAGGTGATGACGACAGTCGCCGCCATGCGCGGCGGGCGGGACAATGACCCGGCCTTCTTCTCGCGGATGAAGGGCGAAGGGCCGTGGGCGGAGCTGATCCGGACGCGCTTCCGGCTGGCGTGCCGGCGCTATGGGTTGAACCGCGAGCGGATCAGCTTGCGCTCGGACCTGTTCAGGCCGCCGGAGGGCGACCAGCTGCGGCTATTTTAGGCAGCTCCCCAACTCCGTCAGCCCTGAGCTTGTCCAAGGGCGGGCGACACGCGCCGACGTGGGTTCGCGTGGCCCGCCCTTGGACAAGCTCAGGGCTGACGGATCTTACGAGCGCTATTCGTCGGGATGCAGCTCGTCCCACTCTTTCAGCTCATAGGCGATCGACGCCTCGATCAGCTCGTCCCACAACCGCGCGACCAGAGCCGGATCGACGCCGCGCGCTTCGGCCTCCGCCTGCACGTGGGCCAGCACCGCCGCCTTGCGCGCCTCGTCGCGCACCGTCGCGCGCTCCGTCTTCAGCCGCGCGGCGGCGTCCATGTAGTCGAAGCGCAGCGCGATGAGCGCGACCAGCGCCTCGTCCGCGGCGTCGATGCCCTCGCGGACCTGCTCCATGCTCCGGCAGTCTTCGGGATCGAACGGCATGGCCGCTCCATAGCGTCAGACGCGCGGGCGTCTAGCTTGACGGGCGCGCGCCGCTCCGCGATACGCGACCCTTCGCAATGGCCCCGCACCCCGGTGAAGCGGTGGCCCTGCCGGCTCGTCACGGAGTCCAAGCAGCGCGGATTACCGGGAACAACGTCGTAGCATTGCAAGGAACACACATATGTCGAAGCGCAGCAGCGCCAAGCACAAGCTCGACCGGCGCATGGGCGAGAACATCTGGGGCCGCCCGAAGAGCCCGGTCAACAAGCGCGAATACGGCCCCGGCCAGCACGGCCAGCGGCGCAAGGGCAAAATGTCCGACTTCGGCATCCAGCTCCGCGCCAAGCAGAAGCTGAAGGGCTACTACGGCGACATCACCGAGAAGCAGTTCAAGCGCACTTATTTCGAGGCCTCGCGGATGCGCGGCGACAGCTCGCAGAACCTGATTGGCCTGCTCGAACGCCGGCTGGACATGGTGGTCTACCGCGCCAAGTTCGCGCCGACGATCTGGGCCGCGCGCCAGATCGTCAACCACGGCCACGTCCGGGTGAACGGCGAGCGCTGCAACATCGCATCGCGCCGCGTCGACATCGGCGACGAGGTGTCCCTCGGGCAAAAGGCGCAGGAGATGGCGCTGGTGCTCGAGGCGCAAAGCCTCGCCGAGCGCGATGTGCCCGATTACCTCGCCGGCGACGGCTCGGCCAAGGTCACCTACACCCGGGTGCCGCAGCTCGACGAGGTGCCCTACCCGGTGCGGATGGAGCCGAACCTCGTGGTGGAGTTTTACTCCCGCTAAGCGCCTCGCGCGCGGAGCATCGGGGCCCGGCGGCGCGAGCCGCCGGGCCTCCGCCGTTTCAGCCGCCGAGGTTGGCTTGGAGGAAGGCGGCGATCCTGGCCAGCATCTCCGCTCGGGCGTTCGAACCGACGAAGCCGTGCTCCAGCCCCTTGTAGGGCACGTACTCGGCTTGCCTGCCCGGCGCAGCGCCATCGCCATGCGTTTCGAAAGGCGGATGTCGACGTTCAGGTCCCGGTCGCCGTGGAACAGCAGCACGGGCGCCGTGTCCGGCGCGCGTTGGGCAGCGGCGATCCTTCGGTCACGTGCGGCCCCGAACCGACGAAGCGCGCCACCACCTTGGCGCTGGCGTAGCTCTTCGCCTCGCCCTTAAGCGATTACAGGTCGGTGACGGGCGCGACGGCGACGATCGCCTTGTACAGTTCGGGTTCGACCACGCCCGATTGTAGGGCGGCGTAGCCGCCGTAGGATCAGCCCACGATCGCCATCCGCTTCGGATCCACAACCCCGTGCGCCGCCAGCCACTTCGCCCCCACCGTGATGTCGCCAACGGAAGTGCGCCAGCTCCGAAACCCGTTCTGGGCGAGCCACGCGTCGCCGTAGCCCGCCGACCCGCGGTTATTGGGCTGGAGCACGGCATAGCCCTTGTGCGCGTGGAATTGCGCCAGCCAGTCGAAACCCCACTCGTCGCGCGCGCTCGGGCGACCGTGGGCCAACAGCACGGCCGGCAAGCCTCGCGCCGTCTCTCTGCCGGGCCGCAGCGTGAGATAGCCCGGCATTTCCACGCCGCCTGCCGCGGCGTAGCGCACGGCCTTGACCTTGGCGAGCGCCACGCTCTCCAGCTGCGGCCGGGCCGGCCCGATACCGTCCAGCCGGCGCGTCTTCTTGTCGAATTGGAAATATTGGCCCGGATGGTCGTGGCTTGACGCCGCGAGCACCAGCTTGCTCTCGTCCCGGCTGGCGCCAAAAAAGGTGAGCAGCGGGACAGCGCGGCGCGGAGCTTCTAGTACTCGGCGTCTAAGTAGACGGTCTCGCGCTTGTCCTCGGCAGAGGTGACGCCGATCACCTGGCCGATCCGCACCACGTCGTCGACGTCCACCTTGGATTGCGCGTAGACGAGCTCGGACCGGAGCGAGCCGTCGAGGAATACGCGGTGCAGCGCTCAGCGCCCGTCCGTCCGGTGGAGCACGTAGGCGGCGTCGATGGCGAGCGGCAGCAGTCCCTCGCCCGTGTTGGCGTCGTAGGATCCGATCGAAAGCCAAGCGTCCGAACTCTTGACGTGGTAGCGGCAGATCACCTTACTGGTCATAAGACCGGCGTCGCCTCGGCTCTCCTGCATCTCCATCAGCGCACGCGGCCGCGGCCGTTCGTCCAATTAACGGTGGTGTTCGGCTTTGGTGACTCGACGCTGGCCGTCTTCAGGCTGCGCCCATTGATGCGGTCGACGCCGAGCCCGTCCTTGTTCTTGCTGAGCAGTGTGCCCACGCCCCGGTTCTCCGGCACATAGGTCCGGCTCATCAGCACCACGTCCGGCTCGTCCGGCAGCCAGTCGAGCACCGCGGGGTCCAACGGCTTATGTAGGTCTCGTAGCCGCTGCTGCGCGTGCCGAGCAGCTTGATATTCGCGCCGTCGGCGTCGGCGGCGACCAGCCGAATGAATGGGATCAGGGTCATCCCATCCTTCTGGATGAGGTCAAATTCGCAGATCAGCCGCGCGCCGCTGACGAAGTTGCACCAGCGCAGCCGCTCGGGGTTCATGTCGGAGTAGATCGCCACTTGCGGCGCGCGGCCGGCGAGCGCGATGGTGTACAGGATCGAGCCTCGTCCGGGTCCCGGCACCATGTAGGCGAGGCGCTCGCCGCTGGGCGAGATGTTGACATGCCCGATCGCCTCGCGCGCGCCGAACAGCGCGGCGGGATCGGTCGCGGGCGGCGGGTCGGCGGACGCCATCGCCGTCGAGCAAGCCAACACGGCCGCGAGCATCAGTCTCATTGATGATCGCCCCTTATTCCCCCAACGAGCAGCTTAGCCCGACGAAACGGGGCCGCAACGTTCCTTGTCGGACCGCGCCTAGTCAGCGTTTGCCCGGGAGCATTGCTGGTCCACCGCGTGCTGCGACGCTTCCCGACATACGTCGCGCGTCCGGTGCCGCGCGGGCTTTCCTACAGGCGGGTGCGCCGGTTATGATAACGGGGATGTCCTCCTTCCCCGCCCCGACCCTTGTCTCGCCGATCCACCGCGTTCGGCGGGACTGCCGGGAATCTAGTTTCGCCCCGGACCTTCGTCCAAAAACGGGAAGAGGATGACCCTGCGCCCCTTGCCCGAATGGGCCCCGCACGAGGCAATGTGGCTCGGCTACCCGAGCCATGCCGAGCTGTGGGAAGCCGACCTCGAACCCGCCCGCGACGAGGTGGTCGCGCTCGCCGACGCACTGCGCTGTGATGGCGCGGGCGAGGAGGTGCGGCTCGTCGCCGCCGACGAGGAAACCGCGGCGGACGCGCGGGGGCGCGGCGGCGGACGGCACGCGGTGGTCGTCGCGCCCTTCGGCGACATCTGGCTGCGCGACACGGGCCCGATCGTGCTCGGTTCCAGCGGCTCGAGGTTCGCCCGCACTTTCCGCTTCAATGGCTGGGGCGGCAAGTACGAGCTCGAAGGCGATGAGGGCATCGGCCGCGATTTGGCGGCGAGCGCGCGGCTGACGGTGGACGGGCGCGACTGGGTGCTGGAGGGCGGCGCGATCGACGGCGATGGCACCGGGCTCGTCGTCACCACCTAGCAGTGCTTGCTCAACCTCAACCGCAACGGGGGCATGAGCCGCGCGGAGGTGGAGGCGAGGCTCCGCGCCGACCTCGGCTTCGACCGCGTGCTCTGGCTGGGTCAAGGGCTGCGCAACGACCACACGGACGGCCACGTCGACAACCTCGCGCGCTTCGCCGGCGAGAACCGGCTGACGATCCCCGAGCCGGCGGGCGACGACGACCCGAACGCCGCCGTCTACCAAGACGCACGGGCCCGCGCGGAGGCGTTCGGGGTGGAGGTCGTCGCCCTCCCCTCACCCGGCCGCGTCGAGCGCGATGGGGAGGTGATCCCGGCGAGCTACATGAACTTCCTGATCGGCAACGCGACGGTGGTCGTGCCGCTTTACGGCGCGGCGAACGACGACGCGGCGGTCGACGCGGTAGGCACGCTGTTCCCCGGCCGGCGCGCGGTCGGCCTACGCGCCGATCACGTGCTGACCGGCGGTGGCTCTTTCCACTGCATCAGCCAACAGCTTCCCGCGTGACCGCCTTTGTCGCCCGCGTGCTGCTCTCGGGCTTGGTCGTCGCGCTCGCCTCCACCCTCGCGCGGCGGCAGCCGACGCTCGGCGCGCTGATCGTCGCGCTGCCGCTCGTCTCCGTGCTCAGCATGATTTGGCTGTGGCGCGACGGCGCGGACGCTGCGACGATGGCCGGCTACGTGGAGGGCACCTTCTGGTACTTCCTGCCGACGATCCCAATGTTCCTGCTCATGCCCGCGCTGCTCCGCGGCGGCGTCGGCTTCTGGCCTTCGCTGCTCGCGGGTTGCACGCTCACCGTCGCGTTGTATCTCCCGACCGTCTGGCTCGCTGCGCGCTTCGGCGTGCGGCTCTGAAGGTCCCCCGTCAATGACGAGCATCACTGCCGCCGCGCTCCAGCTCGCGCTATCCAACAACGCGGACGCGAACATCGCGCGCGTGTCCGAGCTGGTGCGGGAGGCCGCCGCCCGCGGCGCGCAAGTGGTGCTGCCGCCCGAGCTGTTCGAGGGCCACTACTTCTGCCAGGTCGAGGACGAGGGCCTGTTCGCCCGCGCCCGGCCCACGGCGGAGCATCCTTGCGTGGTCGCCATGCAGCGGCTCGCAGCCGAGCTGTGCATCCATATTCCGACCAGCTTCTTCGAGCTGGACGGGCCGCACTATTACAACAGCCTCGCCATGATCGGCCCGGACGGGGCGATCGCGGGCGTCTACCGCAAGAGCCATATCCCCGACGGGCCGGGTTACGAGGAAAAGTTCTACTTCCGCCCGGGGAACACCGGTTTCAAGGTCTGGCCGGCGGCTGGCAGCACCGTCGGCGTCGGCGTGTGCTGGGACCAGTGGTATCCGGAAGCCGCCCGCGCGATGATGCTGATGGGGGCGGAGCTGCTCTTCTACCCGACGGCCATCGGCTCCGAGCCGCACGATCTGTCGCTCGACACCGCGCGGCTGTGGCGGCGCGCGATGGTCGGCCACGCCGTTTCTAACGTCGTCCCGGTGGTCGCCGCCAACCGGATCGGCACGGAGAAAGGGCAGACCTTCTACGGCTCGTCCTTCATCTGCGACGAGCGCGGCGACCTGCTCGCGGAGTTCGGGCGCGAGGAGGAAGGCGTGCTCGTGGCTGAACTCGACCTCGGCCGCGCCCGCCGCCACCGCGCCGCTTTCGGCTTCTTCCGCGACCGGCGGCCGGAGCTCTACGGGCGATTGGCCCAGGACATCTGAGGAGACACTGCACCTATGACCGTCGCCCGCCATTACGTGATGATCGCGCCCGAGGGGAAAGAGGCCGCGCTGGAGGCGGCCCTGGGCGACCTCGCCGGCACGCTGATGCAGGTCCCCGGCTACAAGGGCGCGGAGCTGATGCAGGACGCCAAGCAGCCGACGCGCTTCGTCTTCATCGAACGTTGGGCTTCGATCGAAGCGCACCGGGCCGCGGGCGAGCACCTGCCGAAGGGCGCGCTGGACGCGCTGCAGGCCAACCTCGCCGGCAAGCCCGAGGGAGCTTACCTCAACTACCTGATCGAGCCCTGACCTCCAGCGCGCGGGCGAAAACGGCGCGGAACATCTCGGGCGTGAGCTTACCCGTGTTTTGGTTGTAGCGTGAACAATGATAGCTGTCGATCAGCACGCGCCCGTCGGGCAACCGGTGCTCCGCGAGATGGCCGAAGCGGTAGTCGGCCTGTTTGCCCCCGAACGCGCGCACCGCGCTCCCGTGCGCGATCTGGCCGAGTGCTACGAGCACGCGCACCCGCGGCAGCGCGTCGAGCCCTGCGACGAGGAAGCGGCGGCAGGTGTTCGCCTCCTCCGGCGTCGGCTTGTTCTCCGGAGGCAGGCAGCGCACCGAGTTGACGATCGCCGCTCCGGTGAGCCGCAGACCGTCCTCGACGTGCGCGTGATACTCGCCCTCGGCCAGCCCGTGCGCGAGCAGCGTCTCGAACAGCAGCACGCCCGCGTGGTCGCCAGTGAAGGCGCGGCCCGTGCGGTTCGCCCCGTGCTTGCCGGGGGCGAGGCCGACCACGGCGAGCCAGGCGTCCGGGTCGCCCAGCACGCGGACGGGCGCGTTCCACCAGGCTGGGTGCGCCGCCCGCAACGCCTCGCGGAACGCGACGAGGCGCGGGCAAAGCGGGCAGTCCTTCGACGGCTCGATGTCTGGGACGGGGCTCGGCGGGTTGGGCAGGTGGTGGCGCACGGGGTCGAGCGGGGTCATGCCGTGCGCGATAGCGGCGGCGGCTGAGCTTGTCCCCTCCCCGCCACCGCTACGCAGTCGGGCTCGGCTCCAACCGCCGCCACGGCCGCCACGGCGCGCCCGAGCGGGTGGTTGCCGCAGCGGCCGACGCGCTGGCCGCGTACGGCGAGGTGGTCGCCTTATCGCGGCTGTCCGCCAGCCGGCCGCTCGGCCCTTCGCGGCGCCGTTTCGCCAACGCTGCGCTGCTCCTCGACACTGAGCTCGGGCCGGAGGCGCTGCTCCGCGCGGCACAGGCGATGGAGCGCGACTTCGGCCGCCGCGCCGGGCGGCGCTGGGGGGCGCGGGTGCTCGACATCGACCTGCTCCTCTGGTCGGGCGGGTCTTATGCTGCGACCGATCTCGTCCTGCCCCACCCGGCGCTGCGCGTGCGCCGCTTCGTGCTTGACCCGCTGGCGCAGGTCGCGCCTGATTGGCGCGACCCGCTCACCGGCCGCACGGCGCGCCAGCTCCGCGCCCGCTTGCGCCGCGCGGTCCCAGTTGACCGGACCGCGCCGCCGCCATAGATCGCCGGGCGGCGTGGGCCCTTAGCTCAGTTGGTAGAGCGCGTGACTTTTAATCACTAGGTCGCTGGTTCGAACCCAGCAGGGCTCACCACCGTTTCAACGACTTAAGCGCAAGCTGATAGTTGGACAGGAGCGAGTAGGTAACGACTTAGGTAGATCGTAGGTGTGCAACCTTCTCGCGCCAACGGGAGGGAAGCGCCAGCAGATCACCTCACGCAACCAATGATGTTCCTTGTCGCCTGTTCTACGTCGAGCGCCAGAACCCCACCACGCGCATATCTATGCGGCGCTTCACCCGGCTAACCAACGCCTGCTCCAAGGAGCTCGACAACCACATTCACGCGCTGGCGCTCTACTTCGCCTTCTACAACTTCTTTCGGGTGCATAAGACGCTGCGCAAGTCGCCGGCCATGGCCACTGGCGTCACCGACCGGCATTGGTCGTTGGAGGACATTGTGGCGCCGATAGACGTGGATGCTCCCGCGCTTAAGCCGCGTGGACCTTACAAGAAGCGGCTTGCCTGAACGTCCGCTATGGGTGGCAAGTGGGAGTTTATGGACGGGCGTTCGGCGGCGGTTCTGGTCGGTGCCGAATACGTCGTCGTCATCGTTCGCGTTGAGGAGGCGAGCGCGATCACTTTTCACCTACGTGATATCGCAGTGAACACTCCTTATGAACAACAAGATTATATTGACCGTCCCACTTTGGGTCCACGGCAATCTGGCAAGTTCTTGTTAACTATCGGGTGCTTGTTCTGACGTAAAAGGCTTGCTTCAAGGCTCCATCACTGGGGACAACTAGCAAGTGAACGAGTTCTGGTTAAGTGACGAACAGTGGGCTGCAATCGAGCCACTACTGCCGGACGAGCGAGGCCTGTCGCGAGCGGATGATCGACGTGTGATATCCGGTATCATTCACGTGTTACAAGGCGATTGTCACTGGCAGGACTGCCCTGCGATGTACGGGAGACCTTCAACGATCTACGGACGCTTTCGTCGCTGGTCACGCCGAGGCATCTTGCCGAGAATACTGCAAACACTAACCCAGCTGAACCCGGTAGAGTTTCAGACCGTCGAGAATGCTGCTACCAAGGCCTACCATGCTAATGGTTGTCGCAGCAAGGCGAGGCTCTTTCGGTAAGTCGGCGTTCATATATCCTCTGGCGCTGCCTCCGGTGTTTGCTCCGGACAATAAGCAAACCTAACAGTCCCATATTCGCCGCCCGTGCAGCAGCTCCGACGCCTACCCGCTACGTCACCCCACTGACCACGCGTTCCATTGCGCGGTAGTCGAAGGGCTTTAGAATCGTCGGGAAGTTGGGCGTCCGCATGTCGTGAAAACCCGTGGCGAGCACGACGCGCAGGTGCGGCCAGCGCTCGGTGGCGGTCTTCGCCAGCTCTGGGCCGCTCATGCCAGGCATGCGGCAGTCGCTGAACAGGAGAAACACGTCCGGCCGCTCCTCCAGCATGGCCAGCGCTTGGGCACCGTCGGCCGCCTCGACCACTTCGTAGCCGAGCTCCTCAAGTAGATCAGCCGTCATCCCGCGCACCAGGGGCTCGTCGTCCACGACCAAGACCACGTTGCACTCGGCCAAGTTTGCTTCCTCATTCTTGGCCTGCACCAGACCCGGAACTCCCGCACCGATCGCAAACAGCGAGTTTTCAGCTCGCGCGCTATGAGCCAGTTTGCCGAGCTACGGATATGTCTATCCTGCGGATGCAACTGGCTCCGCCGTTATGGATTGGACGCAGGCGTATGCACTGGGTGCGAGGTGCATCGTGCGGGAAGGTCCGCTCCGGGCGCGATACGCGCACGGTTTAGCCGCAACCTGATAAAAGAAGGTGCATTCGCCAACGGTTGCTCCTCATTCCAGCTGCGCGGAGCATAGGCCTGAGCAAGCAGAGGACGAAACATGGGTATACACATCGTGCGTTTGTTCACCAGATCGCCGGTCGAGTGTATTGCTCGCGTCCGACTGGAGAATACTGCCTTCTTCATGGTACTGGTCGTTGAGCTGTCTCAAGGTGGCTGCAGATTGCAAACGGACGAGCCGCTCGCCCCCGGCACCCACATTGCCCTTAAGCTGCCCGACCTCGACGAGCTGAGCGCAAAGGTGATCTGGCACGTCGATCAGAACGTAGGCTGTGCCTTTGCCCAGCCAATCAGTGCTCCCAATGTTCGACACACCATTGAAGCCTCAATGATCTGAGGTCGTGATGCGTCGCTCGATGCTTTCAAGTCACGATGTGATGCCAGACTTCCGCTGCAGTCCGGAAGCGGACCTACCCCGACTCGGGCCGGATCATCGGCCAGGCAACTGCAATGGTGAGCACGGCTGCGGCGAGCCAAATGCTTGCGACGATGGCTAGGCCCGCCACTGACCGGGGTCGCTGGTGCTGCTCGGCCTGCCGGCGGAGCTCGGCCAAAACCGGTGCGGGGATGAGCTTCACCGCCGCCCAAACGCCCAGGGGTACAATGAGCAGATCGTCCAAGTAGCCGAGAACGGGGATGAAGTCCGGAACGAGGTCAATGGGCGACAGCGCATAGGCGGCCACCGCTCCGGCCAGCAGCTTGGCCGCCCAAGGCACGTGGGGCTCGCGGGCAGCTAGCCACAGGACCATCACGTCCCGCTTCAACGTTCGTGCCCAGACCTTGAGCTGCTCTCGCCGTCGTGTGACCATTGCTGGTCCGTTATCGCTCGAATCAGAATAGGGAGCACGAGGCCGCTGTCCGATTTCGGGTGACGTGTTGATCGTCCTCAGCTTTCCCCATCCTGACAGCCGTATTCGCTCCTTTGCAACGCGCTCGCTGAAAAGGGATGGGCAGTCGCACGGTTGTATTCGCGAGTTTGCGGTCTGGGAAGAGCGGCTTGAGGCAGCAGGCCGTTCTCCTGCTGGCCCGAACTCAGCAGGGCTCACCACCGCCCCCGCTTTCCGGCGATGCTGCCAACCTTTAAGCCCGTCAGCATGACGCATCCCCGCGCCGCGCCGCTCGTCGGCCTCGCCCTGCTCTGGCTCGCCTGCCTGCTGACGGGCGGCGCGGCCGCGGCAAGCGACGTCGTCCCCATGCGTCTTCTGCACGCGACCGATCCGGGAGTGCGCGGCGCGCTGGCGTTGCTGACCCACTTGGGCGGCTACGCCGCGCTGCTCGGCCTGACGCTCGCCGCCGCGGCTTGGCTCGGCTCGCGGCAGCGCTGGGGCGACGTAGGGTTGCTGCTCGCCGTGACGCTCGGCGGACGGCTGCTGATCGAGGGACAGAAGCTGCTCATCGCCCGGCCGCGCCCGCTGATCACAGAGCAGCTGGTCGTTGTCTGGTCTAAGAGCTTCCCGAGTGCGCACGCGGGCAACAGCACCGTCGTTTACCTGACGCTGGCGCTGCTCCTCACCCGCGGGCGCGGCGGGCCGGCCGCAGCGGTCGCGCTGGCGCTCGCGATCGGCGCGAGCCGCGTCGCGCTGGGTGTCCACTGGCCGACGGACGTGATCGGCGGCTGGTGCTTCGGCGCGCTGTGGGTCGCGCTCGCCTACTCAGCCGCCGCGGGCAGGCTCGGCTCGCGGTAGGTCAGCACGGGCTTGCGAGCGGCGAGCGTTTCATCGAGCCGGCGGCGCGGCGCGTAGACGGGCGCCGCTTTGAGGGCCGAGTCGCCTGTCTTCGCCCGCTCGGCCACGCTCCTAAGCGCGCCGACGAACTGATCCAGCGCCGCCTTCGACTCGGTCTCCGTCGGCTCGATCAGCATGGCGCCGTGGACGACCAGCGGGAAGTACATGGTCATGGGATGAAAACCCTCGTCGATCAGCCCTTTCGCCACGTCGAGCGTCGAGAAGCCCTCGGCGAAGCCGGCATCGCTGAACAGCGCTTCGTGCATGCACGGGCCGGAGCCCGCGAAGGGCGCTTCGAGCACGTCCTCGAGCGAGCGCAGCACGTAGTTGGCCGAGAGCACCGCGTCCTCCGCCACTTGGCGCAGCCCGTCCGCGCCGTGGGACAGCATGTAGGCGGCGGCGCGAGTGAACATGCCCATTTGTCCGTGGAAGGCGGTCATCCGACCGAACGCGCCGCCGTGCCCCGCTTGCGCCGCCGTCTCCTCCTCGACGAGGACGAAGCGCTCGCCCTGCTTCTCCACGAACGGGAGCGGAGCGAAGGGGGCCAACGCTTCGCTGAACACCACCGGCCCGGAGCCCGGCCCGCCGCCGCCGTGCGGCGTCGAAAAGGTCTTGTGCAGGTTGATGTGCATGGCGTCGACACCTAGGTCGCCGGGCCGCACGCGCCCAACGATCGCGTTGAAATTGGCGCCGTCGCAGTAGACGAGCCCGCCCGCAGTGTGGACGGCTTCGCCGATGGCGATCATGTCGGGCTCGAACAGCCCGCAGGTGTTGGGGTTGGTGATCATCACCGCCGCCACGTCCGGGCCGAGGCGGGCCTTGAGCGCGCCGAGATCGACCCGACCGCCTTGGGTCGCCGGAATGCTCTCCACCGCGTAGCCGCAGAAGGCGGCGGTGGCCGGGTTGGTGCCGTGCGCCGACTCCGGCACGAGCACCACGGAGCGCGCATCGCCGCGCGCTTCCAGCGCGGCGCGGATGGCGAGCAGGCCGCATAGTTCGCCGTGCGCGCCCGCCTTCGGGCTCATCGCCACCGCGTGCATACCGGTCAGCGTCACGAGCCAGTGGCCGACGAGGTCGATCAGCGCGAGCGCGCCCTGCACGGTGTCGATTGGCTGAAGCGGGTGAACGTCGGCGAAACCGGGCAGCCGCGCCATCCGCTCGTTCAGCCGCGGGTTGTGCTTCATGGTGCACGAGCCGAGCGGGAACAGGCCGAGGTCGATCCCGTAGTTCTGGCGGCTCAGCCGCGTGTAGTGGCGCACCGCCTCCGGCTCGGTCAGCCCCGGCAGGCCGATCGGCCGACGCCGCTCGAGCCCGCCGAGGCAGCTCGTCACTTCCGGCAGCTCGTCGAAGTCGACGCCGGTCACGCCCTCCCCGTCCCGCTCGAAGATGAGCGGTTCTTCGAGCATCAGCGCGCGGTTACCGGTGAAAGTCGCGGGTGCGCCGTCAGGAGCGTCGTTGTCGGGGTGCGGACGGCTGATCCGTCCCTGCGTGTTCATGCTCATGCCAACGCCTCCTCGAGCGCGGTACCGAGGGCTTCGACATCCTCCGGCGTGGTGGTTTCGGATGCAGTGACGACGAGCCCCCGCGCGAGCCCGTCCGCGCGCGGGTAAAGGCGGCCAAGCGACACGCCGCCCAGCACGCCCCGCTCCGCCATGGCGCGGACGACCAGCCGCGCGTCCTTCGGCAGCCGCACGGTGAACTCGTTGAAGAACGGCCCGTTCAGCAGTTTGACGCCCGGCACACGGGCCAGCCGCTCGGCGGTCTGCACCGCGCGCGCGTGGTTCAGCGCAGCGAGCTTCCGCAGCCCCGCCTCGCCGAGCAGCGACAGGTGGATGGTGAAGGCGAGCGCGCACAGCCCGCTGTTGGTGCAGATGTTCGACGTCGCCTTCTCGCGCCGGATATGCTGCTCGCGGGTGGACAACGTGAGAACGAAGCCGCGCTTGCCCTCGGCGTCCACCGTCTCGCCCGCCAGCCGGCCTGGCATCTGGCGGACGTACTTCTCGCGGGTGGCGAACAGGCCGACGTAGGGTCCGCCGAACTGCAGCCCGACGCCGAGCCCCTGGCCCTCGCCCACCACGATGTCGGCCCCCATCTCGCCGGGCGAGCGAAGCGCGCCAAGCGCGACGGGCTCCGTCACCACCGCGATCAGTAGCGCGCCCTTGCTCTGCGCGCGCGCGGCGAGCTCGCCTAGGTCGAAGACGTGGCCGAGGATGTTGGGGTACTGCACCACCACGCAGCTCGTCTCGCTGTCTATGACGTCGAGCAACGCCGCGCCGTCGTCGCCAGGGGCGCCCGGCGTCAGTTCGGGCAGCGCTGTCTCCAGCTTCTCGCCGTTAAAGCGCGCCATGGTGCGCGCGACCTCGACGTAATGCGGGTGCAGTCCCGCACTGAGCACGACCTTCTTCCGCCGCGTGATCCGCCGCGCCATGGAAATCGCCTCCCAACAGGCGGTCGAGCCATCGTAGAGCGAGGCGTTAGCGACCTCGCAGCCGTACAGCCGCGCGACCTGGGTCTGGAATTCGAACAGGGCCTGCAGCGTGCCCTGCGCGATCTCCGGCTGATATGGCGTGTAGCTGGTGAGGAACTCGCCGCGCTGGATCAGGTGGTCGACGCTCGCGGGAACGTGGTGGCGGTACGCGCCGCAGCCGAGAAAAAAGGGCACCTCGCCAGCGACGGTGTTCCGCCGAGCCAGCATGGACAGCTGCCGCTCGACGGCGAGCTCGGAAGCGTGGCACGGCAGCCCTTCGACGGGGCCGGCTAGCCGGGCGGCTTCCGGCACGTCCGTGAACAGCTCATCGACGGAGGACGCGCCGACGCGGGCGAGCATGAAGCCGCGGTCGGCTTCGGTCAGGGGCAGATAGCGCATGGGCGGGCTTTCGGGTGGGCGGGCCTCAAAGGCTCGCGCAGAAACTCTTGTAGGCGTCCTCGTCCATCAGCTTTTCCAGCTCGGACGGGTCGGACAGCGTGAGGCGGAAAAACCAGCCGTCGGTTTCCGGCGCGCTGTTCGCCAGCGCCGGCTCGGCTTCGAGCGCCGCGTTGGCTTCGGTTACCTCGCCAGATGCGGGGGCGTAGACGTCAGACGCGGCCTTCACCGACTCGACCACGGCGGCCTCTTTGCTCTGGTCGACCCGCGTGCCGGCCGGCGGCGCTTCGACGAAGACAATGTCGCCGAGCTGCGCCTGGGCGTAGTCAGTGATGCCGACGGTGCCGGTCGAACCATCGACCTCGATCCACTCATGTTCGCGGGTGAAGTAGCGGGGCATGGCTGCGGGACCTCCTCAGCGTTTGTAGCGGGTTGGAACGAAAGGCATGGGCGCGACGGTCGCGGCGTACACTTTGCCGCGCGAGGCGAGCTTGACCGGCGTTCCCGGCGTCGAAAGGTGCGCCGGCACATAGGCCATCGCGATCGGCGTCTCGAGCGTCGGCGAGAAGCCGCCACTGGTGACGCTGCCGACCTCTGTACCTTCGTCGTCGACCACCGCGGCGCCGTCGCGCACCGGCTGGCGGCCCTCGACGCGCAGGCCGACGCGGCGCGCCACAGGGCCCTGCTGCAGTTCCCCGAGCACGCGCTCGTGGCCGAGGAACCCGCCCTCGGCTCTGCGGCGCTTGCCGATGGCGAAGGTCAGGCCCGCCATAACGGGCGTCGTTTCCCGCGTAATGTCGTGGCCGTAGAGCAGCAGCCCCGCTTCCAGCCGCAGCGAGTCGCGCGCGCCCAGACCGATCGGCCGCACCTCCGGCTCGTCGGCGAGGAGCGAAGCGACCACCTCCGCGTGGCGCACGTCGATCGAGATCTCGAAGCCGTCCTCGCCGGTGTAGCCGGAACGGCTGATCCAGGCGGGGACGTCGCCGAGCCGAAACGCGCCACCCTGCATGAAGATCAGCGCGTCGACGCCCGGCGCCTGGCGGGCGAGCACTGCGGCGGCGGCGGGCCCCTGCAGAGCAAGCAGCGCCTGCTCGCGCATATGGTCGACCACCGCGCCGCGCGGCAGCTCCTCCTCTAAATGCTCGATGTCAGCGGCCTTTGTCGCGCCGTTGACGACAAGGTAGAAACCGTCGCCGCGCCGAGTGACCATCAAGTCGTCGACGATGCCGCCGCCCGCGTCGAGCAGCAGCGAATAGCGCAGCCGGCCGTCCTTCAGCCCCTTGATGTCGCCGGGAAGCACGCGCTCAAGCGCGTTGTCGAGGCCGGACCCGGCGATGGCGAGCTGGCCCATGTGGCTGACGTCGAAGAGGCCCGCCCGCTCGCGGGTCCAACGGTGCTCGGTGATAATGCCTTCGTACTGGATGGGCATGGAATAGCCCGCGAACGGGACCATGCGCGCGCCGCGCGCGCGGTGCCAGCCGTCGAGGGGCAAAGTTCGGGGCGTTACTTCGAGGCTCAAGGCTTCACTCCGGCAGAGGGCGCGCGAGCGGACGAAGCGCTATGGCGCCCTATCCTCTCGCCCCCTTCTGTCGCGAAACCTGAGAGCTTTCGCGCGAACGAGTCACGCTTACCCCTTCGGTGGGGCGCTCCCGACGAAGGGACCGCCCGCTTTCCAGACGCCTGCGCCCGCGCGGTTCGGGTGCCTGAGAGATTCCGGGGGCGGTTGCTCCTTCGGCGGCGGACGTTAGCCCGCGCTCTCCCGCGCGGCCGCCCCGACGCGCGAACGCCGGGAAGGCCCGCGCGCTCTGCGGCGAGCAGCCGTCCGAGTCAACCGGCCGATCAGCGCGTGGCGTTGTAGGACAGCTGTTCGGGGGTGAGCTGGAAGCCGACCAGGAATTCGAAAGTCGCGCGCTGCACGGCCGCGCGCACCGCGGGATCGGTCAGCGGGTCGATCGCGGCGTCGGCATCGCCGGGCTTGCGGCGGCGGGTGAGCCGCTCGCGCACTTCGGCGGGTAACGCGGTAGCCGAGCGGTTCAGTTGGGCGACTACCTGCCCGCGGGTCGTCGCGCGCGCTTGGCCGGCGGGGAAGCTCAGCCGCACGGCGCGCACCCGCTTGCTCTGGATCGCGCTGCCGCCCTGAACCATGGTCCCGAAATAGGGGAGCACCACGTCGCGCGCGGCGCTTGGGTCGCGGCGGCGGGCGAAGACGTCGAAGGTGGTAGTGACCACCAGCTGCGCGCCTGCGTCTTGGCAGACGGAGCGGACGTTAGTGATGTTGGCCACCACGTCAATCGCCCGCGCGTCGCGGCTCACCGGCGGGTCGAACAGCGTAACGTCGCCGGTGCCCGCCGGGATGGCGACCGCTGGGCAGATGGAGCGGGTGATCTGGATGCCGCCGGTCTCGTCGATCTGCCCGTCGGTGGAGCAGCCGGCGAGGGCGAGGCCGAGAAGGAGGGCGGAGGAGCGCTTGGTCACAGGCGAGCCCGTTTCGTGAGAGGTCCGGCATCCCTTAGGTGGCTTCCGCCCCTGTGAGCAATCCGGTATCCGCCCCATATGTCGACCATGAAGCCGCCGCTCGAACTCCTGATCGCCGAACCGCGCGGCTTCTGCGCGGGGGTGGACCGCGCGATCCGCATCGTCGAGCTCGCCATCGAGCGCTTCGGCGCGCCCGTCTACGTCCGCCACGAGATCGTCCACAACAAGTACGTAGTCGACGCGCTCCGCGAGCGCGGCGCGATCTTCGTCGAGGAGCTCGACGAGGTGCCGGACGACGCGCCCGTAGTGTTCTCCGCCCATGGCGTGCCCAAGGCGGTCCCGCGCAAGGCGGAGGAGCGCGGGCTGACCTACGTCGACGCGACCTGCCCGCTCGTCTCCAAGGTCCACCGCCAGGCCGAGCGGCTGGTGGAGTGCGGCTACCATATCTTATTTATCGGCCACGAAGGCCACCCGGAGGTGCTCGGCACGCTGGGCCAGGTGCCGCCCGGCGTCATGACGCTGGTGGAAACGCTGGACGACGTCGCCGCCGTCGTCCCGCCGCCCGGCGCGCAGCTCGCCTTTCTCACGCAGACGACGCTGTCGGTGGACGACACTGCGGAACTCGTCCGCGCGCTCCGCGCCCGTTTCCCCAATATTCAGGCCCCGCGCGGCGAGGACATCTGCTACGCGACCTCCAACCGGCAGAATGCGGTCAAGGCCATCGCCCCGCGCTGCGACGCAATGCTGGTGATCGGCGCGCCCAACTCGTCCAACTCGCTGCGGCTGGTGGAGGTGGCGGAGCGCGTCGGCGTGCCCGCCCGGCTGATCCAGCGCGCGCGCGACATCGACCCTGACTTCCTCCGGGGCGTGCGGACGCTCGGCATCACGGCGGGCGCGTCCGCGCCGGAGATCCTGGTGCGCGAGGCGGTGGCGTGGCTCGCCGAACGCTTCGACACGGTCGAAACGCCGGTGGCGGGCGTCGACGAGACGATCACCTTCAAACTGCCGCGCGGGCTGCAGGCGGCCTGAGCCGCTGCGGCGGTGGCGGTCTACACCCCGGTCAGCGCAGAGGAGTTCGCGGCGCTGCTCGCCCGCTACAACTTGGGCGAGTTGCGGTCGGCCAAGGGGATCGCAGAGGGCGTCGAGAACAGCAACTTCCTCGTCGAGACCGATCGGGCGCGCTTCGTGCTGACGCTGTATGAGCGGCGGGTGGACGAGGCGGACCTGCCCTTCTTCCTCCAGCTCCTCGATCACCTCGCCGACCGCGGGCTGCCCGTCGCGCGCGGCTTACGCGACCGGGGAGGTCGGCAAGTGCAACGGGTGGCGGGGCGTCTGGGGTGCCTGTTCCCCTTCCTGCCCGGCGTGTCGCCGACCAAGCCGACGCCCGCGCAGGCGCAGGCGGCCGGGGCGACGCTCGCCGCGCTGCGGAGAGAGGCCGCCGGTTTCCCGGGCGAACGGGCGAACGACTTGGGCCCGCCCGGCTGGGCGGCGCTCGCCGCGCGCTGCGGCGAGCGGCTGGACGAGATCGCTCCCGGCCTGCGGGCGCAGGTGGACGAGGAAGTGGCGTTCCTGCTCGCGCGCTGGCCCGCCGAGCTGCCGCGCGGGGTGATCCACGCCGACCTGTTCCCGGACAACGTGCTGATGTTAGGCGATACCGTCACCGGCGTAATCGACTTCTACTTCGCCTGCACGGAGGTGTTCGCCTATGATCTCGTGGTAAGCCACGCGGCTTGGTGCTTCGCCCTGGACGGGCGCGGCTTCGACCCGGCGGTCTCGGCGGCGCTGCTCGACGGCTACGGCGCGCTCGCGATCGCCGAGCGCGCCGCCCTGCCCCTGCTCGCGCGGGGCGCTTGCCTCCGCTTCCTGCTGACCCGCGCGTGGGACTGGCTGCACACGCCGGCGGACGCGCTGGTGACGCGCAAGGACCCCCTCGCCTACCTGCGCCGGCTCGACTTCTACGCCGCGAACGAACAATGGATCGCGGCATGAGCGAAGTGCAGATCTGGACGGACGGCGCGTGCAAGGGGAACCCGGGACCGGGCGGTTGGGGCGCGCTGATCCGCTACGGCGAGACGGAGCGCGAGCTGTCGGGCGGCGAGGCGGCGACTACCAACAATCGGATGGAGCTGCAGGCGGCGATCGAAGCGCTGCGCGCGCTCACCCGGCCGTGCACGGTAGTGCTAACCACCGACAGCAACTACGTCCGCGACGGCGTGACCAAGTGGATCCACGGCTGGAAGCGCAACGGCTGGCGCACGGCGGACAAGAAGCCGGTCAAGAACGCCGGGCTTTGGCAGGCGCTGGAAGCCGCGGCGGCGCCGCATAACGTCGATTGGCGCTGGGTGAAAGGACACGCAGGCCACGCGGAGAACGAGCGAGTCGACAAGCTCGCGAGCGCGGCGGCGGACGCGGTGTGGCGGCGCTGAGGCCCAAAGTTTACGAAGTTGACGCTATGTAGGGTAGGGTGGCCCCTCCTCGCCGTCGTCGCGCGCGCGGTTCGGGTTGGACGGATCAAAGACGGCGGTCCGAGTCGGGCCGTTCGCGCCCTCATGCCGGCCGGGCGGGGCTGTAGGACAGCGCTCTCTCAGCGCAGCCGATCGACGAGGTAGGGCGCGGGGTCAACGGGCGGCTCACCTTCGCCGAGCAGCAGGACGGCGGCGAGCGCGGCGGCGGCGGGAGCGGTCTGGATGCCAAAGCCGCCCTGCCCCGCGCACCAGAAGAAGCTGGGGACGGCCGGGTCGAAGCCGTATACGGGCAATCGGTCGGGCGCGAATGATCGTAGGCCGGCCCAACGGCGCTCGACTGCCTCCACGCGCCAGTCGACTGCCCGCCCGAAACGGTCGACGGCGAGCGCCACATCGAGCTCCTCGGCCGCGGCGTCGCCTGGGTACGCCGGCGTTTCGTCGTTGGGACTCAGCCACACCCGCCCCGCCCCGCTCGGTTTGAAGTAGAAGCCGCCGGCGACGTCGAGCACGAGCGGCAGGTCGACGGGTGCGGCCGGCGCGACGCGGAGCTGGACCACCGTGCGGCGTAGCGGGCGAACGCCGGCCGGGAGCACGCCGGCGAGCACCGCGAGCGGATCGGCCCAAGCCCCGGCCGCGTTCGCCAGCACCGCCGCGCGCACCGCGCCGCCAGACCCCTCCAGGCGCCACCGGCCGCCTTCGCGCGAGACGCGCTCGACTGGGAAGCCGGTGCGGAGCGCTGCGCCGGCGCGGCGGGCGTCCGCGAGGTCGCGCGCGTGCAGCGCGGCGACGTCGATGTCGGCGCAGCTCGGCTCTTGGATACCCGCCATCCACTCGGGTCGAAGGCCGGGCACGAGCGCGGCGAGCGACCCCCGGTCCGCCCGGCGCAGGTCGATTCCGCTGCGCGCGAACTTGGCGGCGAAGGCATCGAGCGACGCGACGTCCGCCGCCCGCGCGATCGTCAAGGCGCCGCGAGGGGACAGCACGCCCAGTTCGCTGAGCGCGGGGCCGGAGGCGCTGGTCAGCGGCTGGATCGCGGGGCCGCCGTAGGTTTCGGTCCAGAAAGCGGCGGAGCGGCCGGTGGCGTGAAAGGCGGGCCGGTCCTCCGCCTCGACGAGGAGCACGGAAGCGCGGGGCGCGACCGCGGCGGCGAGCGACGCGCCTGCCATGCCGGCGCCGACGATCAGTACGTCGACCGTGGCGGGCAGCGGCGGCGGCGTGGCGGGAGCGGCGCTCATCCGGGGCGGTTACGGTTTAGCAAGGCGGCACGTCTAGACCCGGGGCTATGCCCGGACCCGCCCCCTTCGTCGCCGCGCTCTTCGCCGGCCTGCTGCTGGCGGCGCTGGCGGGCGACCTGCGCCGCCGGATCATCCCCAACCGGCTGAACCTGCTGATCGCGGCGGCCGGCGCGGGGCTCTGGCTAACGGGCGGCGAGCCGTCCTTGTTTGGGGCGCTCATGCAAGTCGGCGTGGCGCTGATATTGTTTTGTTTCTGCGCAGCCTTGTTTGAACTCGGGCAAATGGGCGGCGGGGACGTCAAGATGATTGCGGCGACCAGCCTCGCCTTCGCGCCCTTGGAGAACGTCAAGCTGCTCGCGATCATGTCGGTCGCGGGCGGCGTACTCACCGTGGCGATGGTCGTGCTGAGCCTGGCCCGCAACCGGGGCGCGCGACCCGCGGTACCCTACGGCGCGGCGATCGCTTTCGCCGGGCTGTGGCTGCTTGGCGAACGCTATCTTTACCTTTTCCACCCATTGCTCGGCGCGATCTGAACTGCCCCGAGGGAGGCGAGAATCGTCATGGACGTCAGGAAGCTCGCACTGCTGATCGGTGCGCTGGTAATCGCGGCGGTTACCGCCGTCGTGGCCAAGAACATGTTCACCGGCGCCGGCGCGGCGAAGGCGGAGGCGGCGCCCGTGCCACTCGGTCCGGAAATCCTGGTGGCGACGCGAGCGCTCCCCGTGGGCACCATCATCGACGCCGAGTCGCTCCGCTTCCAGCCTTGGCCCAAGGAACTGGTGGGCCAAGCCTATTTCACCCGTGGCGCTCCCGGATCGGACCCGAGCAAGCTGCTCGGCACCGTGGTCCGCAACCCGATCACCGCCGGCCAGCCAGTCACCCAAGGGTCGCTGGTCAAGCCGGGCGAACGGGGCTTCCTCGCCGCGGCGCTCGCGCCTGGAATGCGCGCCGTCACCGTGTCCGTGTCCGCCACCAGCGGCGTCGCGGGCTTCGTCTTCCCCGGCGACCGGGTGGACGTGCTCCTGACGCAGGAGGTCAAAGGCGGCGGCGACGGGCCGCCCTTGAAGGCATCGGAGACCATCCTGCGCAACATGCGCGTGCTCGCCACTGACCAGCGCTCGGCGCCGGAGGACGTGGACGGCAAGCGCGTGGTGACCGTGTCCACCACCGTGACGCTGGAAGCGACGCCCACCATCGCTGAAAAGATCGCGGTGGCGCAGACGATCGGGGCCATCTCCCTGTCGCTCCGCTCGCTCGCCGATAACGGCGCGGAACTCGAGCGCGCGATCGCCTCGGGCGCGATCGACGTGCCGGCCGGCAAGGATCTTCAGGCCGCCAAGCGCGAGATGCTCGTGACGCTCGCTGCCCGGCCGATGGAGCGCGGCTCGACCACCACCGTCGGCTCGGATGTGTCGCGCTACCAGCGCAGCTCCGTCCCGGCCCGCCCCCGCGAAGTCACGGCCCAGAAGAGCGGCGGTGACGACTTCAAGCAAGCAATGACGTCGATGGGCGGCGCGCTCGGCTCCATGTTCGGCGGCGCGCGCCAACCCGCGATGGCCGGCGAGCCGCGCCCGAGCCGCCCCGCCGGACCGACCGTGACCGTGGCCCGTGGCAACAGCGTCACCGTGACCTCCGTGGAGAGCAACTGATCATGCGTAGCCTTTCGCACAAGCTGGCCGGCATGGCGTGCTCGGCCTTGGCGGTCGCGGCGGTGGCCGCCCTGCCTTCGGCGGTTCCGGCCGCGGCGCAGCAGGCCCCCCGGCCGCAGGACGATCTCACCGTCTCGCTTGGCGAGGGCCGCCTGGTCCGCCTGCCGGCGCCGATGAGTGACCTGTTCATCGCTAATCCGGGGGTCGCCGACGTGCAGGTGCGGTCGACGACCCAGCTGTACGTGTTCGGCAAGGCGGCGGGCGCGACCACCATCTACGCCACGGACAAGGCGGGACGGACCGTTTTTTCGGCGAACGTCCGCGTCGGCACTAACCTCGACTCGGTGAGCGGGATGCTGCGCACGGCCATGCCGGACGCGCAGATCACCGCCACACCCATGAACGGGCTGGTGCTGCTGACCGGCACGGTGGCCTCGCCTGCCGACGCGGAGGAAGCAAGCGCGCTCGCTCAATCGTTCGTCGGCGAGGGCACGCGCGTGGTGAGCCGCCTGAAGACCGCAACGCCGCTGCAGGTGAACCTGCAGGTGCGTATCGCGGAGGTGAGCCGGACGCTGACCAAGAATTTCAACACGAACCTGCAATCCTTCGACAGCACCGGCGGCTTCCAGTTCGGCATCGGTCGCGGGCGCAATGCAACGGTCTACGCGCCGGGCGGGGGCCTCTTTACAGGGGCTAAAGAGTCGTCCGCCGGAACCACCAGTCTGCCCACCGCTGCGCAAAACACGACCTTGGGCCTGGCCGGCCGCTTGTTCGGCTTGGACATTTTGTCCGCGCTCGACCTGGCAGAGAATGAGGGCCTGGTGTCCACCTTAGCTAACCCGAACCTCACCGCGCTATCCGGCGAGACCGCAAGCTTCCTGGCCGGCGGGGAGTTTCCGATCCCCGTTAGTCAGGGGCTGAATGCGGTCACCATCGAGTACAAGCAGTACGGCGTCAGCCTAGCCTTCACGCCCACCGTGCTCGCCGACGGGCGCATCTCTATGCGGGTTCGGCCCGAGGTATCGGAACTGACCAGCGAAGGCGCGGTGACGGTGGGCGGGTTTACGGTGCCCGCGCTCACCACGCGGCGCACAGAGACCACCGTAGAGCTCGGCTCCGGCCAGAGCTTCATGATTGGCGGACTGCTGCGCAACGTCCACAACAACACCATCGAGCGCACGCCGGGGCTCGGCAAGATACCGGTGCTTGGTTCGCTGTTCCGCTCCACCGCCTTCCGCAAGCAGCAGACGGAGCTGGTGATCATCGTCACGCCCTATCTCGTGAAGCCGGTCTCGGCCAACGAGATCGCGCTGCCGACCGACGGCTACCGTTCGGCGAACGACCTGCAGCGCGTCCTGCTCGGCCAGACCGCGAGCCCAAACGAAGGGGCTGGCCGCCCGGTGCCGACGATGGCGCCGCCGCGCAGGGTGCCGCCAGTCGCCGCGCCGGCGCCCGG
>CADCVW010000094.1 GCA_902806235.1 uncultured Sphingomonadaceae bacterium | reverse complement strand
CGCGGCCATCGCCCCGCTCAGCGGCAGCCCGGCCCGGAGCGGCGGCCGTCCGCGCATCGCCTCCGCCACGCCCAGCGCAACCAGCGCGAAGCCCGCCGGCAGCCAGTCCGGCGAGCGCGAACCGAGCGCCACCGCCGCGTCGGCCAGCGCCGCGGCGGCGAGCACGAGCAGGGCGTAGGCCGCGCCCGCACAGCGGACTGTCGCCCCGCGAACCGCCGCGGCCAGTGCGAGCAGCAGGCCGAGCAGCGCCCAGCGCGACGGCGCGAGCGCTCCCGGCAGCTTCAGCGCGGCGAGCATAAATGGCCCGGCGAGCGCCAGCCCCGCCTGCGCCGCCCACAGCGGCGCGCGCGGCGCGAGCAGCAGCCCGGGGGCGGCGAAGACGAACAGAAGACCGCCGCCCACCAGCGCCGCGGCGCCCGGGGCAGGGTTGGGCCACAGCGCTAAGGTCACGAGCGCGACCAGCAGCGCCCCGAACGGCAGCGGTCGGAACCGCTCCTCGCGCAGCGCCAAGGCCGTAACCGCCGCAGCGAGCACCCCGTACAGCCCCCACTGGAGCAATCCGAACCCGCCCTTCGCCGTCAGGGCCGCGAGCTGTGCGAAGGCTGCGGCCGCCGGGAACAGCGGCAGGCTGCGGGTCCAGCGATGCTCCGTACCCGCGCCGCTTCCCTCGTCGCGCAGCGCGAGCAGGCCACCCAACCCCAGCGTGACGAGGAACAGCCCGGTCGCGGGCAGCTCCCCGCCCTGCAGGGCGGCGTCGGCCAGCAGCAGCCCCGCCCAGCCGAACCCACCTAGCAGCCCCAGCGGCCCTAGCCACCGCCAGCGCTGCGCGCGGCCCACCGCGACCAGCCCGGCGACCGTGAGCAGCAGGTAGCCGAGCAGCACGAGGACGTTCCGCTCCGCGCCTCCCACCAGCGCGGGCGTGAGGAAGCCGCCGACCAGCCCGAGCACGGCCGTCGGCGCGCCGTGGCGGCCGGCGAGCCCCAGCGCGAGCGCCGTCACCAGCGCCATGGCCGCGAAGCCCGTCCCCGGGCCGATCAGCCCGTACCAGCTCGTCGCGGTGTAGGCAGCGCCGTAGAGCGCCGCCACGCCCGCTCCGGCCAGCGCCTGCGCGACGCGCGGGTCGACCGAAACGCGCGGCGAGCGCTTCGCTGCTTCCGCCGCGCCGAGCAGCGCCCCGCCGAACAGCACGCCGAGCAGCACGCGCACCGGCGGCGTCACCAGGCCGATCTCGATTGAGTAGCGCACAAGGAAAAAGCCTGCGAGCGCGAGCGCCGCGCCGCCGCCCCAAACCGGCAACCGGCGTCCGAACAGCTCCTCGAAGTCGAAGGCGCGTCCGCGGGCGGCGGGCGCGGGCGCGGACTCGGGTGGGCGGGGCTCGACCGGCTCCGCCGCGAGCGGCGCAAAGCTCGCCTCCGCCGGCGGTGCCACCTCCACCACGACGGCCGCGGGTGCTCGGACGCCCGGCTCCGACCGCCGGCTCTCCAGCGCCGCCAAGCGGCCCGCTACCTCCGCCAACGCCTCCTCCGCCCGGCGCAGGCGAACAACGGTCCCGCGCAGCGCGATCAGCGCGGCGGCCGCGAGGAGGAGCGCTAGCAGGGCCATCAGGTCGGAGTAGCGCAGCAGGGCCGATTTTCTAACCCTCTCCCCTTCAGGGGAGAGGAGCGAGACTTAGCGCAGCGTAGCGCAGCTTAGTTGCAGCGGAGAGGGGCTATACGGGTAGTAGAATGGACCGAGCCCTTCCGGCTCGGCCACTCTCCCAACCCTCTCCCCTGAACGGGAGAGGGCTTTCGCCCCCTCACGCGGCTTCCGGGAACCAGTCGGTTGCCACCTCGCCGTGGCGGTCCTTGAAGTCGCACAGTTCGATCATCGCGCGCTCCTCGAGGATAGTTGTGACGCGGCCTTCGCGCTTAATCAGCCCGCGCAGCTCCATTTCCTTGAGCGTCCGGTTCACGTGGACCTTGGTCAGCCCCACTGCGTCGCCGATGTCCGTCTGGGTCAGCTTCAACTCGAAGCTGTGGTCGACCCCCGGTTCCGTCACGCGCAGCCGCGACAGGATCTCAAGCAGGAGGTTGGCGATCCGCGCCATACCGTCCGTCCGGCCGAGCGAGCGCAGCCGGTCGGACATGGCGACGTTCTCGACGGAGAAGGTCGCGTAGAATAAGGCGGCGAGCCGCGGATAGCTCCTGAACAGCCGGCCGAGCGCAGTGCGCGGGAAGTCGGACAGGATGCAGGAGGTCACCGCCGTGATGGTGGCGGAGGTCTCCGACCAGGCGACGGACGAGGTGCCCATGATGTCGCCAGCGAAATGGAGACGCAGGATCTGCCGCTCACCGGTCTTCAGCCGGTTGGACGAATGGAGCCAGCCCTGGCGCACGACGTAGAGCCGGTCGGACGGCTCGCCTTCGCGCACCACCACATCGCCCGGCGCGAAGCGCCGGCGCCCGCGTTCGATGCGCTCGATCGCCTCCATCTCGGCCGGAGACAGCGTGACGTAATGGTTGAGCCGCTCCTGGAGCGCGCTCCTCATCTGCGATCCCAAGTCCAGCATCGCTGCTCCTAACCGACCCCGCTTATTCGCTACGCCGTCGCCACGGTCAACCGTCGCGTCGCCCCGAGATGGGCCGATGTTCCTGTTTTGTCAGCGCGTCCTCGGCCCGGAGCAGCGCGGCCTCGTCGTCCACGTCGATCCACCAGCGCCCGCTGATGTCGCGTGCGTCCGCCCGGCCCTCCGCCCCGAGCAGCCCGACCGCGCCCGATAGCGAGCCCTCGCCGCCGCTTTCCAAGTCGGCGCGGATCGCGGCGGCGAGCGCCGGCGTCGCCCAGAACACGCCGGTGTCGACGGCGTCGTAATCGGCCAGGCTCTTGCCGATAGCAACGATGCGACCGCCGTCCGTCCGCACCTTGGTGGCGTCGTCCATGTCGAGGTCGGGGTTGTGAAGGTTGCGGTCCACCGCCAGCGTCAGCGCCGCGCCCGGCCGCGCGCCGACCGCGAGGTCGCGCGCGATCGCCGGGTCGAACAGGTGGTCGGCCATCAGCAGCAGGAACGGCTCCGCCAGCCGCTCGGCCGCGAGCAGCGCCGACAGGCCGTTGGGCCGCGCCCACTCTTCGTTTCGAACCGTCTCCACCGCCAGCCTCGTCCGCGCGGCGAGTTCGGGCAGGAACGCCTCCAGCGGCTCCGCCCGATAACCGGTAACGACCAGCAGCCCGGTCGCCCCCGCCGCCGCCGCGCAGCCCGCTACCCGCTCGATCAAGGGGACGCCCGCGACCTCGGCGAGCGGCTTGGACGGCGCGCGGGCGCGCAGCCGAGTCCCCTGCCCCGCGGCGATGATCACCGCCTTCACCGTCGCACCCCGTCCATTCCTCTTGCTTCTAAGCGTACGGCGCTGCTCTAGACGCCGGAGGGTCAACGAAACGAGAAGAATATGCGCGGAGGCGAGCGGGCGGGGACGGCGGAAGGGGTCGGGGCCGCGCCGCCCGCGCCGCGCGGCCGCCCGCCGGAGATGCAGGACAGGCTCAATTCCCGCATCTACCACCCGCTCGCCGCGCGGGTCGCGGCGCGGCTCGCGCCCACGCCGGTCACGCCCAATATGGTGTCGATCGCCGGCGGGCTGTGCATCATCATTGCCGCGCTGCTCTACACGCGGCTGCCTTGGCCGTGGTCAGCGGCGCTGGGCTTCCTGTTCCACGCGTCCTGGCACGTCTTGGACGGCGCGGACGGCGACCTCGCGCGGATGACGGGGCGCAGCTCGCCCTACGGCGAGCTGGTCGACGGCATGTGCGACTATTTCGGCCACGCCTTTTTGTACTTGGCGCTCGGCGCGTTCGCGGCCGCCGGCCAGCTGGGAGGCTGGGCGTGGGCGCTTGCCTGGGGGGCCGGCCTGTCGCACATCGCCCAGGCGAACCACGGCGAAAGCGGCCGGCGCACCTACCTCCATCGCGTCCACGGTGTGCCCTGGCTGCGCGAATCGAGCGCGGGAGGCGAGGTCGCGCGCGGGCGGGGACCTTTGGCCGCCTTCCTCAACTTCTTCGCCCGCCTGTACCTCCGCATCGCAGGTGCGGTGAGCCCGTCCTCGCCGGCGGTCGAGGGATTGCTCGCCCGGCCCGCCACCCCCGCCGGCCGCGCGCGCGCGGCCGCGCTCGCCCGGGAGGCGGGCGCGACGGGCCTGCGCGTCCACACGCTGCTCGGGGCCAACTGGCGCACCGTGCTGCTCGGGGCCAGCATGGCGCTCGGCTCGCCGCTGCCCTTCTTCGTGCTGACGATCATAGGGGGCAACGCGCTGCTCCTCTGGTCCTTGCGCCACAACCGCCGCGCCGACGCCCGGCTCGCCGTCGCCCTCGACCGCGAGCTCGCCGCCGGGACGATCCGCTGAGCCGCGCCGCTCCCTTGCGCGTCGGCGTGCTCGGCGCGGCGCGCGTTGCGACCTACGCGCTCATCGCCCCCGCCCGCGACGAGCCGCGGGTCGAGATCGCCGCGGTCGCCGCGCGCGACCCCGCCCGCGCCCGCGCCTACGCCGCCGAGCACGGCATCACCCGCGCACACCAAAGCTATGCCGCGCTCTTCGCCGACCCGGACATCGACCTCGTCTACGTCGCCACCCCGCCCGCCGCCCACGCCGAACAGGCTCTCCGGGCGATTGCCGTCGGCAAGCACGTGCTGGTGGAGAAGCCCTTCGCGCTCACCGCGGCCGAGGCCGCGCGGGTGCTCGCCGCCGCCGACGCAGCGGGCGTGCGGGTGTTCGAGGCGATGCACTCGCCGCATCACGCACTTTGGCGCCGGGCGGAGGCGCTGGTCCGCGACGGCGCGATCGGCGCCGTCCGCCGGGCGCAGGCCCGCTTCGACGCGGCGATCCGCGACGCGGCCGACGAGCTACGCTGGGATGCCGTGCAGGGCGGCGGCGCGCTTATGGACCTGGGCGTCTACCCCCTCGCTTGGGTGCGCCGGCTGCTCGGCGAGGATTTCGTCATGGCCGAGTCTCATGCCGAGGTCCGCCGCGGTGTCGACGCCCGGTTTAGCGCCCGGCTCCTCTTCCCGGGCGGCGCGGAGGCCGAGGTCGCCAGCTCCATGGTCGACCCGCGCGTGGCGCGGCTGGCAGTCGAGGGCGCGGCCGGGCGGCTCGTCTTCGACAACCCGCTCGCCCCGCAGCTCAACGGCCGGCTGCGCATCGAGCGCGCGGGCGCGGAGCCGCTGGTGGAGGACGCGGCCGGCCCGTCCACCTACCGGGCCCAGCTCGGCGCGGTCGCCGCCACGTTGCTCCATGGCGCGCCCTGGCCTTTTCCGCCCGACGACTTCGTCCGCTCGATGGCCGCGATCGAGCAGGTCCGCGCCGCTTGGGGCTGAACCGGTTGCGCGTGCGCCGGGCGAGGTCCAGGACGCTGGCCGGCGACGGGGAGCAATCGATTGATTTTTCACGAAATCGCCTACGCGCTGCACCTGCCGGGCTCGGCCGCCCAGCGCCCGCCCGGCGCGCTCGGCGCCGTGCCCGAATTGTCAGGCACCGCGTCCGGCCTGTCGGGCTTCCTCGGCACCGCGATCGCTGTCACCGCGACGCAGGGGGCTGGCCTGTTGTCGGACAGCACCCCCGTCTCCGTCGCCGCCACCATGGTGGCCCTCGCCGCCGCGTGGCTCCGCGCCGCGCTGATCGCCTTCCGCCCTTCGCGCGCCTAACCGCCGCGCAGCGCGCCTTCTGCCAGCCGCAGCAGCCGCCGCGTGATCGGGGGAAGCTCCGCGGGCAGCGCGTCCGGCGCGAAGGCGCGCGCTTCCGCCACCTCCAGCGACCAGCGGAACCGGTATTCTACACCCCGCGCCACGAACAGGTCCGACCGGTCGTCGCGGAAGTCGGGCCGGTGGCGGAAGCCGCCGACCCGCTCCAGCCGCGCGCAGCGGAGCAGCCCGATCTCCTCCCGCAGCTCGCGCCGGATCGCCGCCTCCGGTTCCTCCCCGCGCTTCCGCCCCCCGCCCGGCAGCCGCCAGCCGGGCGCGTAGCTCAAGCGCACCAGCACGATCTGCCCGTCGGGCGTCAGGGGCACCGCGTGCACCCCCGCCGTGCGCGGCCGGGTGCGGGACCACCACCGCCGCCGCACCGCGTGGAGCCGCCGCACCGCGCCGTGCGCCAGGCGCCGCAGGGCGCGGATCGGGAACGGCGGCTCGTCCACCCCCGCCGCTTGCCCGCGCCCGCGCCCGCTGCCAAGCTCCCGTCTCGTGTCGGACCCGATAGACGTCGCCCCCGGCTGGCCCGACCGCCTCGCCCGCGCCGTCGCCCCGACCGCCCGAGGCCGGGCGACGCCGCTCGTTGTCGGGCTGTGCGGACCGCAAGGGTCGGGCAAGTCGACGGGCGCGGCGCGGGTCGCGGCGCTGCTGGCGCGGGAAGGGCCGCGCGCGGCGGTCCTATCGAGCGACGATCTGTACCTGCCCCGCGCGGCGCGGGCCGCGCTCGCGGCGGAGGTTCATCCGCTGTTCGCGACCCCCGGCGTCCCCGGCACGCACGCCGTCGCGCTCGGCCTTCTCACCCTTGCCGCGCTACGCGACGGCGCGCCCGTCGTCCTGCCCCGCTTCAACAAGGCGACGGACGAGCCCCGCCCGGCGGACGAATGGCGGCGGTAGGATGGCCGAGCGGACGTGGTGCTGCTCGAGGGCTGGTGCGTCGGCGCCCGCCCGCAGGGCGCCGCGGCGCTCGTCGCGCCCGTCAACGAACTGGAAGCGGCTGAGGACCCCGACGGCCGCTGGCGCGCCGCGGTCGACGCCGCGCTCGCCGGCGAGCACCGGCGCCTGTTCGCCGCGGTCGACCTGCTCGTGCTGCTCCGCGCGTCGTCGTTCGAGGTGGTCTGCTCCTGGCGCGCCGAGGCCGAGCGGAACGTGCGCGCGATGGACGCCGCCGCGCTCCGCCGCTTCGTCCAGCATTTCGAGCGGCTCACCCGCCACGTCGATGCGGAGATGCCGGCGCGCGCGGACCTCGTCTTCGCGCTCGACGCCGGGCGCCGCCCGCTCCTTTAGGTGTCGAGCAGCGGCAGCCGCGCGCCGCCGCAGCCGGCGAAGCTCCGCTCCCCCGCCGCCACCCGCACCGTGTCGCTGAAGGCGAGCCCGCTGCGCCGGTCGCGGCACGTCCGCCGCTCGACATCGATGACGATCCCCGCCACCCAGTAGCGCAGCGTGCTCCCCACCAGCGCGGGCGGGACGGCGGGCGCGTCCACCGTCAGGTTCGGCGCGGCGGCGAGCCTGATTCGCCCGCGCGCGATTGTGAGCGTCCAGCCCGGGTCGCTGCCGTAGGCGAAGAAGCGCGGCTCCGGGCGCAGCTCGCGCGGTGCAGCGCATCCTGCGACGAGCAGCAGCAGCAGCGCAGCCGACCTCCGAGCCACCCTCAATATACCCCTTCGATCTGCACCGGCAGCCGCGCGCCGGGCGGGTCGGCGAGCAGGTCGCGCGTCTCCTCCTGCAGCGCTTCCTCCGCCCGCAGCCGCGAATATTGCGCACCCGCCTGCGCCGCCACCGCCGCCCGGTCGCGCAGGATGGTGGGGCGCAGGAAGACGAACAGGGTGCGCTTGGTCTGGCTCTCGCGCCGGCTCCGGAACAGGTTGCCGATGATGGGGATGTCGCCGAGCACCGGTACGCGGCTCCGCGACGTCAGCCGGTCGTCGGTGATCAGCCCGCCGAGCACGATAGTGCCGCCGTTGTCCGCGAGCACGGTGGTTTTGATGGAGCGCCGGTTGGTGATCAGGTCCGCCGCGCCCACCACGTTGCCGTTGACGAGCGAGGACACCTCCTGGCTCACCTCCAGCTTCACCACGTCGCCCTCGTGCACTCGCGGCACGACGCGCAAGGTAATGCCCACGTCCTCGCGCTCGATGGTGGTGAAGGGATTGTTGATGTTGCCCTCGGTGACGAAGCTCCCCGTGCGGAACGGCACGTTCTGGCCGACCACGATCTCCGCCGGCTGGTTGTCCAGCGTGGTCAGGCTGGGCGTCGACAGCAGGTTCGCCTTGGACGATTGCGCGAAGGCCTGGAGCAACACGCTGAACTCGCCCCGGCTGCCCACCGCCGCCGAGAGTCCCGCGCCGATGCCGAGCGCGGCGGGCGCGCCAAGCGTGGTCAGGATCTGGCCCAAGGACACCCCCGAGTTGGTGAAGGAGGTTCCCGCCAAATTGCCGAGCTGCGCCGCCGCCCCCAGCCCCAGCTGGATGCCGAGCGCTTCGGCCGCGTCGCCGGTGATCTCCACGATCGCCGCCTCGATCGTCACCTGCGGCCGGCGCACGTCCAGTTCGGCGATCAGCCCCTCGATCGACGCGATCGCCGCCGGCGAGCCGCGGGCGACGATCGCGTTGAGCTCGGTCGCCGGCTGGATGGCGATATCGGGCGTGGAGAAGCCGGCGGACGCCGCGCTGCCCGCCGGCCGGTCGGCCTCGCCGTTCCGCGCCTGCCCCGCCCGGCCGAGCGCTGCGCCGAGCAGACCGCCACCCTGCGACCCGTTCTCGAACCGGTTCACCAGCCCCGCGCCGATGGCGCTCTCCGGCGTGTTGTCGGCAAGCGTGCGCGCCACCGGGTTGGTCGCTTGGCCCCCTGCCCCGAGCAGCCCGCGCAGGATCTCCGCGATCGATTCGGCGTCGCTGTTGCGCAGGCGGAACACGCGCGTGGCTGCCTGCACCCCGCCGCCCGCGTCGAGCTGCTCGGCGATGCGGCGCGCCTCGGCGATGGCCGCCGCGGTGCCCCGGATCAGCACCGTGTTGCTGCGCTCGTCGCCCGCCACGCGCGGCCCGCCCGCCGTTTCGTCGCCCAGGATGCGGGTGATCGCTCCCGCGACCTCCGCCGCCCCCGCGTTGCGCAGGCGGATGCTCTGGAAGGATGCGCCGCTCGCACCCCCGCCGCTCCCGTCGAGCGAGCGGGCGATGCGCTCTATGCGGCGCACGTTGTCGGCGTAGTCGGTGACCACGATCGCGTTCGGCCGGGTCGAGCCCTCGATACTCCCGAATGAGGCGACCAGCGGGCGCAGGATGCGCACCGCGTCGGCCGACGGGAAGGAGCGCAGCGGGATCAGCCGCGTCACCACCTCCTGCCCCCCCGCGCGCCCGCGCACGTCGACGACCGTGGTGCCCTGCACCGCCGCCGCCTGCGGCACGATCCGGTACACCGCCCCGCTCCGCACGGCGGCGTAGCCGTTGACGCGCAGCGCCGCGCGGAACAGGTCGAACGCGGCGTCGGGGCCGACCGGACCCGAGGAGATCACGCTGATGCTCCCGCGCACGTTGGGATCGAGCACGAGCGTGCGGCCCGTGATGCGCGAGATCTGCTCGGCGGCCTGCTCGATCTCCACGTTGCGCAGGTTGACCTGGACATTGCGCACGGTCTGCGCCGGCACGGACGTCGCGGGCACCGCGACGACCAGCAGGGCGGCCAGCCAGGAGCAGCGGGGAAAAATACGCACGCGCGTTACTCCTAGCGGAACGGGACGGACAGGGTCAGGCGGATGCCGTTCCGCAGCACCTCGACGCGTGCCTGCCCCGCCGCGCGCGCTTCGCTGACCAGCCCACCGTCGGCGGCGAAGGCTGCCGCGTCAACGCCGTTTATGTTGGTCACCACGTCGCCGGGCATCAGCCCCGCGTCCCGCATCTCCGGGAGCAGGCCTGCCCCGAACTGCAGCCCTTGCGGCGTGCGGATCGCGCCCAGCCGCGCGACGAGGTCGGGGCCGCCGATCGCCAGCGGGGGCGGCGGCGCGGGCGGGGGCGGCGCGGTCGACGAGAAGACGAGGCCGGGCGCGGCCAACGCGCCCGCG
>CADCVW010000093.1 GCA_902806235.1 uncultured Sphingomonadaceae bacterium | reverse complement strand
ATTTAGAAGGCGGCGTCACCGGCATGGTCGCGCGCTGCATCGAGCGTGGGCCCCCTCCACCGCTCCTGCGCGGCGGTCCCCCTCCCCGTGCCGGGGAGGAATGAGCTTGCTCGTACTCCACAGGTCCCGCCTTCGCCTAGGCTCCCGATCAATGCGCCGAGCTACACCTGCGCTCGCGATCTACGCCGTGCGCCGCCGTGGCGTGCAGGCCACCCTGGCCCTGTCGCTCGCCACCGCCGCCCTCGCCGCCCCTGCGACCTTCCCCTCGCCATCGCCCAGGTCTGGACCGGCTCCGCCTTCACGCCCCGCACCCTCCACCTCCGCGCCGGCCGCCTCCCCGCTACGCCCGCCTCGGGCGCACCGAGCGTCGATGCCGCCGCGCTGTTCCTCGTCCCGCCCATCGCCAACGCGCACACCCACACGATCGACCCGCCGCGCGGCCCCGCCGACCCGGTCCACGCCGACGCGCTGCGCCAAGGCATCTTCTACGCGCTCAAATCCAACAACATCCGCCCCGCCGGCCCCACTCCTACCCCCGCCGCGACCGCGGCCGACCTGCAGACGGCGGGCGGCGGGGTCACCGGGCCGGGGGGCCACCCGCGCCCGCTCTACGCCTTCCTCGCCGAGCGCAGCTGGCTCGGTCCCGTCAAACTCGCCGACCTGGCCGGCACGGCCTTCCACGAGCTCCCCCGCAGCGGCGCGCGCCGCCATGCGCGCGGTGGAGGCGAACGGCGCAGGCGCCGTGAAGCTCTACCTGCTCAACCACGACACGGCGAAGAGCAACGGCCTGTCCGGCGAAGCCTTCGACGCCGCCGCGGCGGAAGCGAAGCGGCAGAAGCTGCGCGCCCTGGTCCACGTCGAGAGCGCGGCCGACTTCCGCCGCGCCGTCCGCGCGGGCGTCGCCGGTATCGTCCACACCCCCTACGCGCAGCCGAGCACGGCGCTGCCCGCGGCCAACTACCTGCTCACCGCGGCCGACGCGGCGGCGGCGCGCGCGGCGGGGGTGGTCGTCCCCACGCTCAACCCTCCGCTCGCCACGCTCGACGGCGAGAAGCTCGCCGCGGTGCGCGACGTCCAGCGCCGCAACCTCCTGCTGCTCCGCGACGCCGGCGTGCCGCTCGCACTTGGCGCCGATAGCCAAAGCTCGGATATGCATGACGAGCTGACGCCGCTGCGCGGCTTCACGCTGTTCGACGGCGCGGCCGTGCTGCGCATGGCGACCGCCCACGGCGCCCGGCTCACCTGAGGCGACCGCCGCGTCAGCGCGCTCGAGCCGGGGTTACGAGGCGTCGATCCTCGGCTGGTTCCAGAACCCGATCGGCACTTGGAGCGCCCTGCGCCGCCCGGTGCTCGGCGTGCGCGGCGGCGAGGTGCTGATCGATTGGGCCGGCCTGTTGCGCGGCGCTTGCCCGGGCGGGCCGGCGCTGAAATGAGCCGCTGTCCTACAGCCCCCCGTTTCGCCTAGGCTCCCGCCCATGCGCTTTTCGACTCCCTTCGCCGCCGCCCGCACCCCCGTCCCGGCCTGCTCCGGACCCCCCGCCCTACCCCGACGCAGCGTCAACTTCGTTAACTCGCGCGCTCGCGACTCGGGACGCCCCGCGTGATCCGCTCGCTGCTCATCGCCAACCGCGGCGAGATCGCCTGTCGCGTGATCCGCACCGCGCGCCGCCTCGGCGTCCGCACCGTGGCCGTCTATTCCGACGCCGATGCCAAGGCGCTCCACGTCCGCCAGGCGGACAAGGCGGTCCACATCGGCCCGTCGCCGGCCCGCGAGTCCTACCTGCGCGGCGAAGCCGTGATCGCCGCGGCGAAGGGGGCGGGCGCGGAGGCGATTCACCCCGGCTACGGCTTTTTGTCGGAGAACGCCGACTTCGCGCAAAGCGTGCTCGACGCCGGCCTGATCTGGGTCGGCCCGCCGCCCGTCGCGATCCGCGCCATGGGGCTGAAGGACGCGGCCAAGCGGCTAATGATGGCGGCCGGCGTTCCCACCACGCCCGGCTACCTCGGCGACGACCAAGGCGCGGAGCGCCTCCGCGCCGAGGCCGACGCCGTCGGCTACCCCGTGCTCATCAAGGCGGTCGCTGGCGGTGGCGGCAAGGGAATGCGGCGGGTGGACCGACCGGATGACTTCCTTGACGCCCTGTCCTCCTGCCGCCGCGAGGCCGCCGCCGCCTTCGGCGACGATCGCGTGCTGCTTGAACGCTACTTGGCGAGGCCCCGCCACATCGAGGTGCAGGTGTTCGGCGACAGTTACGGGAACGTGGTGCACCTCTTCGAGCGCGACTGCTCGCTCCAGCGCCGCCACCAAAAGGTGATTGAGGAAGCCCCCGCCCCCGGCATGGGCGAGGAGGCGCGCGCAGCGATCTGCGCCGCCGCCGTGCGCGCGGCGAAAGCCGTGGACTACGTCGGCGCGGGCACCGTGGAGTTCATCGCTGACGCCAGCGAAGGGCTCCGCGCCGACCGTACCTTCTTCATGGAGATGAACACCCGCCTCCAGGTCGAGCACCCCGTGACCGAGATGATCACGGGCGTCGACCTCGTCGAATGGCAGCTCCGCGTCGCGAGCGGCGAGCCGCTGCCGCTGCGTCAGGAGGACTTGCGCATCGACGGCCACGCGATCGAGGCGCGGCTCTACGCGGAGGACCCGGCGAAGGGCTTCCTGCCGAGCGTAGGGCGGTTGGAGTTGTTCCGGCCGCGCTCGCGCGTGCAGACCAGCATCCGTGAAGATTTCGGCGTCGAGCAAGACGACGACGTCTCGCCCTTCTACGACCCGATGATCGGCAAGCTAATCGTGCACCGGCCGACGCGCACCGAATCAGCTGACTACTTGGCTGAACAATGTGCCGCGCTGGAGATATGGCCGGTCAAGACCAACGCGCCCTTCCTGCTCCGGGCGTTGACTCATCCGGCGTTCGTCGCGGGTGACGTGACGACCGGCTTCATCCCGGAGCATGACGCGGACCTCATACCCGACTCGCAACCGACCAGCGCGATGCTGGAGCACGGTGCGGTTGCCCTGTTGCAGACCGAGGTGCTGCCCGGCTTTTGGACGAAAACCCTGCGGGGTTCGCTGAGCGAACAACAAGCTTCGGCCGATCAGTTCACGTCGCCATGGCGTCAAGCCGTCGGCCTACGGCTCAACGCTCCGCCGATGCGGACCGTCCATCTGACGGCAGCGGGCGAGCAGCATAGCGTCACCGTCAGCGAGGACTGGCGCGACTCCCAAGTGCGCGCCGAGCGGTACGGCAACGGCCAGCTCGTGTCGGAGGACGGCGAGACAATCCTAGTCGAGGCAGCCCGCTACGGCGGCCAAAGCTCGAGCGCCGCCGTCGACGGCGCGATCCTCGCCCCCATGCCGGGCCGCGTCACCGCCGTGGAGGTCGCCCCCGGCGCGCGGGTCGCCAAGGGCCAGCGGCTTGTCACCTTGGAGGCGATGAAGATGGAGCACGGGCTGGTCGCGCCCTTCGACGGCATGGTAGCGGAGCTGCCGGTTGCGGCGGGCGCACAGGTGAGCGAGGGCACGCTCTTGGCGCGGGTGAAACGGGGCGAGTGATGCGCGACGCTGCCGAACAAACCACCGTCATCCCGGGCTTGACCCGGAACCCACCTTCCCCTTTCGCCACCGTCAGACGAGGCAGGTCGGCCCCGGCTCAAGGCCGGGGTGACGGTTGTGCGTGCAGCATGGATCGCGTTCCATGACCGGCCGCTTCTTTGACGACTGGTCCGTCGGCGACCGCCTCGACCACCCGATCCGCCGCACTGTGACGGAGACCGACAACCTCCTGTTCACGACCATGACCCACAACCCGCAGCCGCTCCACCTCGACGCGGAGTACGCGTCGCGGACGGAGTTCGGCCGCATCGTCGTCAACGGCACTTTCACCTTCGCCCTGATGATCGGCATCTCCGTCGCGGAAACCACGCTCGGCACGCTCGTCGCCAACCTCGGCTACGACAAGCTGGTCATGCCCAAGCCCGTCTTCATCGGCGATACGCTCCGGGTGGAGAGCGAGGTGCTCTCGCTGCGCCCGAGCAAATCGCGCCCCGACGCCGGCCTCGCCACCTTCGCCCACCGCGCGATCAACCAGCGCAACGATGTGGTCTGCGCCTGCGAGCGCACCGCGCTGCTCCAACGGCGGCCCGCGTGAGGCTCCGCTCGCTCCTCTTCGTCCCCGGCGATCGCCCGGACCGGATGGAGAAGGCGCTGGGCAGCGGGGCCGACACACTGATCCTCGACCTGGAGGACTCGGTCGCCCCGTCCCGCAAGAAGGAGGCCCGCGTCGCAGTCGCCGCCTTCCTCCGGCGCGAGCGAGCCCTGCCCTTGTTCGTCCGCGTCAACCCGCTCGGCTCGGGCGAGGAGGTCGCGGACGTCGCCGCCCTCGCCGACGCCCGCCCCGACGCGCTGGTGCTGCCCAAGGCCGAAGGGATCGCGACCGTGCAGCGCCTCGTCGACATGGCCGGCCCCGTTCCCGTCCTCCCAATCGCCACCGAGACGCCGGCGGCGATTTTCGAGCTCGGCTCCTACCGCCTCCGCTCCGAGCTCCTCCTCGGCCTCACCTGGGGCGCCGAGGACCTCCCCGCCGCCATCGGCGCCTCCACCAGCCGCGAGCCCGACGGCCGCTACACGCCGCCCTACGAGACCGTCCGCGCGCTCACCCTGTTCGCCGCCTACGCCGCCGCCGTACCCGCGATCGAGACCGTCTTCCCCAACTTCCGCGACTTGGACGGCCTCGCCGCCTATGCCGCCCGCGGCCGTCGCGACGGATTTACCGGCATGATGGCGATCCACCCCGCGCAGGTCCCCGCGATCAACGCCGCCTTCACGCCCAGCGAGGCGGAAGTCGCCCACGCCCGCGCCGTAGTCGCCGCCTTCGCGGCTTCGCCGAACGCCGGCGCGCTCAGCCTTGACGGCCGCATGATCGACGCGCCGCACCTCAAGGGCGCGCGCCGCGTGCTCGCGCTGGCGGGGGAGGCCTGAGCCTCACCCCCCGAGCCTCACCCCATGGTCGGGATCACGAAGGCGTTCTCGCCGGTCACCGAGCCGTCCGGCCAGCGCTGGGTGACCGTCTTGGTCTTGGTCCAGAAGCGGACGCCTTCCATCCCGTGCTGGTTGGTGTCGCCGAACGCCGAACGCTTCCACCCGCCGAAGCTGTGGTAGGCGACCGGCACCGGGATCGGCACGTTCACCCCCACCATGCCCACGTTCACCCGCGCCGCGAACTCGCGCGCCGCGTGGCCGTTGCGGGTAAAGATGGCGACGCCGTTGCCGTACTGGTGCTCGCTCGGCAGCCGCACCGCCTCGTCGAAGCTGGCGGCGCGCACCATCTGCAGCACCGGCCCGAAGATCTCCTCCTGGTAGGAGCGCATCGTCGGCGTGACCCGGTCGAACAAGGTCGGCCCGACGAAGAAACCTTTCTCGTGCCCCTGCAGGGTGAAGCCGCGCCCGTCGACGACCAACTCCGCGCCCTCGTCCACGCCCGTCTGGATCCAGCCCTCCACGCGCGCCTTGTGCGCAGCGTTGACCACCGGCCCGTAGTGGGCGTCCGGGTCCGTCGACACGCCGACGCGCAAGGCCTCGATCGCCGGGATCAGCTTGGCGCGCAGCGCGTCCGCCGTCTTGTCGCCCACCGGCACGACCACCGGCAGCGCCATGCACCGCTCGCCCGCCGAGCCAAACGCCGCGCCGGCGAGGTCGGCGACGACCTGGTCGAGGTCGGCGTCGGGCATCACCACGCCGTGATTCTTCGCGCCTCCCATCGCCTGCACCCGCTTTCCCGCCGCGACGCCGCGCCGGTACACGTAATGGGCGATGTCGGACGAGCCGACGAAGCTCACGGCGCCAATGGCGGGGTGATCGAGAATCGCGTCCACCATCTCCTTGTCGCCGTGCACGACCTGCAGGACGCCGTCAGGGAGCCCCGCCTCCGTCATCAACTCGGCCAGCCGCACCGGCACGCTCGGGTCGCGCTCGCTGGGCTTCAGGATGAACGCGTTGCCGACGGCGATGGCGACCCCGAACATCCACATCGGGATCATTGCGGGGAAGTTGAACGGCGTAATGCCCGCGCCGATGCCAAGCGGCTGCCGCATGGAATAGACGTCGATCCCCGGCCCCGCGCCTTGCGTGTACTCGCCCTTGAGCACGTGGGGGATGCCGCAGCAGAACTCGATCACCTCCAGCCCGCGCTGGATGTCGCCCTTCGAGTCCGCGATCACCTTGCCATGCTCGGACGACAACAGGTGCGCGAGCTCGTCCATATGGCGCTCGACCAGCTCCTTGAAGCGGAACATCACGCGCGCGCGGCGCTGCGGGTTGGTCGCGGCCCAGCCGAGCTGCGCGGCCCGCGCGATTTCCACCGCGCGCTCGAGGTCTGCCGCCTGGCCCAGCACCACGCGCGCCTGCACCTCGCCCCGGTTGGGGTCGAAGATGTCGCCGCTCCGCGCGGCCTCGCCCCGCTCGGCCCTGCCGCCAATGAAATGCTCCACTTCCCGCACCGCGCTCGCCATGCCGTTCCTCCGATTGTTGCGCCGGTCGTTAGGCGCGGCGGGCCGCGCAAGGCAAGGCGGCGGGGCCGCAACGACCGGAACCGCGCCCCCGCCCGCTCGTCTCTGCGGGGAAGGAGAAAGGTTCGATGAACGACGCGGTCGCCCGCATCGGCCTGGCCGAAGACGACGAGATTGAGCTGGGCGAGGCCGCGCTCGACCTCGCCGCGCTCGACCATCCCCGTGTGCCGCTCGCGCCCTACCGCGCGCGGCTCGACGCCATGGCGGCTGACCTCGCCCGCGACGGCGCATCGCTCCGCACCGCCCAGGACCGCGCGGCGCTGCTCGCCGAGCTGGTCGCGGTGGAGCACGGCATTGAGGGCGACCGGACCACCTACGACGACCCGGCCAACGCCGACCTCCTCCGCGCGCTCGACCGGCGGCGCGGGCTGCCCGTCACGCTCGCCATCCTTTACGTCTCGATCGCCCGCCGCGTCGGCTGGCAGGCGGACGCGCTCAACACGCCCGGTCACGTCCTCGTCCGCCTCGGCCCCGACCCCGCGCCCGTGCTCCTCGACCCGTTCAACCGCGGCGCGATCGTCGACGCGACCGGGCTCGCCGCCCTGCTCGCCCGCGTGCTCGGCCGCGGCGCTTCGCCGATGCCCGAGCACGTCGAACCCTTGAGCAACCGCGCGGTGCTCGTCCGGCTCCTCACCAACCAGGCCATGCGCGCGCGAGACGGCGGCGACCTGCGCCGCGCGCTGCTGCTTCAGCAGCGGCTCACGGCCGTCGCCCCGTCCGAAGGCACGCTGTGGTGGGAGCGCGCGCGGCTGGAGAACGCGCTTGGCCGCCGTGCCCAGGCCCGCGCCAGCTTGGGCGCGATGCTGGAAACCACGCGCGACGCTGCTTTACGGCGACGGATCAGCGCGGCCCTCGACGCGCTGGCTGGATCGGGCCGTGAATAGGACGGGCAGTCACGGAGGACTCGGCCTCTAAACTGCCCCGGACTGAACAAAGGCTGCGCTCTTCGGCCTGAGCAGCTGCAGGGATCCGCGACATTTCATATGGTTGCGGGTGTCCTCGCCGCATGTCCTTGGCACTTTCTTCGAAATCCAGAGTTGTTCCACCCGAGCCGTCGTCCTGACCGCGCATCCGGAGCGCCCGATCGCACGTATCGGCGTCCGCATGGCGTCACGATGCCGGTTGCGGCGTCGCGGGCGAAGGCTCGCGGCGGGACAGGGCAAAGGGAGAAAATCATCGATGTGCTGGAATTGCGACCGCGTCGCGCGGGCCTCGTTCACCGAAACCAACCTCCTCAACTACATGAAGACGCAGACCACGCACTTCGGCGCGACGACGTCCGCCTTCGCTGACGCGCTGCTCCCTCCCGACTTCGTCGGTGACGGCCCCAAGTCTCCCTTTACGAACCTGCTCGTCGTTACCACGGACGACGTTCCCGGCACGATCGCCACGACCAGGACGCTGACGCTCGGCGCGCCATCGATCGTCTCCACCATCGACGCCATCGCCGACGAGGACTTTTTCAAAGTCGAGCTCGAGGCGGGTAAGACTTACGAGTTCGGCATGTACGCCAAGCTCGGTGGGCCGAGCGGAACGCCGCTCGCCGACTCTTTCGTCGAGATCCTCGACGCCAGCGGCAAGCTGATCGTCTCCGGCGACGGCGGCGCAACGACCGTGTTCAACCAGGCGAACTCGGGCTTCGACGTGCTGCTCGTCTACACGCCAAAGACGTCCGGCACCTTCTACGTCAACGCGCGCGCTTTCGACAACGCGGCGGAGGACGGCAGCACCAAGGGCGACCTCGTTGGCGACTACGAGCTGTTCGCGCGCGAGCAGGTGCCCGATCCCAACGCCTACAAGCCTTTCTACGACGTCGACAGCCCGCTGTACGCGCTCGACTGGGGCAGCCAAGTCAACAAGGTCCACCAGTCCGTCCGCAACCCCGACGGCGCCGAGGGTCCGCGCCCGACCGGCAACGCCGCCGGCACGCCGAGCATCAATCCGGACGCGCCGGCCGGCGCGCCGACGTTCACCATCCCCGGCAAGAACGTCATTACCGTCTACTTCGCCAAGGCGGGCGAATTGTTTATCGACGACAACCCGACCACCGTCGGCGTCACCGAGACGATCGTCAGCCAAGGCATCCAGCAGTTCGAGATCGACGCCTTCAATGCGGCCTTCGCGTCGATCGAGAAGGTTGCCGACATCGATTTCCGCGTCGTGGAAGGCGTATACAACCCGCTGACGCAGAGCGCCGCCGCCGACTTCGTGTTCGTGATCTACCCGGGCACGCCGCGCACCGGCCTGCTCGGCCGCATGAGCCCGCCCGACGAGGAAGAGGAAGGTCAGGCCGAATTTAACGGCCTCGGGCCGGGCTGGGACGCACAGAATCTCGTCGCGGGCGGCTTCTCCTACGTCACCCTGATCCACGAAATGGGCCACGGCCTCGGCCTGGCGCACCCGCACGACAACGGCGGCCGTTCGGGCGTGCTGCGCGGCGTGGAGGCCGAAGGTACCGCCTTCGATTACACCACCGGCGACTTTGATCTGAACCAGGGCGTTTTCACCATGATGTCCTACGAGGACGGCTGGGTGAAGTCGCCTTATGGCAATGCGTCCACCTCCGCGGGCTTCGGCTATAACAAGGGGCCGATGGCCTTCGACATCGCCGTGCTGCAGGACAAGTACGGCGTGAACGAGGAAACGGCGACCGGCAACGACACCTATCGCCTGTCCGACGTCAACGCGCGCGGCACCGGCTTCGAGTCCATCTGGGACGCCGGCGGTACCGACGAGATTGTCTACGACGGCGCGCGAGACACCACCGTCGACCTGCGCGCCGCGACGCTCAGGTACGAGGCCGGCGGCGGCGGCAACGTGAGCTTCGCGTTCGGCATCTTCGGCGGCTACACCATCGCTCATGGGGTAACGGTCGAGAACGCGCGCACCGGCTCGGGCAAGGACACGCTGATCGGCAATGACGCCGATAACGCTCTAGCTGGTCAGGATGGTGCTGACACGCTGTCGGGTGGTGCAGGTAGTGACACGCTGGTGGGCGGTGCTGGTTCTGATCGGATCAACGGTGGCTTGGGCAAAGACGTCTTTTCTTATGCCGCGGCGTCGGAAAGCAGCATCGGCGCGGGAAATCGCGACGTGATTGGTGATTTCACGCAAGGCGAGGACAAGATTGATCTTAGTCGGCTTAATGTCTTGAATTTCGTCGGCACGGCTGGATTTAGTGGAACTGCAGGTCAGATCCGAGCCGTACAGACCGCTGATACAACCTTAGTAGAAGTCGATATTGATGGCGATCAGATCGCCGATCTCCAACTGGAGATGATAGGCTCCTTCAACTTATCTGAAAAAGAATTCCTGGGACTACCGATAGCAGTCAACGACATTCTAAGCGGTACCGATGGTGATGACGTACTGCGTGGCTTCGATGGTGACGATGTTCTTATCGGCTTGGGCGGAAGTGACACCTTGGATGGCGGCGCTGGGAGCGACACGGCCGACTACTCTGGCAGTTCCTCAAGCTTCCGCCTCGATTTGAATATTTTTGGACAGCAGCTAACCGGTCTTACAGGAGCC
>CADCVW010000092.1 GCA_902806235.1 uncultured Sphingomonadaceae bacterium | reverse complement strand
CGCGGCCGCCGCCGCGGCGCTCGCCGCCGTACTCCTCATGCCCACTGCCCGCGCACCCGCCGAAGCCGCGGCCGTCGCTGCGGACGGGGCCGAACCGTTCAGCGAGGCCCGCCTCGCGGCGCTGCGCGCGGCGAACCGCCCCGTCTTCGTCTACTTCACCGCCGACTGGTGCGTGACGTGCAAGGTGAACGAAGCGGCCGCCATCGACCGCGCGCCAGTCCGCGACGCCTTCGCGGACGCCGAGGTCGCGGTGCTGGTCGGCGACTGGACGGACGGCGACGCGGGCATCGGCCGCTTTCTGGAGAGCCACGGCCGGTCGGGCGTGCCGCTCTACCTGTTCTACCGCGCGGGCGGCGCCGCGCCGGAGGTGCTGCCGCAGCTCCTCACGCCGGGAGTGCTGGTGGGGGCAGCGGGACGACCTTCATCGTTACCCCGGGCTTGACCTGAGGCCCCGTTTCTTGCGGCGGTGGAGGGAATGCGGGACCCCGGCTCAACGCCGGGGTGACGGTGAGGCCTGAGCGGGCGTCGTGCCCGCCACCCCGTTCGTCCGGTCCCACGCCTTGTAGCCCCCCACCCACGTCTCCTGCACTTGCGTCCGCCGCAGGTTGTCCGGCGTCGCGGTGAAGGGATCGCGGTCGAGCAGCACGAAATCGGCCAGTCGCCCCGGCTCCAGGCTCCCCAGCCGGTCCTCGGCGAAGCCGGCGTAGGCCGCGCCGGTGGTGAAGGCGGCGAAGGCCTGGGCGAAGGTGACGCGCTCCTGCGGCTGCCAGCCGCCAGCGGGCTGGTTCGCCGGATCGGTGCGCGTCGCCGCCGCGGCGAGCGCGACGAAGGGGTTGGGGCTCTCCACCGGATAATCGGAGCCGAAGGCGAGGCGCGAGCCGGCGCGGAGCATCGAGTTCCACGCGTAGGCCCCGCCGAGCCGCCCCGGTCCCAGCCGCGCTTCCGCCATCGTCCGGTCGGAGGTCTGGTGGACGGGCTGCATGGAGGCGATAATGCCGCGCCGGCCGAAGCGGGGGAGGTCGGCCGGGTCGACCACCTGCGCGTGCTCCACCCGCCAGCGGCGGTCGCCGCCGTAGGTGTTCGCCAGCTCCTCGAAGGCGCCGAGCAGGTTGGCGTTGGCGGCGTCGCCGATCGCGTGGGCGGCGACCTGGAAGCCGTCCATCGATGCCCTGCTGGCGAGGTTCTTGAGCTCGGTGTCGGTAAGGAGCTGGAGGCCCCGCTGGCCGGGCGCGTCGGCGTAGGGCGCCTTGAGATACGCCCCGCGCGAGCCGAGCGCGCCGTCGAGGTAGAGCTTCACGCCGCCCATCTTGAGACGGCTGCCGTACAGCCACGGCGTGGGGCCCGAACCTGCCACCGCCAGCAGCGGCTCGACGCCCGCCGCGTAGCTCATGATGCGCACCCGCAGCCGGCCATAGTCGCCGGCGCGGCGGAACACCGTCCAATCGTTGACGGTGGTGCCCATGTCGGCGGTAGCGGTGATGCCCTGAGACAGCAACAGACGCTGCGCCGTGGCGAGCTGTTCATCGCGCTGGCGCGGCAGCGGCGCGGGGATGACGCGCGTCACCAGCTCCGCCGCCGCATCGACGAAGATGCCGGACGGCTGGGCGCCGTCCTTCTCGATCCGCCCGCCCGACGGCGCGGCGGTGGCGGCCGTGATCCCCGCTTCGCGCATCGCCAGGCTGTTCGCCCAGCCCGCGTGGCCGTCGACGCGCTCCAGGTACACCGGCCGGTTCGCCACCGCGCGGTCGAGCTCGGCGGCGGTCGGGAAGCGGCCCAGGCCCCACTTCTCCTGGTTCCACCCGCGGCCGACGATCCAGCGCGGCGTGGGGTTGGCGGCGGCGTAGGCGCTGATCTTGCTCAGCGCGTCGGCGAGCGAGGTAGTCTCCGACAGGTCGAGCTGCAGCGCCTGCGCGCCCAGCCCCATGACGTGGCCATGCGCGTCGATGATACCGGGAATGAGCGTGCGGCCCTGCCCGTTCACCCGGAACTGGGTGCGGCGCGGCGTCCGCTGCCCCGCCGCGAACAGCTGCTTCACCCGCCCGTCGGGGCCGACCAGCATCGCGGAAAAGCGCTGCACGGCGCCGGCCTGGGTCAGGGTGTAGCCGTTGACGTTGGAGACCATGGTGTCGGCGGCGGCCGGAGCAGCGAGCAGGAGCGCGAGAAGCGCGAGAAGGGAGCGGTGCATGGGGGCGGGGTAGGGGCGGAACTGACTGGAATGCAAGCCTAACCCTCTGCCGTCAGCCCTGAGCCTGTTGAAGGGCGGGCGACGAGCACGGTCGCGGTTCGCGCGGCCCGCTCTTCGACAGGCTCAGGGCTAACGCTAAAAGATCAGCGCGGTTTGTCGCCCTCCAGCCGCCGCACCAGTGAGCTCGTGTCCTGCCGCCCGCCCCCCATCGCTGCCACGTCCGCGTAGAATTGGTCCACGAGCGCAGCCGTCGGCAGCCGTGCCCCGTGCTCGCGCGCCGCGGCGAGCGCCAGGCCTAAGTCCTTGCGCATCCATTCCACCGCGAAGCCGAAGTCGAAGCGGCCTTCGACCATCGTCTCCCACCGGTTGAGCATCTGCCACGATGACGCCGCGCCGCCAGAGATCGCCTCGAATACCTTGCTCGCGTCGAGCCCCGCCCGGTTGGTGAAGTGGACGGCCTCGCTCAACGCCTGCACCAGCCCGGCGATCGCGATCTGGTTCGCCATCTTAGCGAGCTGCCCGTGTCCCGCTGGCCCGACGTGGACCACGCGCGCGGCGTAGGCCTCCAGGAGCGGGCGCGCGGCCTCGACGGCCTCCGCCGCGCCGCCGCACATGACGGACAGCTTGCCCGCTTCCGCGCCCGCTTGGCCCCCGGACACGGGCGCGTCCACCGCCAGGATGCCCCGCTCGCCCGCCGCTTCCGCCAGCCGCCGGGCGAGCGCGTCGGACGCGGTGGTGTGGTCGATCCACAGCGCCCCCGGGCGCATCGTCCCGAACGCGCCCGCTGGACTCAGCGCCACCGCCTCCACGTCCCGGTCCGCGCCGACGCACGCGAGCACCGCGTCGGCGCCGTCCGCCGCCGCCGCGGGGGTGGGCGCGGCCGCCGCGCCGTGCTCGCGCGCGAAAGCCTCCGCCTTGGCCGCGGTGCGATTGTACACCGTCATCTCGTGGCCGGCAGCGAGTAGGTGGCGGGCCATGGGCGCGCCCATCACGCCCAGGCCGAGGAATGCGAGACGAGCCATGCGCCGTTCCCTAGCAGGCCCGGCGCGCGCCGCCAGCTTCCGCTCGCCCCGGTAAAGGCCTAAGCGGCGCTCCATGGCCCGCGACGACACCGCCCCCGCGCTCCCCGTCACCCTGTCTGACATCGAGGCCGCGCGCGAGCGGATCCGCGGCGCGGTGGTGCGCACGCCCATGCTCCACAGCCGGACGCTCTCGGAGATGACGGGCGCGGAGGTTTGGCTGAAGTTCGAGAACCTCCAGTTCACCTCCTCGTTCAAGGAGCGCGGCGCGCTCAACAAGCTGCTGCAGATGGACGCGGCGCGGCGCGCCCGCGGCGTGATCGCGGCGTCGGCCGGCAACCACGCGCAGGGCCTCGCCTTTCACGGGCAGCGGTTGGGCGTGCCCGTCACCATCGTCATGCCGCGCTACACGCCGACGGTAAAGGTGACGCAGACGGAAGGGCACGGCGCGACGGTGATCCTCCACGGCGAGCGCTACGACGACGCCTTCCAGCGCGCCTGCGAGATCGCGGAAGAACAGGACTTCACCTTCGTCCACGCCTTCAACGACCCGCAGATCATCGCCGGGCAGGGGACCATCGGGCTCGAGATGCTGGAGGACGCGCCGCACCTCGACACGCTCGTGGTGCCGATCGGCGGCGGCGGGCTGATCTCCGGCATCGGCATCGCGGCGCGCGCGGTGAAGCCCGGCATCCGCCTGGTCGGCGTGCAGGCCGAGCTCTACCCGTCGATGTACGCGCGGCTTCAGGCGCGCGAGATGCCCTGCGAGGGCGACACGCTTGCCGAGGGCATCGCCGTGAAGCACCCGGGCGAGCTCACCGCCGCGATCATCGCCGAGCTCACCGACGAGATTGTGCTGGTGCACGAGCGCGGCTTCGAGACGGCGGTGAGCCTGCTGCTCCAGATCGAGAAGACGGTCGTGGAGGGCGCGGGCGCGGCGGGCTTCGCGGCGATGCTCGCCGAGCCCGAGCGGTTCAAGGGCAGGGCGGTCGGCCTGGTGCTGTGCGGCGGCAACATCGACACGCGGCTGCTCGCCAACGTGCTGCTGCGCGACCTCGCCCGCTCCGGCCGGCTCGCTCGCTTGCGCATCCAGCTCCAGGACCGGCCGGGCGCGCTCTACGGCGCGTTCCGCTTATTCGAGGAGTGCCAGGTCAACATCATCGAGGTCTACCACCAGCGCATCTTCACCCGGCTGCCCGCCAAAGGGCTGATCACGGAGATCGAGTGCGAAGCGCGCGACGGCAAGCACCTCGATGGGCTGGTCGCGGCGCTGGAGGCGGCGGGTTACTGCGTGAACCGGGTCGAGCTCGCCTGAGCGGCGCGCGCATGGTCAATGACTTAGGTGAACGTCCCGGCGCGGAACTCCGTGCATCGCACGCGGCGGGCGGACGCCCCCGCGCCTTTTCAAGCGGCGGCCGAATGCGCATAGAGTAGCCCAACGCAACCCGATCACGGTGCCGGCCAGTTGAGCGCTCCCTTTCGCTTCCCCCGCTTCTTCGTCACGAGCCCGTCGGCCTGCCCCTACCTGCCCGGCAAGACCGAGCGGAAGGTGTTCACCGAGCTGAACGGCGCGCACGCGACCGAGCTCAACGACGCGCTCGGCCGCATCGGCTTCCGCCGCAGCCAGGGCGTCGCCTACCGCCCGAGCTGCGCCGACTGCCAGGCCTGCGTCTCCGTCCGCGTCGTCGCCTCGCAGTTCGAGCCCAGCGCCACCCAGCGCAAGCTGCTGAAGCGGCACGGCGACTTGGCAGTCACCGCCTGCAAGCCGTGGACCACGCAGGAGCAGTACGACCTGTTGCGCGGCTACCTCAGCGCGCGCCACCCGGGCGGCGGCATGGCCGACATGGACGAGCACGACTTCGCCGATATGGTCGAGCAGAGCCCGGTCAAGACCTACGTCGTCGAGTATCGCGAGCCCCGGCCGACCGGCCGCGGCCCCGGCAAGCTCGTCGGCGCCTGCCTCACCGACCAGCAGGCCGACGGCCTGTCGATGATCTACAGCTTCTATGACGTCGACGAGGAGGCCCGGCAGGGGCTCGGCACCTTCATCATCCTCGACCACATAATCCGCGCGGCCAAGGCGGGGCTGCCGTACGTCTACCTCGGCTATTGGGTGCAGGGGTCGGAGCGGATGGCCTACAAGGCGCGGTTCAGGCCGCTGGAGCGGCTGGGCCGCGACGGCTGGCGGCCGTTCGAGGACGCGCCGGCCGGGGCGAGGCGCGGGGCGCTGCGCGCCTGATCGCCGGTTCCTTCCCGCCCGGCGCGGCGAGGAGGAACGCGCGCACCCGCCGGCCATTGTCCGTCCGTCCCGCGTGAGGACGAGGAGGCGGCCATGGCGAACGACCCGATCGGCGAGTACGAGGAAACCCTGGAAGTGGAAGCGTCGCCGGACGACGTGTTCGAGTTCGTCGCGGACGTCCGCAACCTGCCCAAATATCTTCCCACTACCAAGGACGCGCAGTCCCAGGGCAAGGACCGGGTCCGCGTTCAGGGCGGCGCGCAGGGCCAGACCTATGACTCGGACGGCTACCTCCGCCCGGACGCGCGCGCCCACCGGATGGAGTGGGGCGCGGACGAAGGCTACTATTCCGGCTGGCTGCAGGTAAAACCGGAAGGCGGCACCGGGCGGTCGAACGTCACCGTCCACATCTCGCTCCGCGGCCACCCGCCGGGCGCGCCCGAAGGCAAAGCGCCGTCGCGCGACCAAGTGCGGGAGGGCGTCCGCAAGGGGCTCGAGTCAATCAAGAACTTTGTGGAAGGCCGCGGCGGCAAGGAGGAGCCGAGCGCGGCGACGTAAGGTGAGCGCACCGTGTCAGCCATGTGCGGAGGCTCGTGGCGGACACCGATGGGCTTTGAACCTTAGTCGAGCGCGCGGAGAAAACGTGGCGGCACGGCGGTGGTGAGCCACACGCCGTTGTCGGCGTGGTGGAAGACGTGCCCCTCTTCGGCCATCGCGCCCGCGTCCACGCCGAGCACCACCGGCGCGCCGTGCCGGCGACCGACGCGCAGCGCCGTTTCGCGGTCGGGCGACAGATGGACGTGGCGGCGGCGGTGCGGCTCGAGGCCCGTGGCCATGATGGACTGGAGGTTCGTCCACGCCGTGCCGTGGAACAGCTCGGCCGGGGGCTCGGCGGGCGGGTAGGCGATCGTCACCTCCGCGGTCGAATGGCCCTGCGCGGCACGGATGCGCGCGCCGTCGTCCGACAAGGTGAAGCGCCGCTTGTGGTTGGTGGCAACCACGCGCTCCAGCGCAGCTCGGTCGAGCGGCAGGCCGTTCGCCGACGCGCCGCCGAGCAGCGCGTCGATCTCCGCCCAACCTTCACGGTCGAGCGTCACGCCGCCCGCATCCGGCGCATGGCGCAGTACGCGACTCAGATATTTGCTCAAACGGACGTCATCGTAGCGGCCGCCCATCGCGCTCGCCTCCGCCACGCTTTCCTACAGCCAACCGGATCGCTTACAACGGCGGCATGCGTCCCGTCCCGTCCGATCCCGCCTTCACCGCGGAGGAGCATGCCCCGTTGATGCAGCGTCAATTTTGTCAACTTCGGCGGCGCGGCAACCCCCGCGCCGCGCCCGAGCGTCACGCCACCTTGGCGGCCTGCTCCTCCGCCGCGTCGCGCAGCACGTAGCCGCGGCCCCACACGGTTTCGATGTAGTTGTCTCCGCCGCAGGCGACCGACAGTTTCTTGCGCAGCTTGCAGATGAACACGTCGATGATCTTGAGCTCGGGCTCGTCCATCCCGCCGTAGAGATGGTTCAGGAACATCTCCTTGGTCAGCGTGGTGCCCTTACGCAGGCTCAACAGCTCCAGCATGGCGTATTCCTTGCCGGTCAGGTGGACGCGGCTGCCGTCGACCTCCACCGTCTTAGCGTCGAGGTTCACCGCCAGCTTGCCCGTGCGGATCACCGACTGGCTGTGGCCCTTGGAGCGGCGCACCACGGCGTGGATGCGGGCGACTAGCTCGTCGCGGTGGAACGGCTTGGTGACGTAGTCGTCGGCGCCGAAACCGAGCGCGCGAACCTTGCTGTCCATCTCGTTAATGCCCGACAGGATCAGCACCGGGGTCTGGACGCGCGCGGTGCGGAGCTTCTTCAGCACGTCGTAGCCGTGCATGTCGGGCAGATGGAGATCGAGCAGGATGATGTCGTAATCGTAGAGCTTGCCGAGGTCCAAGCCTTCCTCGCCGAGGTCAGTCGTGTAGCAGTTGAACCCTTCGGTGATCAGCATCAACTCGATGCTCTTAGCGGTGGTGGGCTCGTCCTCGATCAACAGCACGCGCATCGTTAGACACCCCTGTTTGGCGCCGCCCCGTTCGGCGGCATCCTCTGGCTCAATCATTAACCATCGCCGAAATGAAGGCAAAAGGTTAATCCGCGGTAAAGGTGACTCGATAAACCCATGGTGCCGTTCCTCATCCTGTTCGAGGACGCCGAAGCGCTGGTGGTCGACAAGCCCGCCGGGCTCGACGTGTCGCGCCCGCGCCGCGGCGGCCCGAGCCTGGAGGATGCGCTGCCGAGCCTCCGGCTGGGCTTCGCCCGCCCGCCCGCGCCCGTCCACCGGCTCGACCGCGACACCAGCGGCTGCCTGCTGCTCGCGCGGCACCCCAAGGCGCTGGCGCGGTTCGGCCGGGCGTTCGAGCAGGGCGCGGTGGAGAAGCGCTACTTGGCGGTGCTGGCGGGAGAACCGGAAGGGGAGGAGGGCGCGGTCGAGCTGCCCTTGCTCAAGGTCTCGACGGCCGAGGGCGGGTGGCGCATCGTCGCCGACCCGGCCGGCAAGCCCGCGCGCACCGAATGGCGGGTGCTGGAGCGCGCGGAGGGGCGGGCGCTGGTGCTGTTCGCGCCGCGCACGGGACGTAACCACCAGATCCGCGTCCATGCCGCGGCCGGGCTCGGCGCGGCGGTGGCGGGCGACCCGGTGTACGGCAGCCCCGCCCGCTTCGGCATGCTGCTCCACGCCGCCGGCTTGCGCGTGCCGCGCGAGGGCAAGCCGGCGGTGGACGCGGCCTCGCCGCTGCCCGAACGGTTCGGCGTGTGGGCGGGGCGCGGCCATGAGCTTTGAGTTGCCGGAAGCGGCGATCGAGGAGCGCTTCCTCGCCGCTTCCGGCCCCGGCGGGCAGAACGTCAATAAGGTCGCCACCGCGGTCCAACTGCGGCTGGACGTGTTCGCGCTGGGCCTGCACCCGGAAGTCTACGCGCGGTTGAAGGCGCTGGCGGGAAGCCGGTGGAACGCCGACGGCTCCATCCTCGTCACCGCCCGCCGGTTCCGCACGCAGGACGCCAACCGGCAGGACGCGCGCGAGCGGCTGGCGGAGCTGGTGGCGGCCGCCCACGAGCGCGCCGTACCCCGCCGCCCTACGCGCCCGAGCCGCGCGGCCAAGGCGCGGCGGGTGGACAGCAAGGCGCGGCGCGGGGCGGTGAAGAAGGACCGGGGCCGGCCGGGGATGGAATGAGCATAGCTGGGAAAACGCTCACCCCCGCGCAGGCGGGGATCCATACCCCTCCACCTAGCGGGCGCGCGCACCTGCGAGCGTCGAGGGTTATGGATCCCCGCGTCCGCTGGGATGACGGGGGAAGGTAAGGGCGACCATGTACGATTTCCGCTTCGACGCGAGCGACAAGCCCACGCTCTATCGCGAGCTGCTGCAAGCCCTCGACGCGCTCACCGCCGGCGAGCCGGACGCGGTGGCGAACATGGCCAACGCCGCGGCGCTGATCGGCGAAGCGCTACCCGAACTCAACTGGGCGGGCTTCTACCGCTTGGCGAACGGTGAGCTCGTCCTCGGCCCCTTCGTCGGCCGGCCTGCCTGTATCCGCATTCCGCTCGGCAAAGGCGTGTGCGGGACGGCGGCGGCCGAGCAGCGCCTGATCCGCGTGGACGACGTCCACGCCTGGCCCGGCCACATCGCCTGCGACGCGGCGAGCCGGTCCGAGCTGGTCGCGCCTATCCTATGCGGCGACCGGCTGATCGGCGTGCTCGACCTCGACAGCCCGCGGCCGGGGCGGTTCGACGCGGCGGATGAGGAAGGCTGCGCGGTGATCGCGGCGCTGCTGGGCGAGCGGCTAGCTTAGCTTGTCGATCGCCTCGTCCGAAAGCTCGCCGGGCACCAGGGTGAGCGGGCAGGGGAGCGACCCCGCCGCCGCGCCGGCGAACTCGGCGACAAGCGGGCTCGCCCCGCCCGACGCCGCGCCGAGCACGAGGTTGGCGACCTCCGGATGGGCGAGGAGGTGGGCGCGCACGGCTTCCGCCGGCTCGCCGGACAGCACGGTGATGCTGGGCTGGACGCCGAGTTCTTCGAACAAGGTGCCCGCCGCCGCGCGCACCAGCCCGTCCGCGCGCAGCCGCGCTTCCTCCTCCATGGCCGCCTGGACGCCGCCGAAGGGCAGAAACTCCGGCGTCGGGATCACGGTGACGAGCTCCACCCGGCTCCCCGTGCGCGCGGCGCGGCGCGCGGCGAAGCGCACGGCGCCGCGCGCGGCCGCGCCATCCTCCACCACGACGAGATAGGTGCGCATCCCGCCCGGCTGGACGACGCCGCGCCCTCGCGCAAGCCCCGGCCTTGACCATGCCCCGGGCCGGGACGAAAGACGCGGCCGTCCGCTCCCCAAAGGCTCCGCCCCATGCCGATCGAGATCAAGATGCCTGCGCTGTCGCCGACCATGGAGGAAGGCACCTTGTCGCGCTGGGCGGTGAAGGAAGGGGACAAGGTGGTGGCCGGCGACCTCCTCGCCGAAGTCGAGACGGACAAGGCGACGATGGAGTTCGAGGCGGTCGACGAGGGGACGGTGGCGAAGCTGTTAATCCCCGAAGGCTCGGACGGGGTAAAGGTGGGCACGGTGATCGCGCTTCTCGCGGGCGAAGGCGAGGAGGCGTCGACGTCCGCCGGCCCGAGCGCGCCCGCTCCGGCCGCCGCGCCCGCGGCCCAAGCGGCGATGCAGCCGGAGATCAAGGGCTACGGCGCGAACCCGGCGGAGGACGCGGCGATCGCGCAAGCCGAGGCGCAGCCCGCGCCGGCCCCGGCGCCGACGGCCGCACCGGCGCCCGCCGCGGCCGGCGAGCGCGTGAAGGCGA